>JAZQJV010000013.1:0-42553 GCA_045541795.1 Patescibacteria group bacterium | reverse complement strand
CCTCAATTAGTCACTTACTACTCTTTCTACTTTTTTAGATGTGCTCGCTCCCCCTTTCGGGGGCGCGAGGGGTTTTGCTTTTCGTGATTTTTGGGCCTTGCCCAAAAATCACGAAAAACAGCCCCGCATTTCGTTGACTTTGTCAAAACCCCTTGACAAAACCGCCACACTGTGGTATAATACCCCACATTATAGCAAAATAGCAAAGGTTACTAGTCACCTGGCGGCGCCCACTGCTGGTGACCGGGTAGGGCGCAAGCCCAGAAAGGATACCGATGGCATTGACAGCAGATGCAAAGTTGGAAATCATCAAAAAGTTCCGACAAGATGAACATGATACCGGTTCTCCGGAAGTCCAGGTGGCACTCCTCACCGCTTCCATCGAGCAGCTCACTGCTCATCTCCAGAGCCACAAAAAAGACGATCACTCCCGCCTGGGGCTTCTCAAGCAAGTCGCCAAGCGTCGCCGTCTGCTCAATTTCCTCAAACGTTTAGATGATGACCGCTATAAGAAATTAATCAAAGCCCTCGGCTTGAGCAAATAAGGAATCACGATATGCCTACAATCAACCAATTAGTCAGAAAAGGAAGAAGCGCCAAGCCCAAGCGGGTCAAAGGTACGGCTCTTCGCAAGAGTTACAACAACTTGATCTCCAAACAAGTCGCCACCACCAATCCCCAAAAACGTGGTGTCTGCACTCTGGTCAAGACCATGACGCCAAAAAAACCAAACTCCGCTTTGCGTAAAGTCGCCCGTGTCCGGCTTTCCAACAAAGTCGAAGTCACCGCCTACATCCAGGGTGAGGGTCACAACCTCTCCGAGCACAGTATCGTGCTTGTCCGCGGCGGCCGCGTCAAAGATCTTCCCGGTGTGAAGTATCACATCGTGCGCGGCAAGTTTGACTGCGCCGGTGTAGAAAATCGTCACACCTCCCGTAGCAAGTACGGCGCCAAGAAGCCCAAGGATAGTAAATAAATTAGTATTCCCGTCAGGGGAGAAGGAAATTTATGAGAGCTAAAAGAGCCCCAGTTAGATACGTGCTCCCAGATGCTAAGTACAATAGCACTCGGATCACCAAGTTCATCAATTACGTGATGCAAGACGGCAAGAAAGTTGTCGCCCAAAAAATTGTCTACAATTCGCTGGATAAATTAGCCACTGCCACCAAAAAAAAGCCGTTGGAAGCTTTTGAGGAGGCGATCGCTAATATCACTCCCGAAATGGAAGTCCGTTCCCGGCGTGTGGGCGGTGCGGCCTACCAAGTGCCGATGCCCGTCAAACCGGCTCGCGGTTTTTCGCTGGCGCTGCGCTGGTTGGTGGAAGAAGCCAACAAACGCCCCAACAAACAATATCAAAGTTTTGAGGAAAAGCTGGTGGCCGAAATGCTCGACGCTATCAATAGTACCGGCGGTGCTGTAGCCCACAAGGAAACCGTGCACAAGGCAGCCGAAGCCAACCGTGCTTTCGCTCACTTCCGCTGGTGATCACTACAAAATATTGATGTATAAGCATAAATTGACAATTTGAGGAAAAATTAACTATGGCACAAAACCCAGTAAAAACCAATCAGCACTTGCCGCTTGACCGTATCCGTAATATCGGTATCATCGCGCACATCGATGCTGGTAAAACTACCACCAGTGAACGTATTCTTTTCTACACTGGCCGGACGTATAAAATCGGCGAGGTCCACGATGGTGCTGCCACCATGGACTGGATGGCCCAGGAGCAAGAACGTGGTATCACGATCGTCTCGGCGGCGACCACCACTTTCTGGACGCCTTATTTTGAGTCCAATCTCCCTAAAGAAAGTTACCGCTTTAATATCATTGATACTCCCGGCCACGTAGACTTCACGGCTGAGGTGGAACGCTCTTTGCGCGTCCTTGACGGCGGTATCACCGTCCTTGACGCCTCCGAAGGTGTGCAGTCTCAATCCGAAACTGTCTGGCGTCAGGCCGATAAGTACAACGTCCCGCGGATCTGTTTCGTCAACAAAATGGACAAGCTGGGTGCTGATTTCTTTGCCACTATTGAAGACATCAAGGAAAAATTTGGCGTCAAACCCGCTCCGATGGTATTACCAATCGGAGCTGAGAATGATTTCCGCGGCCTCATCCAAGTTTTGGAAGGTAAGGCGTGGGAATTTGACCATGATGCCAAACATGAGCCCAAGGAAATTCCGGTGCCAGACGAACTCAAAGATAAGTTGGCCGAAATGCGTCAAAACTTGGTGGAAATGATCGCCGAGACAGATGACGCACTCATGGAAAAGTACCTCGAGGGCGAGGAAATCAGCATCAATGAACTCAAGTCAGCCTTGCGCAAAGCGGTGATCGCTTACAAATTAGTGCCGATTTTTGCTGGTTCATCACTCAAAAACACCGGTATCCACCTCCTGCTTGACGGCGTGGTGGAATACTTACCGGCGCCAGCAGACATCAAGACTGTTTCCGGCACCAATCCCAAGACAGACGAGCCTGAGGAACGTCAGCTGACTCCAGAAGAGAAGTTCTGTGGTCTTGCTTTCAAGATCCAGACCGATCCGCACGTCGGTCGACTCACTTATTTCCGCATTTATTCTGGTGTGCTCAAATCCGGCAGTTACGTCTACAATTCCACCCGTGGCCAAAAAGAACGGGTCGGCCGCTTACTGCTCATGCACGCCAATCAACGTGAGGAAATTGATGAAGCGCGCGCTGGTGAGATCGTCGCCATTGTCGGCCTCAAGGACACCAAGACTGGTGACACCCTGGCTGATGAATCCGCCCCGATCGTCTTGGAGGGCATTACTTTTGCCGATCCCGTGCTTTCGCTTGCTATCGAGCCTAAGACCAAATCTGACCAAGAAAAAATGGGCCTGGCAATCGCCAAACTCCTTGAGGAAGATCCGACTTACACGGTAGAAGTCAACAAAGAAACCGGCCAAACGGTGATCGGCGGTATGGGTGAGCTGCACTTAGACATCATGGTGGATCGGCTCCGGCGTGAATTCCACGTGGAAGCCAATGTGGGTGAACCGCAAGTGGCTTACCGCGAGACCATCCGCAAAGCCTCCAAGGGTGAAGGTAAATACATCAAGCAAACCGGCGGTCACGGTCAATACGGTCACGTGTTGCTCCGGATCGAGCCGAAGGATCGCGGGACTGGTTATGAGTTTGTCAATGAAATTACCGGCGGTCGCGTGCCCAAGGAATTCATCGAACCGACCAATAAAGGTGTCCAGGAAGCCCTGGAACGTGGTTTCTTGGCTGGCTACCCCATGGTGGATATCAAAGTCACGCTTTATGATGGTTCTTATCACGAAGTCGACTCCAGTGAGCTCGCCTTTAAGATGGCCGGCAGTCTCGGTATGCGCCAAGCAGTCAAAGACGCCGACATGTGCCTGATCGAACCAATCATGGACGTGGAAGTGACCACGCCTGAAGAATTCATGGGTGACGTCATCGGCGATCTCGGCTCTCGCCGGGCGCAGATCCAAGGCACCACTTCTCGCGGCTCTGTCACCATCATCAAAGCCACGGTGCCGCTCTCTCAGATGCAAGGCTACGTTACCGCTTTGCGCGGTATGACTCAGGGCCGGGCTACCAGTGTGATGATCCCTTCACACTATGATGAAGTGCCCGCCGCCATCACGGCCAAAATCATCGAGGAACGCGGTGATTGGCGCGGCCGCGGCGGCAGCGACGACTAAGTCGTCAATTTAGTTTTGACTTTTGTGAGTACACTGTAATGACAGTGTACTCACAATTGGTAAAAAGCAGCATTTATTTATAGCAAGGCGTAGATTTCGTTGAAGATTTCCCGGTTAAAGTGCCGGAGTGCTGTTTCCTCCCAGACTGTATCGGCCCAAGTATTGGCGTAAGGATCCACTTTTAGGTAATCCTGGCGGCACTTGCTTATCGCGGCTTCCACTTGCTCAGCCAGCTCGCCTCGTTTCGCCGCAGACAGACGATCTGGATGATTCGTGAGCAAGTCCAGCACGGCTTCCAGATCTGCTTTGCTCATCTCCGCCACGCTCACTGTCTCTTTCTCGACCAGTGCCATTACTTTTTGGTTAAAATGCACCTCCGGACTTTCTCCCAGTGATAAGTTCTCCAGCGTCTCCGGAGTGCTTTCGTGATACTGTCTCTTGCGCTTTTGCTGTTGCTTGCGATTGTGCTTTTTTTGTTCGCTTATAGCTTGTCTGTTTATTCTCTTACGCTCCTCCACCAGATCTTTATAACGTGTGGAATTAAAACCGTTGTATTGGCTTTTTTCGTCCCAGTGCAGATTAAATTCCTTTTTCTCTTCCATGAATATGTTTGATCTTTCCCGCGTGGCCAGATAATCATCATAATCACAATACTCAAACAAAACCTCTACCGGGATCGGCAGGTCTTCAGTCAGGTTTCCGAAGTCTCCAAGCTCCATCGAAGCGGCCGTCTGCCGCCACTCACTAAATTTTTCCTCACCCATCATCTGTGCTAACCGGTGCAAGTAAAATGCGATCACCGCCTGGCCGCGTTCATTTTTGGGTGTCGTCATGATATAGTCCAGAATCCGCTCCCGTGGGCTTTTGTCAATTTGCGGGTTTTCCAAACTGAGCGACTTTTTACGTATTGCTCGCGAAAAAAACTCATGAGCCGCCTGTTCGTGAGCGATCACAGCTGTGAGGGGACTGCTTTCCAACCGACCGTAGTCTTTCCAAACGGTCTGGGCAATTGTGGCCTTGACCAATGACTCTGCCCACATTTCCATCACGAGCATCCTGCCCATTTCTGCAGAACTCTCAGGTGTGTACAAAGTGGCAAACTCAAACGTTTTTTGTTTGCTGGTAGACAAAATATAGCGGGGGACATTGTCAAAGCCGACACTGGTAGTGCCAGGCTGCCTGTCCGGGTTGATATTGACGCCATCATCAGTGTCAAAATCCTCACTGCTACAATATTTTACAGGCAAATAAAGCTGCTCCTCGAGGATTTTTTCCAAATCCCAGTGTAGCTTCTTCCCTAAAACTTCGTAATCGGCAGTAAAAGTGGTATCAAAAGTGAAAGCAGTAATTTTTTCCTCGTCTTTCGTGGTACCGCCAGGTCGGAAAATGCAATCTACATGATTGTGTAAATCATCATAGTCGCTAGCCATCACCACTTTAGAATTAACCAAACCTTCTAAATCTACTACAGGTCTACCGTCCTCAAGACGCGACGCCAGCGACGTACCGTCGTCATCCAGTAGATCTCCCATCCAATCTGCTTGTGTCAGCTGATCGGCTACCGTATACTCAAAAATCTCGGCCAACCTTTTCGTGACCACTTCACTGCCAGACTGCACCTGGCTGGCAAACTCGGCTTTCTTTTTGGCCACCCATTGCAGATCCTCGTTAATTTGAGTCTGCGTGATGGTCGCCCCATCCAGAGCACTGGTGCGCCCCAGGTAGTTTTGCTCGCTCAAGCGCATTGGCTTTTTCAACCACTCCCCATGTTCCTGTAAACCGTTGATCTCCAGGAGCGTGTCTTGATAAATCTGATTTATCTCATCTATTTGGTCCAGTCTGAGACTGTCACTATCGGACTTAGTCATTTCTGGGCTGTAACCTCTCATTATTTCTGTCATCTGATCTTTCTTTTTTCCTTGAGGAAATTATAGCAAGCAGTCAGGTAGGTGTCAACTTTTACTAAAAAAAGAGGAGCTTTCGCTCCTCGAGAAATTTACTGCACACACGCTTGCTTAGCGCCACCTCCATCGCGCAGCTTTGTCTTACTGCCATCGGGTGCCACTAGGGTTAGCCATTTCTCCACTAGAAACGGACCGAGTTCTGGATGTCGGGCAAAATAATCCTTTCCAATCCGTACCCGCCGGTCTAAAACCTCTTGGACAATTTTTTGTTGTCGCGGCGATAGCATTTTACATTTCCCCTTTCTCCGGCCGACACTTTCTATCGGCCGATAATATTTACTATTATATCACAATCAGTCAATTTTGTCAAGAGGCAAAACTCACCCCTGGCTCATTACTTCCCGTAGCGCCGCTGGCGGGCATAAAAATCATCCACCGCCGCCTGCAGGTCATCTGGTCCAAATTCCGGCATCATCTTGTCGCTAAAATACAGCTCGCTGTAGGCCGACTGCCAACTCATAAAGCCAGAAAGCCGTTTTTCGCCGCCAGGGCGGATGATCAGATCTGGGTCGGGGATGTCATTGACACTCGTATCTAGGTGGGCGGCCAGGCCTTCCTCGCCGATCTCGCTGTATTCGCCTCGCTCCAGGATTTTGTTGACCGCTCGCAAAATATCGTCATGTCCGCCGTAGTTAAATGCGATATTGAGGATCATTTTGTCATTGTTGGCCGTATCGGCTGTCCAGCGGGCGATGCCGTCACGCAGGTTTTTGGGTAAATTATCCCGTCGCCCCATAAAAGTCAGCCGTACGCCTTGCTGGGCGATTTTGGCCGCAAATCGGTCATAAAACGTGTCAAAAAGCTGTAAAAGTGCGGCCACTTCCTTCTCATCGCGGCCCCAGTTTTCCGTGCTAAAACACCACACCGTGAAGTATTCCACACCCAGCTGGATACATTTGTCCACCAAGTCCGGCAGCACTTCATAGACGGCCTTCTGGTGACCGGCCACCACCGGCAAGCCTTGCGCCCGCGCCCAGCGCCGATTGCCATCGGGGATTAATGCGATGTGTCGCAGTTTTTCTTTTTGCTCACTCATATGTGCCTTTCTGATTGCGCTTGCCTGGAGGGCGGTATTGAGCTGCCCCGGCAGGCATATTATACCGCAGATTTGCACCGATTTGACAAGTAGTGTATAATATACTTATGAAAAGTAAATGGTGCCAGCACTGCTCGCGGCTCTTGATGGGGGCTTTCCTGGCGCTGGGTGTCTTTGCCGCCATCTTGAGTCCTGCTCGTGCGGCCGACACTACGCCTGCCACCACCACTACTACTACTACTACTACGCCCACTGGCACGAGCGCTAAGGATGCCGTGGGGAAACCAAATGAATACGAAGAAACAGAGCCTTTCCCCGTTTACATCAGAACTATTGCCGACAAAAACTCTACTGCTGTGATCTTCAAATATAACAATCTAGGTATAATGATCAACCTTTTTGCGCGCATCCTCTCTGTTGGCGCCGGCGTGATGTTCTTTTTCCTCATTCTCTCGGCTGGTTATAAGCTCATTTTCGCTAGCAATAAAACTGACGCCCTTGGCAGAGTGCGCAAGCAGCTTACTATTGGTATTATTGGACTACTGGTGACGATTAGTGCTTACTGGGTTACACAAATACTGTTGCGGATGACGAATGTCGATGCATTTATGCAAGCAACCAATACGGTGACATAATAACTATGTTAAACAAAAAAAACAACCATCATCTCCAATTTAAGGCAGTGATTATATCTTTTGCTTTCGGTTTACTGTTATCTTTTGCCTCGGTGGTATCTGCTGAAGAAGACCCGTATGGGAAAATTAACGTGGACACCGGGTGGATCGGTAGTAGCGGTCAAACGTCAGCTAGGGAAAAAGGTATGCCATTTGTCAACAGGCTGATTAATTTTTCCTCGGCAGTTTCTGTAATTACACTCTTGATTGTTATCGTCGTCAATGGTATCAAGATCATTAACAGTGACAAGGGCGCTGATGCGCTCAGGCAAGCGACCACTAATATTTTGATCAGTATTCTGGGTTTGGGCATCACCGCCTCGGCATATCTGGTCACAGGATACCTTGGCTATACATTTTATGGTGATACTACATTTTACACTGATCCTGTAGCTCATATTTCGGGGGCAGATGCCCTAAATAGCTCCAGTACTGAGCACAACTCTTTTTTTAGTCTTATTAACCTTTTAACTGGTGGTGCTGCCAGTAACTGGCTTAGTAAAATCGGAGATGCTGTCCCCACCAGCCCCAATCAAGTTTTTGGTACGCCAGCACCGGTGGCTACCAACGGCTTAGTGGCTCAAAGCTACACTTCAGCACCGCAATCTATACTTAGTAGCGTTGTGGGGCTTTTGGCTGCCGCTGCTTCCATTTGGCTGCTCATTACTCTGATCTGGAATGGTTATAAGATCATCACCTCCTCTGGTAGCCCAGACGTGATGTCTAAGGCGATTAAAACAATCGGTGTCAGTATCATCGGTTTCCTCATCGCTGTCATGGCCTACCTGCTGGTCAGTTTCTTATCCAACCGATTCTTTAACAATCGTAATTATCTAGATAATTCGCACTCGCCGGTGAATGAACTCATAAGGTCGCCGAGTTAGGTTATGCAAAATTAAGGAGAAACATATGCCGCTAATTCAAAAAGTATACGCTGACTGCACAACACTTGGTTGTAATATGCCTCAATCTAGCTCCTGGATTACCACCAATACCATTAGCTGGGCCAACATCATCAGTTCCATCATCGGCTTCCTCTTTTTCTTGGCGGCCGTCTCTACACTCATTTATCTGCTTTGGGGCGGTATTGACATGATCACTTCTGGCGGAGACAGCGGCAAATTTGAAAATGGCCGCAATCGCCTCGTCTTTGCTGCCATCGGCATGATCGTGGTCGCTTCATCCTATGCTGTCTGGCGTCTGATCCTCACGATCGTCGGCATTGATAGCATCGATACCGGTATCTTTTAATTGCGTATGATGAACTTTTGGCGCTGGCTGCTGCAAATCGTGCTACTGGTTTTGGTTGGCTTTTTTGGCTTTCACTATTTCACGCGTCCGGAGCTGCACTCGTGCGTCAGCATCCCGCTCTCCAGCCTCCAGGGCAAAACCACAGTTGACCTCAATCAGGAAAAAGTTGACCTTTTCATGTCACGTTTCACCGATCAAATGCGCACCGTCGCCAGCCGTTCTGGCAGTCTCATGGATGATCTCTCACGGCTGGAAACAAGTGAAGAAGCAGATGCGGATTTGTCTAGTCAGTTGCTGGATCGCGGCCAATACCTGTATTGCAAAGCCGTGATTGACAAAGTTGAAAAGACAGAAAATACTGATTGATCAAGTAATTTTTTGGCCCAGACTCGGCAAAAGGCGGATCAGCGCCGTCAGCGATAAACACGATACGAACACAAAAATAGTCAGCGCCGGTACTGCCAACCACGGATTGATCCATACACCGTTTATGCCCAGCGTTTCTAGGTAACCAATTACAATCGGATGCATCAAGTAAATACCAAAGCAAAACGGTGAGATCTTCGCGCACGTATCAGTGATCCAGCGCGGTAGCCTGTCAAAAAAGTCCCGTGCAAAGGCAAAAATACCAATCGCCGCTAAAAATAGATTGAGTGACACATTGTCAAAAAAAGTATTACTTGGACGGCCTAGATAATACGATTGCCAAAATGAAAGACCAGTCGTCAAAACGAATCCGGCTATCCCAGCGACATACAACCAGATTTTAGTTCCTCGTGTTGGTTTTTTGGTGACCCAAAGGTGTCCCAGCAAAAAGTAGCTCGTATAAATGCCCAAAAAACTCAGCCCCAAATAACCGTTGAGCGTCTGCACGGTGGTGGCCGCAGGTGAGCTAAACGCGAGCAGTATCGCTTGGATCTGGTAAGCCGCAAAACAAAAAACCAGCGATAGTCCCACATAATATTTAGTCAGTTTTTCATTCCTCGCCACCAGCCGTAGCATCGGCATCACTGCATAAAGCCCCATGATCATCCATAAATACCAAAAGTGCATCGGGCCGGTAAAAAGCCGCGAGATCACGACTTCAAGCGGCACATTATTGGCGTAGTCAATGATCGCATATAAAATCGTCCAAAAAAGGAAAGCCGTCGCTAAGTGAGCAATGTATTTGCGCCAGATTTTTTTGACCGGGACATCACGAGCAAGAAAAAGCGCGCCCGAAATCATCACAAAAACCGGCACTGCCCAGTGGGCAAGGCTCTCGTAAAAATGCAACACACCCCAATGCGGCGGAAAAGGGAGACTGCCGTCGGCGCTCGGGATGGCGTACCAGTGCTGATTGGCCACGTGATCAAAAATCACCGCCAGCGTGGCGAGTACTCGCAAGACGTCCAAAAACACCACTCGTTCTTTCCGGTCGTTGCTAGGCAGTTGATTGCTCGTTACAATTTCGCTCATGTGACTAATTATACCATAAATACGGAAATTTTACATCTTGACAAGCGCGGGTGGCGTGGTACAATACACTTGCCTATGAACAACTAGTTAGACGAAAGGAGATATCTAAAAAATAATCTATGAATCACAATTTTAATTGGGAAATGGACTATAGACCCGTCGTGCGCGCGATAGAGCAGATGATCTTGCTCAGGAAAAAAATGTGCACGAGGAAGAAGGTGTCTTAGGATATCTCTGACTAGTTGTTTCATTAGGCCCTGGGCGATGGTTGCATAAACCGGATCGTCTGCTCTTAGTATCTGCAGACATCGCCCAGGCTTAGCAATTAGTGATGAAAGGCGCATATGACGCACGTATTGTGGCGGGTCTTTTTGGCGGCTACTTTATTACTTCTCCCCTTTTGGAGGGGAGACAGGCGCACCTCAGGTGCAGCCAGAGGGGAGGTGCAAGCGGCTACTTCTACCCTCACTACCAAAAAAATTAAAGACGTGGCGCTGGGTGAAGTCATCCAGATCGGCGGGAGTAAGTTTGTCAAGATTGGCACTAACCGCTTTCAAGCGGTAGAGCCGTACACCTGCGCTGACCCCGTGCTCACGTATGCTGGAGCAGTGAAAAACTTTGATTATACTGGAGGCGAGCAGACGTTTACGGCGTATGCAGGCTGCCAGTACCGGGTTGAAGTCTGGGGCGCACAAGGTAATTATCACGGTTCTTACAGTAGTTGTAGTACTAATTCTTACGGTGACGGAGCTTATGTCCGCGGCACTTTGCAAACCAGTGCCGATTTCACTCTCAAAGTTTACGTGGGCGGTCACAGCCATGATGCAAGCACCTATACCAATCCAAACTTCAACTCAGGCTCATCCGTCGTAGAATCAGGACATAGATGTGGAGCTGGCGGTGGAGCAAGCGATATCCGGACTATTGGCGGCACTTGGTCAGATGTGAATTCCTTGCGCAGCCGTATTATAGTTGCTGGAGGAGGTGGCGGAACGTACTATTTAGGCTCTTGTACTAGCAACTCTGGAGCTTACGGTGACGCTGGTGGTTTGACCGGTGTTTATGGCACTGCTTACAACACTAGTACCAGCATTGACACTACTCACTGTAAAGCTGGTGGTGGTACGCAAACTGCTGGTGGAGCAGGTACAACAACTGGGCAAGCCGTTGGCGGTAATGGTTCTTTCGGACGAGGTGGCAATGGAGCCATTTCTGGCAGCTACAGAATTGGTGCTGGTGGTGGCGGCGGTTGGTACGGTGGAGCCGGTTCCGCGCATTATTCAGGTTATTGCGTTGGCTCTGGTGGTGGCGGATCGTCTTACATCTCCGGCCACACTGGTTGCGTGGCGGTCACGAGTCTTTCTGATACCACGCCTAAATCTGGTTGTACTACTGGCACTACAGATCGTAGCTGCTCGCTCTCGCCTACGGGACTGAGTTTTACTGATGCACTCATGATTGATGGTCAGGGATATACCTGGACAAATACCAAAGGTGCGCGCCAACAAATGCCCAAGCCTAGCGGTGGGTATTATGCTACTGGCTCTGGACATGTTGGTAGTGGTGTCGTCAGAATCACGCGTCTCAACTAGCAGCCCTCCCCTCTTGGCTTGGACTGCGTCCTGCCTGTCTCCCCTCAAAAGAGGGGAGAAGACCAAATGATTCTTCTACTCTTTCTACTTTTTAGATGTGCTCGCGCCCCCGGATGGGGGCGCGAGGGTTGTTGCTGCAAACTTCGTGCCCGCCGTCAAACTTCACGAAGTTTTATGGATTGCACGAAGTTTGCGGGTTTCGTGATTTTTGGGCTACGCCCAAAAATCACGAAACAAAACAAGTCCACTACTATCTTTTTGTTTAACAAATGTTTAACAAATGTTAAACAATCACATCTGGAAAAAGTGAACAAACAAAATACAAATAATTACAAATTATATATAAAAAAATACTAAATCAAATCTTCATAAAACATCCAAACTGTAAACTGACCGGGTCTGCACTCATTTGTCATCTTTGACTTTTGTCACGCTCATGTTACAATTAGCGCACATGCAAAAAAACATAAGTCATCACTCAATGTATAAAAATTTTACTCACAGCTTCGCGCTCGCTCTGCTCGCGCTTTTTACCGGTAATTCAGTATTTTTCCAGTTCTCCGGTTGGCAAATTTCCGCCGAGGAAAAATTCTACCCGCAGTACACCGGCACTTTCATCACTTCTCGTACTTCCTACGGCGATCCCAATAATTATGAAGCGCCTTACGTTTATTCTGACCAGTATCTTTTTGCCGGCTCGCCACAAGAAGAAAATATCGGCCTCGCTCACGCTTCCGTCGCGCTGACACTAAGCGCTTTCCCCCGCTACGACGACAATCACGAAATCGATTACTCGCCAGAATCGCAGACAGCCGCCGTCAGCCAGATGCTCACAGAAATCGGCTATACGGACATCGAGCACAACGACGACTATAATAAAGAACCAACGACCACTTCGTTTGGCGTCTTGGGCGCGCACAAGGAAGTAGATGGCTGTCACGTGATTGCCCTGATACCGCGCTCCGTTAATTACACAGCTGAATGGGCCAATAACATTTATGTCGGCGAGAGCGGCGAGCACGCCGGCTACGCTCAAGCTCGTGATGACAGAGTACTACCTTTCGCCACCCAGTACCTCAAAAATCGTGGACTTATCAATGAAAACATCGACGAACTCGCCAATAGCGACCAATGCGTGAAAATCTGGATGATGGGTCTGAGCCGTGGGGCAGGGGTGATGAATGCCGCCGCCAAGACCATCACCGACAAAGCGGGCAGTGACAAAGTTTACTTTTACGGCTTTGGTACGCCGGCCGTGACCGATGACCAGGAAGCTGCGGCTCGCTATACAAACTTACACAACTATATCGGCGTTTATGACGTCTTTGCTAGCATTTTTTCCAGCTGGGGCATGACCCGCTACGGCGTGGAGCACCGTTTTGATCTGGACGAAAACACCCAAGCCGTCAATGATTACTTAGATAGCATCGGCGTCAATCTGCAATATGCTCCCAGCACTTTCCAAGGCAAAACGATGCCTCCTTTGGATTGGTTTCTCGCTCACACCGACGAGATCTCCCAGATCTGGTCTCAGGATATCTCGACCAGTGAAAAGCTAGCCCAAGTTACCAGTGATGCCGCCAGCACGAGCGCCATGGTCACTCCGGAGGACTTTACCCGGCAAGCGTATGCTTTCCTTTTTAACGGCGATGCGGCACTCTTTAACACTGGCCGGGAAGGTTACGCCGCGAGCGATTACACATATAGTTCTGAGTATACCTCTTCTTATCAAAAAGGAATGATGGATCTGCTCCACATCCTCCAGACACCTGCGTTACAGGATTCTATCGAGAAGTCATTCCTCCAATACAGAGCCGCTGTCCAGAGCTGCACCGATGAAGAAGGCGATGCGGATCTCGACTGCATGCGGGCAACGGCATTTCCGCAGTGCGGCGGTACGATGATGGATCTCCTTCTGGACCAATGTACGACGAGTATCGTCCTGACGCCAGAAATGCGTGCGGCCGGCATAGATAATGTTTATAGTTTCTATCAGGTTTTCTTCGGGCTGCTGACCACTCTTTCGGAAGAATCCAGCCGAGAAGTGGTGGCCACAGTCGTCACCGATATCTACGGCGCTCAGCAGACCATTATCTATCATTTGCCAGAAGTGAATCTCGCGATGATGGCGGTGCTCAATAGCAGCGACTCTAGCATCAACTATGATCCGGCCAGTCAAGACATTGTCTTGACGCGGGATACGCCAGCCTCATTCCGGCTACAAGCGGATTTTGCTGATTTCGCTGGCGTGTGGCTTGATGGACAAAAGCTCAAACCTGACCAGTACACAGCTCATGATGGCAGTATTGTTGTCTCACTGACGCCGGAAACAGTAGCGAGCCTGAGTGGCGGCAAGCACACCTTGGGCATCGGGCTTTTGAGCACTCATCAGATTTATGAACTCGAGTTTACCTACAACAAGCCTGCTGATAATCCGCCGCTTACGCCCGCCCCCAACAATGCTCGCGCTAGCGAAGCAGCACCCAAGACTTGTGCGGCTCCCACACCTGTCGGCGAAGCGGATCTATTCCAGATCGATCGACAAGGTGATCACGCGACGCTTTACTTCACGCCGGTGACGGATTATACAGATCGCTACCATGTAGTTTTTGGCTACACTGCCGGTGACGAACGCTTTGGCGGCATCGCCCTAGGCGTGAGCCGCGAACAAAACGACGGCGTGTTGGCTGTAGACATTTCGCACCTTGATCCGCAGCGGGATTACTCCTTCCATGTCGCCCCAGTCAATGATTGTGCGGTGGGCACCTGGAGCAATTGGCTCACGGCTAAGGCGGTAGGTAGAAGTAATGCTTGGCGCAAGACGTACCGGTACACGGACGCCGCCCAAAAGTAACGAGGCTATATAAGATGTTCACAAAAAATCCGGCTGCAGGGCCGGATTTTTGGGCTCTTGACAAACAATTTTTCCGTGATAAAATACTAAGTATAAGTCTGACAAACTTAAACTACTGCGTTATGACAGCGGTAGAAGTAAAAGCTGACCGAATATATGAGAGCGATTTCGTAAACGTTTCGGTTAGTTTGTCAGACTTAATTGAACACCGGGATCGCTCTCAGGACTATTCCATCCCGGCATAAATGACAAGAAAGGCATGTATGTGGAGCCATGCGGGGTGGATTGTTTTGACGGCTATTTTAGTGATGATGACAGAGCGGCAGGGGGAGCTAATTGGAACTGTTTGTGCTGCTTCTTCCACTACCTCCACCAAAAAAATCCACGATGTGATGCTCGGCCAGGAAATTCAGGTAGGCGAGAGTAAGTTCGTCAAGCTTGCTGATAATCGCTGGATGGCGGCAGAAATAGCAAATTTATGCCCCGATCCCGTCCTCGCGTATGCTGGTGCAGTCAAAAAATTTGATTACACTGGCGATCAGCAGACGTTTACGGCGTACGCCGGGTGTCAGTACAAGTTGGAGGTGTGGGGAGCACAAGGTGGCACAGCAGTTAATACTACGAGTGGTTATCATGGGGGATACGGCGGATATTCTACAGGAGTCATAGATGTATCTAAGCAGGAAGTAATCTATATTGTAGTTGGTGGAAGTGGTGCATCTTCGCCATATTATGAAGTGAATGGATATGGGGTCGGAAAATGTGCAGATGGCGGCTATAATGGTGGTGGAGCAACATATTGTAACTGCGGAGGGGCTGTGTCGTCTGGCGGCGGAGCAAGTCATATCGCATTAACTTCTGGTTTATTGGCAACATTATCTAAGAACCAAAAAGACATTTTAATTGTCGCCGGAGGAGGTGGAGGTAATGGGAATTATACCCCTCAAAGCCTTTACACAACCGGTGGTAGTGGCGGCGGTGTAGAAGGCACAGCTGGCACTCAAGGACATTCAACTTGGGGATATGGAAGGGGTGGTACGCAAAATTCTGGTGGTAGTGCCGTTCCGGCATCATATGCAGGAAGAGTGGGAGAAGCTGGCGGTTTTGGCTATGGTGCTGACAGTGTCTATAGTCATGCTGGCGGTGCTGCGGGAGGAGGTGGCTTATATGGAGGGGCATCAGGAGGTTGTATTGGCAGTGGTGGCGGCGGCTCCGGATATATCGGCTCAACAAACTTAATCTCGTCAAACGGCATCATCAAACACATGACCTGCTATAACTGCACCACTTCCACTGCTGACGCCACACGCACCCAGTCAAATACCTGTGTGAACGCTACAGAGACAGCAGATTGCTCTAAGACAGGAAACGGCTATGCCAGGATTACGAGGCTTAACTAACATTTCCTCCCCTCTGGCTTGGACTGCGTCCAGCCTGTCTCCCCTCACAGGAGGGGAGAAGATAAAATGACTCTTCTACTCTTTCTACTTTTTAGATGTGCTGCGCCCCCGGAAGGGGGCAGGCGTTTCCCGCCAAATCCGGAATTGCATTCCGGATTTGTCCATATTCCCGAACTCATGCCAAATGTCAGCAGTTTGGGAATAGGAGGCGGTAGTGAATGAACTAACTCAAATATTAACGCAGATGAATCAGGGTCATTAGTCGCTATTTACAATAAAAGAAACTGTTTTCTTCTCATTGCTGTATATACCAAAATCAATGTAATATTGACCATCACCTTCATAAAATACATAAAGATACCTATCGCATGAAGCGTCTGGTCGCATGTTTAAGGTCGTCTTAACAGCATCGTCAAAATATCCATATGCGTTAGTTATTTGAACTCCTTCAGGACCAAAGAATTTTATCTCAGGCGGATAACTATCGTACTCACTAATATTTTTTAGGTGGATGCCAATTTTTATAACCAGTTTGCCTCCATCGCGCAAATGTCTTTCGTCTATTTTGGTGAAAGAAGCCTCTTGCGACAACGTGATTTCTAAGCCCTTAAACGTAAAAGTATCACCCAAGGCGTAATAACCATCGACGTTTGTTGTTCTCAACTGTGGTATATTCGGTGATTGTTCATCGACCACTTCTTCTGGGGGATATTCTAGCCCAAACTCCCGATTCTCACCTTGTATGATATCAGGAGAAGGAGTTGGTATCGCAGTTGGCTGTTGAGACACGGGAGTCTGGACAACTGATTGAGGCGTAGGCGTGCTCAAAGGGGTTGCCGCCACTTGCATATAATTGCTTTCACTCGTTGACGTGGGAGTTGAATTAATCACCGTATTGCTAGGACTCCACACAGTGGCAATAGCAGAAAATATTGATACAAAAATATTCCACAGATTGTTCATAAGTGCCTTTCTTTAGATACTGCACTGGTTTTCTCTCTTAATTCACGACAATTTGGATTTTCATCACACTTCCGCAATATTTCATCATTTTCTTGTTTTGTATTAGATATGCTGATGTCATGAGGTATTTCTTCTCCGTGAAAATAGTCAATAAAAATATAGTTTCTTTCTATGTTAGCACTATTAGCTGCAATTTTATTTTCCAAAAATGGGATGTAATCTTCATCAATGAGTTTTACTTTAATTATATTCACAACAAGAAGAACCGTCAAAATAATATTCCATATAATAAGTTTCTTTTCAAGTCGAGAGAGAGTTTTCCATTTCATTTTTGCCTCTTTTCTTCTAAATACTTATTCACAACCGAAATCGGCGTAATTACACCAAAGCTTTGCGTTGAATCACCAGATGATACAACGCCATTGGCAACGCCGATGACACAATTTTTTTGGTCAACTATCACTCCGCCGAAATTGTCATAATCTGTTTGGGCACTGGTGAAAATACTATCTGGAAAAAACATGTTACTGATAATCCCATCAGTCACTGTCAAACCGCTATTGTTGGTTGAAGCTAGGTAGCCATAAACCTTAACGCTGTCGCCAAGTGCCAAATCGCTTTGAGTGCAATTATACTCTAATGAAGTAAACTGTAGATTGGCTTGAGGCTCGATTTTATCTTTATTATATGAGGCATAAATTTGTAGCAAGGCGAAATCATTGGCATCGTCAAGACTTTCTGTGATCGGATGCGCCCAATATGTGGCTTGAACTCGTCCTGTTTTTGGTTGCGGGAAACCAACAATACAGCCTTCGTCGGCAAGTTTTAACATCTGTCCGTCATGGGGAATTTTGCTTGCTCGGGCAAGAATCAGCCCATCAGATTCTATCACCATGCCGGAGCTAATAACCCACTTGCTAGTTCTGGAGTCGAGACAACTGACGCTAACGGCGATCGATTCTACTAGATCACTATTTGTTTGTTCTTGATAAACAGGAGAATCAGTATCATTTGTATTACTATCAAAAAAAAGTGTAATTATAAAAACAGAAATAGCTGATGATAGCAATATTACAAGAAAACCGGCAGAAAATACTTGTATTAAAGATTTAAATCGACTGGTCTGATTTATGCTCATATTAATTTCTAACTTTAATAACTATCACATGCAGGTAAGCAGTGCCTATTATAACTGCCATAGCAATCTTTATCAAGGCGAGTTAAATTATTATGCAAACAAACTTGATAGCGGCGATAACACTCATCTCTACATTCTTGTCTTGAATTTACATGGTTACTAGTACTATGAGCAGGTGTGTAACTGTTTGAACGAAGACTGTAATTATATTGATTTGAGCTTCCAGAAGTGATCCAACCATAAACAAACATGGTAATTATAAAAATAATAATGAACTGCAACAAATAATTGCTCATGGTGCTCCTCTGTATATTCTTTCATAATAAGCTTCATCTTCCTGTTCAAGCTGACATTCTGCATCGCATTCTCCTCCTTTAGCAGTTACCAGTAAATAGATAAAAATACCAAGAAGAATCAGATAAAATATAGTTTGGCCAGAACTTAAATTATTTTTCATAAACAATCTACCAATTTCTTACTGATATAGAAAATAAAACATATTATAATGGCTCCAATTAAAAATATCACGAGTTGCTTTCTTGTTTTACTCTCCAAATCCATACCTACTTAAATAATTTATATTTGCTCGATAAGCATTACAAACATTGTTTAAAGCCTTTGCATTTAAAAGTGAAGCCTGCACTATTGTGCTTGCTTGTCCTGTAGAAAGTTCAAAACCTATATTGTTATTTATCTGAGTTAAATCGTTGCTAGTTTTGGCTGCTACATAATCTATACAATCTTGAGCTGTTTCAACATTGTAGTCAATGCCATCTCCCAACCATAAAGCCTGCACATCTTTGTAATACATTTTAAAATATGTCTGTTGAATAGCAAGAGAATTCTGTGAATACAACTGCTCTACTATGGCTGCGGTTAAGAATGTGATAATATTGTTTTCATCTAAGGTCCAATTATTTTCTCTGGCAAAAGCATAAGTGGAAGGTGCTGGTGGAACGGGTATATATGTGTAAGCTGCTTGTACTTGATTATCTAAGAAAATAAATGAAAATATTAGAAAGGAAGCAATGATAAATATCTTTATAGTATTATACATATTTACTTTCTATACTTTTGCGGAAAACTTCGCGTGGGAAATTTCCCGCTTTCGTGTTTGCTTGACCAACTAACATGAAATCTCAGGGAAAATTCCCATCAGTCATGTTAGTCAATAATGTCTGTCACTTGTCAATAGCGCAACAGACGCATTTGCGGTCAAGCAAACGTTGACATTATACCACAATAACCCCGATTTGTCAAGGACTTTTCTAATATTTACCCTACTTAAAAACATATAACTATACACTACTGGTCTTGACTATTCATCAATTATCGAGTAAAATACGCCCCAAGATGAAAGCAAAATGGCTCAAGAAGCTGATGTATGCCAGTTTACTGGTGTGCGCTATGTTTGTTGTCAAGTCTTGGCCGGGTGATCTTTTCTGGTGGCTGCATCAGTCCGAGCATGAAGAACAAAATTTGCGCGACCTAACTTATCCAATCCCTCGTGAATATATTACCTCTAGCAGTCAGCAAGACGATAATTCTTACAGTTTAAATCAGCATTATTTCTATGATCCAGATTTTGGCGGGCAAGAAGGCGAAACGATTTTGACTTACCAACCCACGGCTTTAGTTGTTTCTAATGAGCCCATTCCTGATGATGCTTTTATGCCTGTATATGAACACTTACAACCGCCCGGCAATCACGGTATCGCCAAAAATAGTTATCAATTAGTGTACAAAATCGCCGACAAAGATGACGTTATCGTCCAATATTACGAAACATATCTACCACGTTTCACTGACGAAATAACAGATTTTCCTGGTAAAGAAAAAATAAAAACTCATTTTCTGCAAAAAGCGCAGGCAAGAAATCAGGAAATTCAAGACAGGTTAAATGATTTTGCTAACTACGATTTTGTAGAAAGAAATTACTGCAACAATAAAGAATATGTTTATCAGGATTACTCGGCAACAAAAGTTGGTGACTATGTCTCTGTTTATTACTTTCAAACTTCCTGCCGAGGTGAAGGACATGCTGCCGGCGTTATTCTCAACGCTGAAACTTTTGACATAAAGGGTGACGAAGTTCGTTTGGATACCCTGGTATTAAATAGCAAACATAATATAATTCAACTTAATAATTATTGGTGTACAAATGAAAATTTAGCTATAAACTGGTGTCTATCTTCAGAAGAAATTGATACTATGGCAGACGAAGAGATAGAAAAGTATTTTGATCAAATTGATCATTTTTATCTTGATGAAGACGGCATTACATTCATGTTTGACGGCATAAGATTTTCTTTCGCTGATGGGCCGCAGATATTCAAGATACCATACAGTCAACTGGAATTAATGCCTGGCGTAAATTTGCCAACAAACAAATAATCATTGAAACCAATTGAGTTTAAGGTGCGCTCATAATTCCCAAACTCGTGCCAAATGGCAGCAGTTCGGGAACAGCTGGCAACACGCTGTTCGTCATAACTCAAATTTCTGGCAAAACTCCTCCGGTGACAAAACGGGAATATCGCTGTGTTCAAAACCTTTTGGATCACGGGTAATGATATAGTCAACGTCAGCGCTAGTGGCACACTGGTATTGCAAACAGTCCTCGAAGTCGTTAAAATCGGTATCTTGTAAAGCTTCAAACGTTTGAAATCTGTCCAGTTCGACAATTTCAAGAAATTGACACATCCTAACTAACGAGTATTTTATCTTCTCAAGAAGCATTTGCTTGCGCAAAATGTAAACAGTATTGGCTATGGAGAGCGCAGTTATGTATCCATCCAAACGTCCATCATAACAAGCTAACATGATTTTCTTTGCAGCTCCAAAAAAGCCATTTCGTTTGGACAGGTAATCAATAATTACATTAGTATCAAGCAATACCTTCGCCATATTTCTCCATCAATGCTTCATCTAGTGCTTTATCATAATCAAACTCGGCTAACGGCTCAATCACTTGTTCTAGTTCTTCAAAAGCCTGGCGGCGACTCTCCAAATCCTGAGCCAAGCCGGCGTATCTTTTTGCTGGTCGTTTCATCCAGTTAACAGTCTTAACCAACCGCCATTCTGGCATTGCCATCATTAATGACCAGGCTTCTTGTTGTAAAGGTGTGACTGCTGGCTGCATCATTTATCCTTTCTATCAATATGGGCCATCGTATCACAGTTTTGTTTCTTCGTGGACCCAATCAGAATCGAACTGACGTCTGTGCAATGCGAATGCACCGTACTGCCACTATACTATGGGCCCGACACATGTCGTATTATACCACATTTTTATGGTAAAATAGGGAGCAATGTCAAAAAAGTACACCGTTACTGTCCAGCCGCGCGCCCGTCGGGATGCTGTCGCCGCGCTTGATGCCGATCAGCTCAAAGTCCAGACTACCAAGCCCGCCGTCGACGGTGCCGCCAATACCAGTGTCATCAAGCTACTGGCTGCTTATCTTGGGGTCAAAAAATCACAGATCTTGATCATTTCTGGAGAGAAATCCCGGCAAAAAACCGTGCTCGTCACGGATTGAGCTGCAAAGTGCTCACGAAGTAATCAAAATCAGTCGGCTCACCGCCAAAACTCAATGCTGAGACCGTCACTAAGCGCGTCGGCAGAGCAATTGTAAGAGTACGCCGATATATCCCCGTTTCTTCATCGTGATCGTCATACTGTGCGGCCGGGTAACCACCCACAGTAAGCCTCGTCATTGCGGCAGCGCCGCCGTCGTCACCGGCCACCGATGTGAAAAGCTCTGCCTGAGCCAGTTCTCCGCTGCTCGTATCAAACGGTATGGTGGTCACTGTATAATAAGTGCCGTCGGCAGTGGTGGCCTGCAACTGAGTGCCGCTGTCAGTGACATTAGCCAATTCTACTTCTTCCCGGGTAATCTCTCCAGGGAAAGCGGCCGCGATGCCGTCTGTGGGTGAGCTGTACTGCGTCCAGGCATCCTCTTGCTGTTCACCCGGACCCGCGGTTGGAGTCAAACTAGCGTCATCAGGTAATCTCTGGATCCATTCTGGCGTAGCAGGTTCTTCCTTTCGCGCCGTGGAGCCGCGAGAGCGCCACCAACCCAAAATCAACACTACTATCAATGCCACACCGATGCCAGCCCCAATGCTCACAAGCAGTTGACGACTGATTTTAAGGCGGTCGACCCATTCCTGTATCCGTGCATTTATTTTATCTATCCCTGACATATCCCTATTATACCGCAAAAAATGCCCGGGCAAAGCAGCAATTTACTTGACAAGCGTGTTATAATGTATCATGGCAAAAAAAGTCGCTCTCGGCATGTCTGGCGGTGTGGACTCAAGCTTTAGTGCAAAGTTGCTGCTTAACCAAGGCTATGATGTCCACGGCGTTTTCTTGGCGGGGCTTTATCCTGGGTCCAAACAAGACCAAGCCATTGCTGACGCCGCCTCAGTGGCGCAGATACTCGGTATTAGTTTTGAGGTGATCCAATTAGGCGAAAAAACCGCCCTCCTTCGTGATTATTTCTTTCAAACTTATGCCGCTGGCCGCACGCCCAATGTCTGCGTGCTTTGCAACGCTCAGATTAAGTTTGGCTTTTTTTACCAACTCATGCTGGAGCGTGGCTTTGACCTTGTGGCCACCGGCCACTATGCACGGCTAAAAAATATTGATAAACAGGTATTTTTACAGCAAGCCGCTGATAAAAACAAAGATCAAACTTACTTTTTATCTTTTGTCGCTCATGAAGTCTGGCCGCACGTCATTTTCCCGCTTGGTGATTATCCAAAGCCCACCGTCCGCCAACTTGCAGCTCAGGCTGGCTTGCCGGTGGCGGCCAAAAAAGAATCCATGGATGTGTGTTTTTTGCAAAACGACAGCCTGCGTGAGGCACTGGCTAGTCAAATCCCAGATGCGCCTGGGCCGATCGTCACGATGGCTGCTGATGGATCATATAAAACTGTCGGTCATCATCGTGGGCTCAATTTTTACACCATCGGTCAGCGCCGTGGCTTGGAAATCATCCCAGATAGTACCGATACGCCGGTATATTTCGTCAAGTGCAAAGATCGCGCGCACGGCGCTCTCATCGTGACTACCAAAGAAGGTCTTGCTCATGACACTCTGGATCTCATCAACCTCACCCATCGTTTGCGCCAGCAGCTGACAGACAGCACCGATTATAGCCGTTGGCAGGTGCGCATCCGGCATCGGGGAGAACTTTTACCAGTCAAAAATATCACTCTCGCTGGTGATCATTTGCGCGTCACGCTACTGATACCGGCGTCCGCGCCGGCACCCGGTCAGTTTGCTGTTTTTTACGCGCCTGATCCAGACGGCAGCCAGGATTTACTTGTCATGGGAGCGGGAGAAATCAATCTTTAAGCGACTTCTCGCAGTTTCCCCCACAGCCAAAAAAGTACAAACGCCAACAGATTTACCAAAATGATCACGGCACCCGTGCTGATATTATACACATAAGACAGATACATGCCCACGCTAAAAGTGACCACGCCAATAATTGCCGCCACCAGTAATACTTGCCGGAAAGTCCGGAAACGGCACATCGCCGTCATTGCCGGGAAAATAATCACGCTGCTGATCAGCATTACGCCCATCATCCTCATGCCCAAAACGATCACCGTAGCCGCCAATACGGCCAAAATGTTGGTGTATCGACCAACATCTAGCCCGCAGGCGCGGGCAAAATCTTCATCAAAGGTGACGGCAAAAAGCTGTCGGCGGTAGCATAAGAATATGGCCAAAACCACCAAGCTCACGATCACACTTAAAGCTACTTCCACCCAGCTCATCGCCAAAATGCTACCAAACATGAAATTGCAGACGTCGGCATTCATGCCGGTGGTCAAGGATGTGGCAGCCACGCCGATAGCTAGGGCAGAACTAGCGATCAAAGCAATGGCTTCATCGCCGCGGATGTGACTGCGGGCGTTAATCTTCATGATCGCCACCGCGGCCACGCCCACCAAAGGTAGGGAAATATAAAGTGGCGCTACCACGCCCAGAGCCGTGGCGACGCTTAAAACGCCAAAACCCACATGAGACAGCCCATCGCCGATCATACTTAGATGCTTGAGTACCAGGATCACGCCCAGAAGAGCCGCGCATAAACTCACTAATATTCCAGCAAGAAAAGCCCGCTGTATAAATCCATATGATAGCATTTGTATAAAAAAACTGATCATTTATTCCTTTGCTTTCTTTGCTTTGTGGAGGTGATTATCAGCCTGAAGGTGTCCTGACTCTAACACGAGCGTGCGATCAGCCAGCGGGGCGAGCTTGGCGACGTCGTGACTAGAAATGATGAGTGTCGCGCCAGCGGTGTGCAGTCGACTGAGTAAATTGATCAGTCTGGTGACGCTGGCTGGATCGAGGTGGTTGGTTGGTTCGTCCAAAATCAGCAAATTACTATGCGTAGCCAGTGCTCTGGCGATTAATACTTTTTGCCGTTGGCCGCCAGATAAATCCCCAAAATAGCAATTCTTCAGGTCAGTAATATTCATGTCGGCCAAAGCGCGCTCAGTTCGCTTAGCCTCCTGCTGGTGTCTGGCACTGCCCACTAGGCTTGCCGCCGCTACCACCTCACTTACGCTTGCAGGGAAATGCGCGTCCGCGTCACTTTGCTGTGCTAGGTAGCCAGGACTGGCGTGACGCTCGAGTTTGCCGCTATAATCATCAATGATTCCAGCTAGAGTTTTGAGTAAGGTGCTTTTACCAGAACCATTTGCCCCAATTACCAAGATAAATTCGCCCTTTTGTACCGTCAGGTTTACGTCTGATAGCGCCGGCTGGCCGGAAACATAACTCACACTCAAGTGCTGAGCGTTAATTAGCTGGTCTTGGTTTAGCGTATTTGTCATAATTATCACTGTAATGCTTGGCGCAGTACTTCCACATTGCGTGACATGAGACTGACCCACGTCTCGCCGTTTTCAAAATCTTCCCGACTGACGTTATGTAGAGTTTGGATTTGCAGCGGCGTGCAATTACCGACATCGCTGGCGATCAGCTGAGCGACGCGGCCGGGATTGAGTTCTATATAAAGTACCACGGGGATGTGCTCACTGCGGATCCGGTCTTCCAGCGCAGCAATGGTCTTTGCCGACGGCTCGCTATCGCTGCTGCATCCATCAAAAGCAGCACTTACCTGCAATCCGTAATAATCAATAAAGTACTGCATTGGCATTTTATCAGCAAAAACTAGTCGGTCTCGCGTCCGCGCGGCCACCACAGCGCTGATCTGGGCATCCACTTGTTGGATTTGATCGCGATACCGAGCTGCATTTTGTCGGTATGTCTCACATTTTGCTGGCCTTACCTCACACAGTTGCTCGCCAAGCGCCTCTAGCATCGCCACTGCATTGGCTGGTGACGTCCAGATATGTTCGTCAAAAGCGCCCTCTGCTTCATGTTCGTGTTCGTCCTCTTCCTCTTCTTGCATGTCATCAATCGGCTTTTCTGGAGCCGTGGCGACGAAATCGGAAATTTTCATACTTTTGCCTTTGGGTGGCGTGCTGGTGAGCACTCGGTCTGTCCATTGTTCCATTTCGCCACCGATATACACAAATAAATCGGCATCCGCGATCGTCACCACGTCCTGAGGGCTGGGGTCAAAACTATGTGCGTCTTTGCCCGGGCCGAGTAAAAAAATCAGCTTCACCTCACTGTCATCGCCGATGATCGCCCGCAAAAAATCATAACTTGCAAAATTACTGGCTACTACAGAAAATACCGATTTATCAGGATTTTTTTGTTTTGGGTGGATGAACAAAAGTGCAAGCCCCATCAAGACTAAAACTGCTACGGCCAGGCTGTAAAAAAACTTCTTAGACATTTTTGCCCTTTCCCTTGAGTAATCTTAATGCCGCTTTGATGGCATCGCCAGTGCTCAAGCTGCTCAAATCCATTTGAGACAGTACCTCACGAATTTCTGGCTCGCCAAAACCCAAAACTTGCAGGCCTGCCAAAGTTTCCTCGTAAGTCTCAGATTTTGGCGACAAATCCAAATCTTTGAGGCCGCCAAGTTTATTTTTTAAATCAATGATTATTTTTTGTGCTAACTTTTTGCCGACCCGCGGAAACTGGGTAAAATATGTCACGTCTGCTTGCTGTATTGCTTCAATGATCCGCCCAGAGCCGGCGTCTGTCAGTGCTAGCGCTATTTTGGGCCCGAGGCCAGAGACGCTCAAAAGCAACTCAAAAAGCTGCAAATCTGCTTGACTGGCAAAACCATAAAGCTCAAACCGGTCTTCCCGGATATAAGAATAAGTAAAAACTTCCAGTTCTGCTTCTCTTGCACGCGAGAGGATTTTAGCCCCCACAAAAACCTTAAACCCAATTCCCGCAGACGTCTGGATAATGACGTAGTCGCCCGCTGTCACCGCTCGTCCTCGCAGATAAGCTATCATCGCAAACTCCTGATCTCACCAATTAATTTTTTCCGTCCGAGCAAGAAAACACTTCCTACGTAGACAAGTCCCGTCAATACTCCGCCCACGAGAGTATGCATCAGATCCTGACTCCAGATGGACATCAGTCCCAATCCAAAAGCCGCCATCAGTAGCGATGCTGTCAGCTGTCGCCAGATTTGATCCCACAAATCAAAACTCACATATTTTTTTACCATCGCCACCGGCAAAAAACTAGTCAAAGAAATCAAAAATGAGGCGATCGCCACGCCGTCAAAACCGTAAACGCCAAGCAGTGGGATCGTCACGGCCCACGTCAGCACTGTCCACAAGACCATCAGCTTGAGCGTGTCATTGATCTTGCCGATGGCATTAAGGACGTTGGTGAGCGGACTAGAAATAGCTGCCGGCGCGATTGCCAGTGTGAAAAAGACAAATGACACCAGCGCATCTTCCCATTTGTGATACGCCGGGATGACTTGAGTCAGTGGCCAGAAAAACACACACATGCCAGTCAAAAGCGGGAAAATGACCAAGGTAATAAAGTAAATGGATTTTTCAATCGCGCGCTTGATAAGACGCTCATTTGACTGCAGTCTGGAAAAAGTGGGGAAGGTGATAGACATCACGTTTTGCACCGTCAGATTATACGGATACATAGACCATTGTTTGGCAAAACTGATGATACCAAATTGCGCCGGCGTCACGCCGTAACGGTTTTGCACATAACTTGAAGCCACAAATAAATAAAACAGTTGATCTTTCACTCGCGCTAGTAGATCATTGAGCTGGAATTTACAGCCGTACTTCACGCAGTCACGAAAACTACGGACACTAAAAACCACTCGCGGCCAAAATGGGACAATTGCCAGCATACTGACTGCTCCCACGATCCCGCGTGCCCAGATCGCCCAAGTGTAAGCAGCCACTCCCACGCCTCGAAGCACCAGAATAATCAGCAATCCCTGATAAACTACTTGCTCGATAATCTGAGGCCAGATCAGCCGTGAAAAATCCAAACTGCGCGTTAATTTGATGGACGGCACAACTTTGAGCGTGGCTAGCACAAAGCCAAAAGCCAGAGCGTACAAAATCGCCGGCCCGTGCTTGCCGAGTTGACTGGCAAAAACACCAGACTGCACCAAGCCAAAACAGACCAGTACAATTAATCCAGCCAGAGTCATCTGCGTCCAGAAAATTGTCTGGTAATCTTTTTCACTCGGTTCCTCCTTTTTTTGGACCAAAGCAGAAGCAAGGCCGATGTCAGAAAAAAAAGTTAAGATACCGATAATTTGCGTCACCACGCCGTACACTGCAAACTCAGTTTTTTCCAGCAGGCCGCCCAAAATTAGCGTGGAGACAAAACCAAGCCCATTTAGCAGCAGCGTCCGGGCAAAATAAGAAGCTGCTCCCGCTACGGATTTTTTCTTGATGGTAGCGGCATTTAGCTCGCGCTCGCGTGCCTCTCCCGGGCAGGCAACTATTTTTTCTTTTGGCATCCGTAAATTCCTTCACCTATGACCGCGATCAGCGTCAAGAAACTGATCCAGTTTGCCAGAGCACGTACCGGGGTACTTTCTAAGTACAGACCCACTCGTGCCTGACCAGCTGGTATATCCACGCTGATATTACCGCGCTCAGACACGTGCCAAGAACCAGGCAACGCGTTGACCTCCACCCGCCAACCAGGATAATAAGCCACGGCGAGTTCGGCCTCACGGCTGGATTCAAGATTAAATTCATACAGCTTGGCATGCATCCGGTCCACCCATACTTGCGGCTGCGGCATATCAGAAATAGTGACGACGCCGCTTTTGACCCGTCTCCAGTCAAGGTTTCCTTCGCTGTCTTCGTAATTAGCGAAATCACGAGGTAAATAATCGACGAGCACCGGACTCATCGCCGTCCGGATATAATCCGGATCATCCACGTAATAAGGTAAGTTTCCACAGGCGGCGTTTTCATCTGCCCTCTTACATACAGTCGGCGTCAGCATCGTTTCACTATCGCCGCGGAAATAATGCACACTCGTGAGCGCCGCCAAGAACCAGAGAGTAATAATCACTCCTGTCTGGTAGCGTCTTGGCAGCCGACCCACGCCCCATACGGCCAGCACCGCCATCATACACACACTCACACCCAAAAACCGCCACGGGAATTGTACAAAGGCCAGCAGTCCTGCAAGTGTGTCCCAGATAAAACTTGACCTCAATAAAGTCATAAAAATAGTCAATATAAAAAGCATTGATAACAAGCAAAAAATAGTTAATTCGTACACAATTTTACTATGTTGGTGACTATTATTTTTACCCTTTCGCCACAGCCTGATGCCGTACCAAGCGGCCACGCCTGTGCTGATAGCCACCCCACACCATTGCGCCCAGCCCAGGAAAAATGACAAACCATCCGCCGGTCCCCAACCCGAACCGCCGTAGCCAAATTTATCTTGGAAAAGCTGCCGGGCATAAAGAAAATGGATATGATAATCAAAATAGTCACCCAAAATATACCTGTCAACTTGAGTGTAGTTTTTCTCCACCAATGCTGGCAACCAATAAAACGCCGTCAGGCCCAAAATAGTCACTCCCGCCACCGCCAACTGACCAAAAATTGACCCAAAAGCATCTTTTTTGGTCTTCATTCCAAAAAACTGCGATATAAAGGAATTTTTTTGTGAGTACAGTGTGAGTACAAGCAAACCCACTCCATAAATTACCGCTAGTGGGGCCGTGATCATGAAGGTGATATTGTGAGACAGCGCCAGCACACTGCCACCAAATATAGTCACGCCGAGACCATATTTTTCGCGCCGGCACATCCTTGTGATCCCGGCAAAAAGCCATGGTACAGCCATAATTCCCCACAACTCACTCACCGCACCTCGGGCAAAAAGATCCATCGCCCGGTAACTCGCTAACGCCAAAAAAGATCCGGCCAAACTCGCGGTAAGCTCGTCGCTAAACTCGCGCGCCCACATGTAAGCACCGATCGCTGCACCTAGTGTAGACAAAGCCAAAATCAGCCGTACTGCCGTCAAAAGCGGTAGACCACTCAAGTAAAAAATCGCACCTACAAAATATGGTAGCGGCGCATAAAACTCAAAAAGCGGCATCCCAAAACCAAAACCAAAATTCTGGCTCCAGATCACTGGAAACTGCCCTTCGCGAAGGCCTCGTGCCATTTCGGCGATCCGCGCACCATGCAAATAGTCATGAGTATAAAACATCTGCCCGGCCAACACTTGCCAATTAGTGATCACCAAAGTGCCCGCCCACAGCAAAACCAGTACATAATTTTGACGGATCCAGTGTAAAAGGCGCGACATCCACTGCATAATCCAAAATTTACTTTTTCCAGCCCTCAGGATGCTTTTCGTACCACACCCGCAAGCTGCGGATAGAATCTTGCAGTGATTTGTGTGGCTGCCAGCCGAGGACTTCTCGTACGTGACTGGGGTCAGCAAAGGCCTTAGCACTTTCGCCGTGCCGGATCTCACCATCGGTCCGCCTGGTGAGGCTGACGCCAAATTCCGCTTCTACAGCATCGGCAATCTGCTTGACGGAATAACCCGTGCCATTACCAAGATTGAAGGTATCAGACTGACCACCGTCGCGCAAATATTCGTAGGCCTGTAAGTGCGCTTGCACCAGATCTTCCACGTCTACATAATCACGGATCGGCGAACCGTCTGGCGTATCCATAGGCTGGAAAGTAAAGTAAAAAGGTTCTAAGTTCATCGCCCCACGGACGGCGTTTTGCATCAAGTGGACAGAAGGATGCTTACTGTCACCAATTGTCCCGTCACTGGCGGCACCGCAGACATTAAAATAACGGAAAATCACGTAATTCCAGCCGTGCGTCGCTGCCATCCATTTGATCGCGCGCTCGATCATCCATTTACTCTCGCCGTAAGCATTGAGAGGATCAGGTGCAACTTTTTCGCTGATCGGTACCGGAGCCGTCATCCCATTATATACCGCGCACGTAGACGAAAAGACCAAAGTCTTCACTCCGTGTGCCTGCATGGCGCGCAATAAGTTAATCGAACCAATGACGTTATTGTGCAAATAAAGCTCTGGCTTGAGCGTGGACTCATTCACGGAACAAAGTGCTGCAAAATGAAGCACGCCGTCTATCTGGTAATTATTAAATAATCCCGATATATCATCATAATTACGCAAATCACCCTCCACAACGCTGAGCCTATCCTGCTGGCTGGGTTTTAGTACGTCTAGGACTTCACGAAAGCCCTGCTGGAAGTTATCAAAAACGACCACTTCATAGCCTTTTGCTAAGAACAATTTGACGGCATGTGAACCGATATAACCGCCGCCGCCTGTGATCAAAATCTTCCCTGACATATACATATTATACCACATTCTAGCCGAGATCCTGGGGCAATTTGGCCGCAAAAAACCTCCGCCAGGCGGAGGTTTTGGAATTTCGTCTTAATTAGTTATTTTTGAGGGCAAAAAACGCACCTGCGCTCACCATCACGAGACCAGCCATCATCATCATGACAGTGGTTTCCAAACTACCAGAAACCGGCAAAGTCTCTTTTTTCTCGGCTACTGCCACCGGGGAAGCCACCAAAGTAGTGTCTTGTACCACCGTGGTACCAGTATTGAAGGAAGTGGCCGTTTGATTGGTGGTGGAGGGAGTCACTGTGTCGACCACAGTTGGTCTGGTGCGGCTGACTACCGGAGCGGCAGAAGCGGCAGTGGTGGTGGTCGCCGTATCGCTAAATTGAGTCCCTTGTGCGCCTACGAGGCTCACACTCGTCGCCAAAGCCAAACCGGCGACTGCTAAGGTAAGTGCTGATTTAGATTTCATATTTATACCTTTCCTAATTCTCATCACTGTTTCGTTTCTATTTTACAATACTTTTTAATTTTAACTGATAAACTGCAAAAATGCAAGTGGCAATTCCCGCCATGAGCAAAAAAGCACTCGTATCCGCGCCACCAGCAGTCACTGGCAAAGGAGTAGGGGTGGGCGTAGGAGTAGCCGCCACCGGCACGACAGTTGCTACTGGCGCAGGTACTGGCGTCGCCACCGGAGTCGGGGTGGGCACAGGAGTGGGGACTGGAGTCGCTACCACGATTGGCACTGTGGTAGGCACTGGTGTCGTCACCGCTGCCAGACTTGCGGCCACCGGTCTTGTGGAGGAATAATTTTGTGCTTGTACTTGCACACGCCCACAGGCCACCCCACAAACTGCCAGCGCTGCAGCCAAACCACTGATAATAAATGTACGTTCTTTCATCATATCGTGGATTATACCACATTTTTGCTGTGGCGCAAGTAGATGTTTTAGTAAATACCTAGATTTCATCATATTTATAGGGTGTTTATAACCGTATTTAGTTCTTCCTCTTCGTTTTTAGCATTGTCGAAGCGCGTACGAAACTCCTGGTAAGTGCGGTCATACGGTACATCTGGTTCATAAATCACGGTGTGTAGCTGTGCCCCAGAACCACGAGATTTATCGGTGATGTGGATATTATAAGTAGACAAATCACTGTCTGTATAAGAGCGTGCCTCTTTCATCAAAGCGCGCAAAACGTCATGTCCGGCCGGTAATGAGGGATGAAATTCACTCGCCACTAGTTTTTCGTAGTCCCGCGGCTTGTAAAGTTCGCGCTTGGCGATCACCTTAAAAGTCACCCACGCTGCCACACAAACGCTCGCCATCACCACAAACATGATTAATTTATTTTTGGGAGTGAGTAGGGCTTCTTCATTCATAATTACTTTCAATTATAATAATAGTAAGACACAAAAATCACCACGTCCAAAAGATCACTGCCGCCCGAGGTCGGCGTGAAAACGATCTGATCAATCCGGAAATTGTGCCGTGCAGACTTCACTCTGGCCACAAAATCGCGCACCGCTTGGAAATTACCAGAAAGCGCGATCGTAAATGACATTTCGTGCTCACTCAAATTGCCGCCATCTAAGGAGTGCTGGAGCGCCGTTTGCTCATTATCGCTCGGGATGGTATCCGCATTAATGGTCTGGATCACCATTTGCCCGCCATCACTGATCACGTCGTCGGCGATTTTGCCGATAATCCGCAACGTTCTGCCCAAATCACTACTATCTGGCATGGCTTCGTCTATCAAATCAATATCGTCGCGGATCTGCTCATAATTCCTCCAGGCTGTCTGCAAATCATCATGACGATCAAGCAGATCTTCGTACAGCTCTCCCTGCTTTTCTAAGTCTCGCGAGTAGATGAATACATTCCTCACGCTGGGCAGCAGGATTAAAAACACGATCAATGCGATCACTACTCCGCCGCCGATTAAGCTGGCTGTTTGCAGCATTTTCATCCGTTTTTTACCAGTCAGAGCTTCGCTAGCGTCAGCGCCAGTATTAAAAATGTGGGCACTAAACTCCTCCCACCGCCAGTCCGCCTTGCCTTCCTTCTTTAGCTCACTCACGATGCGCTGGTAATAAGTTTTGAGATATGCAGTGTCTATGTGCATGTTTGCCTCCCTCACTCATCCCGCGCTGGCTCGCTGATGTTATAATTAAAACTCACTTCCAGTTCATAGCCATTACCGGAGCCACCCATAGAATCCGCTGCCATCGAAATTTTTGAAATATCTGTCTCGTCGATTTCTAGCTTTTTGCCGTCTTGGAAAGTGGCATTATTGACTTCGCGCAAATTTGCGGCCAGCTGCTTAAATGGTAAATTATTCTGCTGCCGGCCCTGTGAGACAAAAAAAGTCCCGTCTACGTGATGCGGCTGGATAGATAAATTCTGGATCCGCACGCCCTCAGGTACGATCGCCGAGAGAATGGCAAAAAGATCCATCATTTTTTCGTCAACCCGCAGTTGCTTGTAAGTAATTAATTTTTGCTGGGTGGCCAAAAATTTGGTTTCAAAACGCATTGCTGACTCACCATTGCTGACTTCCTCCACGCTCCGATTTTGTGCTTGCTCTACCTTTGAGCCTTCATCATTGATTTTGCGGCCCAGAGTATTGAGCTCGCCGAGTAAATAATACTCATAGCCCATCACTCCCCATACAGCCACCATCAGTAAAAAAGTACCTATCAATCCGTAATTTATTGCATTATCCAGCACTGCAGACGTATAGTCAGTCTTCACCCGGATGAAGTTTATGCTTCGCTGCCTGCGTCCAAAAAGATTGTTTAAGCTAAAGTTCGCCATAATTAAAGTTTAACAAAAAAACTACCCGCTGTCAAGCGATCTGCCATCATATACTTGCCTGGTTGACGCCTGCTGCCAACACTGCTATAATGCCTCCATGTCAGCAAAAACGTACTCGGCTTTTTTCATTGGTACTGTCTGCTTGGCACTGGTGACACTGGGCTGGTATTATTTCCGCCCTGATACGCCAGCGCCCACCGCCGTGATCAGTACTGCCCTCAGCTCGCCTGGCGCGGCCGCTAGCTCGCGCCTGGTCGGCGGTATTGCTCCTCACCATCTGCTCGTGCGCGAGCATATCCTCACCTTCCTTGACCAGCTCCACGCCGATTTTCCCGCCAGCACTGATCTAGTAGTCCTTTTGCCCAATCACCACGAAAAAGGCTCTACTGCCCCCATTATTCCCGTAAACGACCAAGACTTTTGGCACTCCCAGGCAACTGATTCCGCTTTCCTTTATCCGGCAGATCCCGTCATCGCTAGCGAAGAAAGTGTTGGCGCCTGGCAATCATTGGTCCAGGCTAGTCGTTATTCTTGGCGACTGCGCCCCGTGCTCATTAGCGCCGCCACCAGCGGGGAAGACTTCGCCAGGTTACGCGCTCTCATCCGTGATCTTGCTCGCTCAGGCATACCTTTTATCGCTAGTGTGGATTTTTCTCACTACCGCTCCCGATCTCAGGCAGAAATTTTTGACGCCCGGACGAGAAATGCTATGAGCAGCTACCGCCTGGATGAAATTGCGCTCTACAGTAATGATCACGTGGATTCACCAGTGATTTTGGCACTTAGCGTCACTCTGGCTCAGACAGAAAACTGGACTTATCACTGGTACTGGCACGCCAACTCGGCTGACTTCCAGCCGGAAACTGACGACGGTAATACCACCAGTTACTATATTATAGGCTTAAAAACGCAACTGCCTCTTGACAAAACGGACATTATATGATATAATATACTTTCCTTTATGACGACATCGGCCAAAAAGCTGACCAATTTCGTCTGGAGGAAGCTATTTAAAAATCAAAGGGTTAAATATAAATGCAACAAAGCGCACAGTTTTAGTATTACAGTCTGAACATTATTTTTTAAAATTTTTGACGAAATGAGGTAAGATTCAATTGATTACAGAAACAGCAGGCAGTATTTATGATGTTCAACTCCGTGAATTTATCACGGACTATCAGACACATCAAACCTGGCGTCGTGAGTTCGAAACTTCTGCACGCCAGGACGAAGGCACGGCGCAGACCATTCTTTTCGGCCTCGGATTTTTGGTCGTGGTTGGAACTATCGGCGCCGTTTTGGTCACATTCTAGGGAGGCGTACCATGATTAAAATGATCATTATGGCCGTCCTAAGTATGCTTACAGGCGCCATCGTCACTCACTGGTGGCACCAGCGTCACGAAAACAAGGAGCTACAAAAGCTCCGCGCGGAAAACGCCAGACTCTCTCAAGAAAACGGCTGGCTGATGGTCGCTTTGGCCGCTCGCGGCGTGGAAATCATGCAATTCCTTGCCGAGGCTCGCAAAAAGGCGGAATTCATTCCGTTATGGCAAGACGATAGACGATTTAGTGTCGTATGGCGCCTGGCTCTTATCGCCACCGCTATCGGCGGCGTGCTGACGCCAGCAATGCGCCTCTATTAAACTCTCCACTTAACTCGCTATCCACTCCCCCTTTGATTTTTGTTTTGCCGCCTTCTACAGGCGGCTTTTTAATGATTAGGAGATCCAGCTACCGGCCGTACTAGGAAATTAACTCAGATTCTTCGGATCTGACAAGTAATTATTGAGCACTTCCCGATTGACATCACGCGGTTTGGACCCATTGGCAGGCCCTACGATCCCCGCATCACAAAGCTGATCCAAAATCCGTGCCGCCCGGGCGTAACCCACAGAAAGCCGCCGCTGGATCATGGATGACGACGCCTGGTCATACTGCGCAAACATCTTTACCGCCTCCATAAATAGCGGATCGCGGTCGTCAGCCTGCCCGCCGCCGGCACTACCGCCACCAGAATCACCTTCACTGCGGAATTTCGTGGTCACATCATCTACGTAATTAGTACCCCAGTTTTGCGACTTGAGGAAATTCGTCAAGTTGCGCGCATCAGCATCACTTACCAGTGTCCCCTGGATACGGATCGGCTTGGCTTGGTCTGGCGGTAAATAAAGCATATCGCCGTGGCCCAGGAGTTTCTCTGCGCCTACCGAGTCTAGCACCACCCGTGAGTCCATTACAGAAGCCACATTAAAAGCAATCCGGGTGGGGACGTTGGCTTTGATCAGACCGGTGATCACATTGACCGATGGACGCTGGGTGGCCAACACGAGGTGTATTCCGATCGCCCGCGCCATCTGTGCCAACCGGGTCACGGACTCTTCCACATCATGCGGCGCAAACATCATGATGTCAGCAAACTCATCAATGACGATTACGATTTTGGGCAGTGGCGTCACGTCTGGCAACTGGTTAAATGAGTCAATATTGCGCACGCCGTGATCAGCCAGCAACTGGTAACGCCGGTCCATTTCGCTGCACGCCCACTTGAGCGCCGAGACTACTTTTTGTGCCTCTACTAGCACTGGCGTGAGTAAGTGCGGTATTCCTTGATACATCGTCAATTCCACTCGCTTGGGGTCAACCAAAATCAGCTGTAGCTCCTCTGGTGAGCAGCGGAAAAGCAGCGAACACAAAAACGAATTGATACCGACTGATTTACCAGAACCAGTCGCACCCGCAATCAGTACGTGTGGCATCCGGGCAATATCACCCACAATCTGTTTACCGTTGACATCAATCCCCATCGCCACCGCCAACTTAGACGGATGATCTTTAAGTGACGGCTGCGAGAGCATTTTGCGTAAGGTGACGTAAGCCGCTTTGCGGTTTGGCACTTCTACGCCTACCAATGATTTACCAGCAATTGGTGCCTCAATCCGGATCTGCCCGGTGGGCGCGGCCAAAGCTAGCGCCAAGTCAGTCGCCAGCGCCGTGATTTTAGACAGTTTTGTCCCCATGGCAATCTCTAGAGCATATTGCGTCACCGATGGCCCCCGGTTGATCTCTACCACCCGCGCTCGCACACCAAAAGAATCCAGCGTGTTTTCGATAATTTGGGCGTTTGCATTAATGTCTCCGCGATCGGCTTCACCGCCGTCCGCCGCCTCAAAAAGATCAAGTGTCGGATACACCCACGGCTTGCGGGCGATCTGCGCGTCGGGATCGTCTAGTTCAGGTTCAAATTGCGGTTTCTTGATTTCGCCCAAAATATCTACTTTTTCAAAACTATTGATGTGCTCGGGTTTTTCGTCAATCGTCTCTTGGTAAGTCGGCGGTTTTTCTGGCAAGACCTCCAGCTTATTAAAGTTCTCATCGTCAATACCGCGCATCTTGATCTCGCCCGCTGCCGGCAAGCTGGCCGGATCGGTTTCTTGGTTATTTTGCCCTACAAAATCCACCTCGCCGTTGACCTCATCCACAAACGGTTTCATTTGCGCCTTGAGCTTGGCCTCAGTACTCCACTCGTGCCACCATTCACTGATGTCCTTTATCGAAACTTGCCAGAGTATCAGCTGGCCGCCCACAATCAAAGACAAAAAACACAAGTATGCACCCGGCTTGGTGATTAATCCGCCCAATCCTTCCAAAGCTCCTCGGCCCACGCTGCCGCCACCCATAAGTCCCGTGACACCAAAGAAAAACAAAATCGTGCCGATAATTAGCGACGGCCGCGACCAGATCCAGCGAGTGCGGAAACAAACCAAACCAAGATGCATCAACAAAAACGGCACCACTAGTGCTCCGGCGCCAAAATTAATCACCAGTAAATTATTGATGAAAGTAAAAAAGCCCGTCACCCGGATAAAAGAAATCATTGCCAGTACCGCTAGTGCCTCCAAACACACACCCAATACCGACGGCCAGACATCAGTATTGACTGCTTGTTTTTTGGTGCGTTTTCTTCTGCGTGCCATATTGCTATTGTAACACACAATGAGGCAAAATGCGGGGGAAATTTACAAAAAATATTTTCTCTGTCGCGCAGCTTGCAGTTTGTTTTGTGGATTAATGAGCCCCACACACGAGAATTTTTTTGTAAAAGTATGACTCATGTGTTTAACAAACGTTTGACATTTGTTTAACAAATGTTAAACAAATGTTTAACACATACATCTGGAAAAAGTGAACAAACAAAGTACAAATAAAAACAAAATGAAAACAAAAATTAACTACAGCTGCTCTTTGATTGACTTCACTAAGGCTTTGATTTTAGTAATTTCGCCCGTCTGATCTCGCCACCAATCCGGACTCCAAATCCTCGTGATTTGCCAGCCACGCCCCTCTAAATATTTTTGCCGGTGGTAATCATACTCTCGGGCCACATCCGACCCATGATAACTTACTCCATCACATTCAATGCCCAGAAGTGGCCGTCCCATCTCGTCATTAATCACGATGTCGATCCGGAAACCGCCCACAGGCTGCTGGGTGGTCATATTAGTAAAACCAGCTTGCAGTAGTGCCTGATAGACTTGTTCTTCCAGTACGCTTTCGGTCATGACGGCAGTGTGCGTTTGCGGCTTGGCGTCTAGCAAGTCTTGCAATATCCGCCGGCGCTCATTCTCATTGCCCTGGTCTACGCTGCGCACGTAAGCAAGATATTCGCGCAGCAATTTCGGCCCACGCTTGGAGTCTGCACTCAAATGTAAGTCTTCCGGTTCGATAGAAGTGACCACGTAAATTTTCTTTTTTGCCCGAGAAATGGCGACGTTTAGCCGGTTTTCGCCGCCCTCTCTGCTCAAAGATCCAAAACTCGCTCGCACTCGCCCTGTCTCATCTTTGGCGTAGCCGACACAAAAAATGATGATGTCACGTTCGTCTCCTTGCACGTTTTCGATATTTTTCACAAAAAAACCCGCATTGACGATCCCATTTTCCAGTACATTTTCTGCCGCACTCAGGCGCGCGCGAAAGTCTGGGTCGGCTTGCTTTTCCTGATCTATCAGATCTTCGATTAAATCCATTTGTGGCGTGTTAAAAGTAATCACCCCGATGCTGCCGTGCTCGCCGCGTAAAATTTCTTTCAGCAAACTCACTACTGCTCTTGCCTCCGGCAAATTTGTCCGCCCCAACCAACGGCCGTCAGCGATTTTGCGCCGCTCGATCGCATGCGCTCCTGCGGCCTGCGGATGACTGACTACTACCAGCTGTCCACGGTAAAAGGCGTAATTTGAAAAATCAATCAGATCAGCCGACTGGCATCGGTAATGGTATCGTAAATGAGTAGGGAAGTAATTGCGCTTGACTACATCCAGCAAACTGGTAAAATCGAGCACGTCTTGCGCTTCTGCTAGTTCTAGCTCTTCGGTTTGTTCTTCTTCTTCACTCACCCGCCCGAGTCCAATTTCGTTGGGCGGCAGCTGTTTGTCATCGCCAGCCACGATGACCTGGCGTGCCCGGTAGATGGCCGGGATCGCTTTTTCCAGGAAAAGTTGTGACGCTTCATCAAAAACGAGTACGTCAAAAAGTCCCGGCTGGAAAGGAAAAAGATCAGAGACCACCTCTGGCGTCACCAGCCACACTCTCACGCTGTCAAAAATTTCCCTGCGGTAGCGTTTTAGGAAATTGGGGATGGACTGGCGTCTTTTGGCATTTACTCCGGCCACAATCTTGCCCCGGCGACCGTTTTGATCCAGGTGTACTGTCTCTGCCAACAGTTTTGAGTGCAAAAACTGCGCCGTTAGCTGGCTGCGCTCACTAATTTTGGCCGCCAACTGTTTTTGGATTTGGCGGAAGTGACCAGTTTCTTTCAAAACGTCTTGGTTTTCGCCTTCAAATTCATCAATCATCTCCCGCGCGCGCACTTGGAAAAGTTTTTCGACAGCTTGCGGCCATGTGTAGTCCCGCGCCGTTTGCAACTGTCGGCTGGCCAGTAAAAATTCCTGTTCGCCCGGTTTCAAGTTTTCAAAGACAAATTTCGTCGCCCGCCATTCCTGATAACCGCTCATAAAATCCCTAAGCCTTTCCGTTTGCCTGGCCAAAGATCGGTAAACGCTCTGGCTATCGGTGAGGAAATATTGCCGCTTGAGTGCGTGCAGTTTTTGGCTGATTGCGAGCCATTCGCGAAGGCGCGTCCAGAGGTTTGCTGTCGGCAACTTTTCCTGACGTCTACAGATCTCTTGTAGCTCGGCTTGCAACCGGTACTGCTCACTTTCGCGCAGGTCTGTGCGCAAGCAAGATAGTGCCGGGCCCAACTCACTACTCATCACTTCCAAATACTGACTCATTTGGGCTGAATCATCGTTTTGCTTGCTCCAGTTTGTCTGCATTTTTTGCCAAGCGTCAAATGACAACTCCCATACGGCGGGATATTTTTCACGTAATTTGCGCGTCACCAAGACAAAAACTTCCTGCTCTACGGGATCAGCTAAATCTGTCCAGCGACAAGCATTATAAATAGTTGCCATGCTCGCCCCGTATTTGTTTTTACCGTAAAACGCCGCGGCCAGTTTTTCTAGTCGCGATAAATCCCTATTTATCGCATCTTTTTTCTCATTTATTTGCTCTAGTAATCCGTGCTCACCGCCGCCAGGCCCTGCGGCCGCTTCCAGGAATCTGCTCAAGCGCTCATAAAATTCTCGCTTGTCTTCCACGTCATCTATCAGTAAGGCAAAAGGGGAGACAGTCGGTCCTAGTCGCGCGTCGATGACGTCTAGGGCTGTCTTTTTTTCAGATACCACCAAAACATTTTTGCCGGCTAGCACCGCTTGCGCGATGATATTGGTGATCGTTTGCGATTTGCCCGTGCCTGGCGGGCCATAAACTACGATCTCTTTTTGGCCGCGCTGGATGCTAGCTAAAACTTTTTCTTGGGCGCTATCTAGCGGGGCGATGTAGTCGATTTGTTCTTCTAAAGTCTTGTTTTCTTTTTTCTCGTCCGGCTCACCGGTGATCGTGATCATTTCATTGTTACTCAGGCCTGTTAGTAACCGATGCACGTTCTCACCAATGTCTCCGGCCGCCAACAGTTTTTTGAAATCTGCATAAATTGACGTGGCGTACGTGGAATAAATGCCCAAAGTCACATAGTTTTTCACTTCCAAGCTGCCCTCAGGATAAAGGGGGAACTCTTGCACTTTGTTTTCCCAGAAAACTTCCGCCGCTCCCAGTTCGCCGGTAAAGTCGATGCCGTAGTGCGCGTAAAAATCTTTGGCTGTCTGCCAAAAAACGCTCATGTCATCGTTGATCATCTCGTTTTCTGGCAAGACCGGATTGATCCCGGCAGCTTTATTGTGCGCGAGGATTAATGTAGTGTTGTACAAAATTTCTCGGTCAAAATCGCAGCGCAGACTCACCTTGCCAGCCACCGCTTCTAAGCGCACTGGGAAAAGGAGCAAAGGAGCTTTGATCGGGAGCTCGCCCAAATTACCGCCCAACTTCCCCTGTACAAAAGGATAGGCGAGGTAGAGCTCACGGTTACCGGTTTCGGCGGTTACTTTTTTATCTGTCCGGATGATTTTTTTGGTGAGGTCGTAAATTTCTCGCGCGCTTGCCGGCGTGGCGTGGAGAGTGAGACTGCCACCCGCGCGCCTGATCACAAAATCGCGAATGATCTCAGGATCGGCTAGATTTTTGACTACGTCTAGCATTGTTTCCTGGCGCAGCCGACCGGTATACAGTAGCGGGTTACGCTTGGTGATATGCACGAGGCGGTTTTCCAGCTTACCCAAAATCTCCCGCTCGGCGGCTGAGATGGTGACTGTTTTTTCTTCCTCATTCATAAAGATGCTGTATTATAACATGCTATTTTTTGAAAATTACAACCACAAATTTGCTATTTTTGCTTGACAAATCACTTCTGCGTGTTATAATATAGGCGAGTCTGACGGACTCTTAAAGCTCCTGCGCTATGATAGTGGGAGAAAGATAAAAGCGGCAAAGATTGTGAGAGCGATTTCGTTAAGACTTTGCTGTTTCCGTCAGACTCAGAAAGCACCGGGATCGCTCTCGGATCTACTCCCTTCCCGGCGATGATAGTGAGAAAGGCATATATGCTGAGCCGATTGTGGTGGATCTTTTTTGTGGGCCTTTTTAGTGGCACGTGTGTGGCGGCGAGCGCCGCCTCCAGTACGACATCAACGCTCAAGACAAAGGACATCGTCGCCGGCAAAGTCATTCAAGTCGGGGATAATAAATTCGTCAAGATCAGCGATAGTAAATACATAGCGGACAGTGCCGCAATCCTTTGTCATGATGAACTCAACGTCAGCGAGAGTAAAAGTTTTTCCTATACAGGCAGTGTGCAAAATTGGAACGTATGTGCAGGGCACACATATAAAATTGAAGTTTGGGGAGCAGAAGGCGGCACCAATATATCGAGTAATGCTGGGGACGGCGCTTATGTAGCTGGTACACTTGCTATAGAACAGTCTCAAGAATTATACCTATATATTGGTGAGAGAAACAATAGTATTGCGTATAGTTTTAATGGGGGTGGACAAGGAGGTGCTCACGCTTCTTCATCCGGTGGTGGAAGCAGCGATGTTCGAATTACTGGCGGCAGTTGGAATGATACTGCTTCATTAAGATCAAGGATCATTGTCGCAGCCGGTGGTGGCGGGACTTTTTCAGGAGCAAAAGCGGGTGCCGGTGGCGGATTAAACGGATATATATCATATGATGATCACGCTGGTACCACATGTTCCGCGGGCGGCGGCACTCAAATATCCGGAGGCTACAAACAAAGCAATGGCGATTACTCAGGACATACTGCTGGTTCATTTGGTAGCGGTGGCAGAGGCCCAAACAATGGTACGAGTGGCTCCGCTGTATATTATTATGGAGGTGGAGGAGGCGGAGGCTGGTATGGCGGCGGTGGCGGCTCGCATTGGAATGGCTATTGTGCAGGTTCTGGAGCTGGCGGCTCTTCTTACA
>JAZQJV010000012.1:0-3999 GCA_045541795.1 Patescibacteria group bacterium | reverse complement strand
CGCCCGAAGCGGGTGACCTGAACCAGCAATGGCCAGGCTCCACTACGGCGAGGTTGATGATGAGGACTAAGTTGTAACAAGGTATCTGTACTGGAAGGTGCAGATGGATCACCTCCTTTCTAAGGAGAAGGGTTTGGAGTTCACGACCTCCTTTTTCCCAAGATTGGTAACAATCTTGAAATAACTTGTGAAATCCTGTGGACATATAGTGCCCAGGTCGATTGGAAGACTATCTAGACGTATGCCTAGACACTTACTACCTGAGTTTTTAAGATTCATGATAGAAAAGGCGTCTTTCGGGGCGCTTTTTCTGTAGATAACAAATTGTTGCCGCATGTGGTATGTCGCCTGGAAACGGGTGCTTAGTCATTTTTTTGTAATTTGTTGCTGGTGGATTTGTGATGAGTGAGGGAGGGGTGATCACATGACTTCATGGATGGCCTGTTTTAGTTTGGCGAGGCGAGCGCGGCCTTGCTGGGAAAAAGCTTCATGAGAGACTGGTTTTTCGCTCCCGCCGAAGGCGGCAGGATGTTCAGCCTTGGCGGCTGCTAAGGCGTCGGTCATGCTGGTGCCTTCTTTCCTGGCGCCAAGAATATCTTTGAGTGCGGACATTTTGTCGTCAAGTTGTTCTCGATGGTTCATCATAATGTCTCATATTATATCATACTTTTGTCATTTTGTCAAGTGGTAAGCTGTCAGCGGTGGATTTTGCTGCCGTCAAAAAGGCTGGCATTAATATAAATAATGGGTAAGTCGCGATTTAGCCCACCGGGAGCGGCTTGCCAGTCGGCGGCGGCTTTGAGGGCGGCTTCGCGGTTGCGCCGATCAAGTGCTGCTTGGGCGGCGGGATTATCTTCGCCATCGGAGAGCTGACGGCCGTTTTCATCAAGGATGGGACCAGTGGTAAATTCGCGCTCAAAAAGGACGATACAATCAGGCATAGCGCCGGCGCGCTGCAGGAGGACTTCGTTGTAATATTTGGGATCGGAGCTGCCTAAGCTGTCGGCAGCGCGGAATGAGGGGGAATGCTTGCGAGTGAGGGTAAAATGACTTGAGTCGACGTCGATATTATCTGTGCTCACGGCAATGATGTCACCGCCCAAAAAACCGTAGAGGACGCTACCGGGGTTTTCTGCTGGTACATGGGCAAAATTTAGCGGACGGCCGGCTTCGGCGGCGCGGGAATGGCCGTCTAAGTAGCTGGTCGAGAGCGAAGAGTGGGCGTGCGGATCAATGGCGGCCCAATTTTGGGCATAGTCGATATTGGTGAAATCGACACTGGTGCCATCACTGCCGGAGACTGGTTTCCAGCCCGTGTGATTATTGTGTATGAGCAGGCCTAATTTGTCTAGTAGGGCGGGATTTTGGGCTAAATCAATCACTTTGATGGCGTGGTCAGTTACTGAGCCATCGGGATGCTGGCGTTTATAGGCCACAGTTTCTGTTTTTGCTTTGGCGATCGCCTCGCTGGTGGCGGCAAATTGACGCTGGAAACTTTCCCGGCAGTAATCTGAGAGTGATTTTTCTAGGTGGAAGGTTTCCGTAGGGGAGATTTTGATTTTTTCGCTTACGAGGGCAAAAAGATCTACAAAACTTTGATAATTTTGCTTAGCATCGGCAAAAGTAAAAATGAAATCAGCTAAGGTATTAATATTTTCGTGATCTTTTTGGCTGAGACCGTACTGGGCGGCTTGCTCAGAGCTTAAATGTTTGGGATCGCCGGTTTTGCGGTCGTAAAGTTTTTCTTCAAAAAAGCGGTATTGATTGGCAAATTCACTAATGACCTTGGTAGAACTGCCCACAAATATTTCTTTGAGCGTGTCGACGCTGGTATCAATTTGTTGGTGAATGAGAGTCTGAGTTTCGGGTGGGAGGGAGGCGATGAGATCGTCAATTCGGTCAGAATCAGTTTCATTTTCACTGCTGTAGCGCAGTGTAGTGAGTTCATTGATCAAATTATTGATTTGCTCGTTATTTCGGGTAAAATTAGTGGAAAGTTCGGCTTGAAAATTATTGGAGAAGTCAGCTTTGTAATGGGGATTTTCTTGGTTGTAAATAATATAGTCGAGGAGGGCGGCAGGAGAAATATTGGCCGTGTCGATGCCACGCAGGAATTGGTGATTATTGAAAATAAACCGTAGGCCGAGCTCGCAGTGTTCGTTGAAATCTCCCAGAGATACGTCTTGGCGTAAAGCCTGACAGTAGTGCACAAAAAGGTCGTAGAGGGCACTTTGGCGCTCGTGAAGGAAGACCAACATATTGCTTTGCTCACGATGGGCGAGGAGACTGGTGATGAGCGGCTCGCCTAAGTCTGCGATGAGCTGCTCATTGAAGAGGCGATAATCAAAATCATTGATGCTGTCGTACTTTTTTTCTTCAAAATTTTGCAGTAATGCTTCGGCGTGCGGCCCAAATTGACCGTGGCGCTGGAGTAGGCCGAGTGTGGGTAGGCCGCGGCGCATAGTGGGATTGAGCTGGATAGTGAGCGGCAAGTCACTGGTGAGAGCGCGACATTTGTCAGCCCAGATCTGGAGATAATCTTGGCCGTCCTTTTGGGCTGCCATCTGGAGCTGGTGATAGAGTAAGGGGAAACGGGGATTGGTTAGTTGGCCGTCTGGGCCGGGGACGTCGTCCATGATAAAATCGGGATCTTCTAGGAGACGGCGTTTGAGTTCGGCGAGGAAATTGGGGTTGCCGGCGAGCCTGTCTGAGCAAAGCTGACTAAATTCACTCGAGGAGAGCTGGGATAAATTACTGTGGGTTAGCAGCGCATCGACGTTGGCGTCAATAGTAGGCTGGAGGCGCTCGCGAGCGTGGAAATCTTGCTGACTGATCAATGTTTCTAAGTGGACTTCGTTGTCTTTGCCTAGGAGGTTGTGCTTTTTGAAGTCGGCGTGCGTCTCGAGGTGAGCGGCGGAATCAGCCAGAGTGGCGATCAGGGGAGCAGAGTCGGCAAGCCGTTGGAGGGAGCTTCGGTGGAGACTTTTTTTGCTGATGGCGGTGATGGAAGTGTCTGCCGGGTCCGGGAGTTCGCTGATGTGGCTTAAATTGCGGAATGAATGCGAGTCGGCGAGGAAACGATCAAAATTGAGCCGCCCGTAGGGCAGGGTGGGGCCTTGCGGGCTTTTTTCAGCTGTTTCTACTTGAGGCAGATCTGCCTCGGTCATGGTGGATGACAATTCTCTTTCTTCTTGCATGATAAGAGGATTATAAGGGATGGAGGCTAGAATTGTCAAGAGCAATACCAGGTACCGACTTCTGGCCGGCCAGTGCACTCAGGTGATTGCTCAATGAACTGGTTTAACTGGAAGTCGTAAAAGGCGCCAGTATTAGTTTTTTGTACCTGGTCACTGGAGCAGATACAAAGCCCGCGGTGATTATTATTGGCATGAGTGTACCACCAATTTGTGAGCCCATAATTTTTTGCCCGAAAGTTTGGCGAAAAATCATAAGTGAGCGTGGGGTAAGGATTTTCGAGGGTGGAGTGGTAAATTTTCATTTCTGGGGTGACAAAATAAAGGTGACCATCAGCATAATCCGGCATGTCTTCGCTCGGCATGTCTTCTGGAGAGACGATCACTTGGTTGCCCTTGATGCCGTGTAATTGAGGATTGATAGTGATCAGGCCGATTTGAGGACTGGAAATTTGAGTACGGGGGTAGTAGACCACCAGTTCTCCTTTTTGGGAAATACCGAGAAGTGATAAATCCTGGAAAATCGGCTGGATGATGTTTTGTTTGGGGAAGTAGACGAAAAGATCGTGGATATAAATACCTAAGTCGGCGCGCAGTGTGCGTTCGTAAAAAAGTTCCATTGTCTCGCCGTCATACAGTTGGCCGGCGTACGCTACAGACGGGTCAAAATTGGCGTAAAGCAAGGCGGGGACGCTATTGGGCACGGTCATGAGGTAGACGGAGGTGGTATCGGTGAGTTCGTCGGAGCCGTGTATCCTTGTGGGCCGGTTTTGGACAAAAAGATAGAGGCCGGTGGGGGTGAGGG
>JAZQJV010000011.1:0-2255 GCA_045541795.1 Patescibacteria group bacterium | reverse complement strand
CCCCAGGGGTAGTGGGTAAAATTAAATTGAAAGCCTCCGTCTAATTTGGCAACAGCCTCCAAAACCTTTACGCCCTCAGCAATGACCTCAGGACCAATGCCGTCACCGGCAACCACACCTATTTTATATGTATCCATGGGAAAACCTCCAAAATTTATCTTGCAATTTCTATTATACAGATAGATAATATATTTGTAAAATATTATTATTCTTTGATTTTATAGTTAAAAGCTATAAAGGAGGCAATATGACTTTAGATCAACTTCGTTATTTTCTAGCGGTGTGTAAATGTGACAGTGTGAGCCAGGCTGCGGAAATTTTGAATATCTCACAGCCCTCTGTGTCCAATGCTGTGTTGCATTTGGAAAAGGAGTTTGGGGTGACATTGTTTGAACGGCGGCGGAAAAAGCTGATCCTCACCAAAGAAGGTCAGCAAATGCTGAACTTGGCAGAGGATTTGTTAGGCCACGCAGATGATCTGCAACGGACGATGAAGGCGCTGAGCGGTGAAGATAAAGTTCTGCGCTTGGGTGTGCCGCCGATGGTGGGCTCGTTGGTGTTGCCGGTGCTGTTTGGCGAGGGCTTTCGTAAACACGGTTTGCGGATACATATTGTAGAGGGCGACAGAACAGACTTAAAAGGATTTTTGATGGATGGGCAGATTGATATGGCTTTCTTGCCCCACACGGATGCACTGGGTGCAGGTTTGCAGGCGGAATTGATAACAGTGCTGGAAAATGTGTGCTGTGTCAGCAAAAGCCATCCTCTGGCAAAACGGAAAGTAATAGATTTGCGGGAATTGGCGCAAGAGCCCTTAGTGCTGTTCAAAAACAGCTTTTTTCAGACAGAGCGGATTTTAGCAGAGTTTTCCCGGTTGTCCTGTACGCCCAATGTATTGCTGCATACAGCCCAGGTATCCACGGTGCAAAATATGGTGGCGAGTAATGTGGGCGTGGGATTTATGTTTGCCTTTTTGCTAAAGACCGTGCCGGATTTGGTGGGGATTCCCCTTGAACCATCTATGACTACGCAGGTCAGCTTGGCGTGGCGGGAAAACGACCAAATAACGGAAGTGGCCGAAAAAATGGCAGGGCATATGAAAAAATATTTACAAGAGGAATAAAATGTGAGATTTCCGTCCATACTCCATCCAAAAGGAGGTAAGCTATGGAAATCAAAGACATTATGACCCAAAGCGTGGTGTCCATCGACCCGGGTGAAAGCGTGGAGGTGGCGGCCCGGACGATGAGCCGACACAATATCGGCGCCCTGCCGGTTTGCACCAATGGAAAGCTGTGTGGCATGCTCACGGACCGGGATATCGTGACCCGCTGTTTGGCGGCCAACCGCCAGCCCGCGAATACCCAGGTGCGCCAGGTGATGACGGAGCAGGTGACATCTGTTCGCCCGGATATGGACACCGGCGCAGCTGCCCATCTGATGGGCAGACTTCAAATCCGCCGTCTGCCGGTGGTGGAAAACGGCAAGCTTTGCGGTATGGTAAGCCTGGGAGACCTGGCAACCCGGGAAGAAACAGCCCTGGATGCAGGGGATGTTTTGACGGATGTGAGCAGCAATATTTCAGACAGATAATTCCCGAAAAATTTTTTGAAAAATTGTAAAAAAGTTGTTGACATTTGGAAAACCCTGTGATAGAATAACCAAGCTGTCCGCTTGAGAGCGGCCCGGCGCATGTACCTTGTAAATTGAATAACGCAAAGACGAACAGAACACCTTGGACAATAAAAAGTAATGGAATTGTTTAAGCGTTATAGAACGAAAAACAGCCAACGAAATTCTTGAGTAAAATTTGCTAGACAAATTTTCTTAAAACTTGATTTGAAATGCCTTGGCATTTTAGATACCATTTTTTGAGAGTTTGATCCTGGCTCAGGACGAACGCTGGCGGCGTGCCTAACACATGCAAGTCGAACGAGAATCGACGGATTGAGATTTCGATTGATTGAAGTTGAGGAAAGTGGCGAACGGGTGAGTAACGCGTGAGAAACCTGCCTTTCAGTGGGGGACAACAGTTGGAAACGACTGCTAATACCGCATAATGTATTGAGGGGGCATCCCTTTGATACCAAAGCTTAATGTGCTGAAAGATGGTCTCGCGTCTGATTAGCTAGTTGGCGGGGTAACGGCCCACCAAGGCGACGATCAGTAGCCGGTCTGAGAGGATGAACGGCCACATTGGGACTGAGATACGGCCCAGACTCCTACGGGAGGCAGCAGTGGGGAATATTGGGCAA
>JAZQJV010000010.1:0-146277 GCA_045541795.1 Patescibacteria group bacterium | reverse complement strand
CATCTAAAAAGTAGAAAGAGTAGTAAGTGACTAGTTGAGGCGAGTGATGCGGGCGGCACCGTGGCCGGTATGACCAGTACCGCTCGCGTAGTAACCGCCTGATGGATTTGGCATTGATTGCAGCGATCCTTTTACATTTGTCCAGGAATAACCAGCACCGTCAATCATCACGGTGTCAGTGAAGCTCAGACCAGTGGGGCTTAGTGAGCAAGCGTTATTAGTAGTGCCAGTGGTACAGCCAGCCTTGGGAGTGGTGTCGCTTAGTGAGGTGACAGCGACGCAGCCTGTGTGACCGGAGATGTAAGAAGAGCCGCCAGAACCAGAATAAACTACACAACTCCAACAACCACCGCCTCCGCCACCGTACCAACCACTTCCACCTGCCCCGCCATACGCACTAGAGCTACTCCCTCCAAAACCAAAGCCACCATTAACGCCAACACATCCAGTTGCGCCTGTGCTAGTGCCTCCAGAGATTTGTGTACCACCTTTGGCATAATTACCGCTACTGCATGAACCGCAACTTTTGTTACCGCATGATCCGGTGCAGGCAGTCAGACCACCGCCTGCGCCACCATTAGAGCGACAACCACCAGAACAATAATTACTTGCTCCGCCGCCACCGCCAGCTACAATAACCCTACTTAAAAGCGAACTACTATTGTTCCAGCTACCACTGACAGTTCTAATGTCAGTGGCGCCGCCACCGCCAGCACCGCCGCCTTCGCTATTGGAAGTTGGCCCTTGAGAACCACCGTTCCAGGCCGCTGTGATTGTAGTCGTAGTATGTTCTCCAACGTAAATGTATAAGTCTTTTTTACCTGTAAACTGAATTCGTCCTGATGAATAGCCACCACTGCCACCGACACCGCCCAGTGTCCCTCCCTGCGCTCCCCACAACTCCACTTTATACTGGCACCCGGCATACGCTGTAAACGTCTGATAGTTCCCCGTATAAGTGAAATTTTTGCTGGCACCGGCATACGTGAGTACCGGGTCAGCACAGGTATACGGCTTTACCGCTTGATAGCGGTTGGCGGCGATTTTTATATACTTACTAGAGCCGATCTGGATGGATTCACCAGGCCGTACATCTTTGATCTTTTTCGTCGTGAGAGTAGAAGCGGTTGCTAGTACCTCCCCTCTGGCTGCACCTGAGGTGTGCTTGTCTCCCCTCCAAAAGGGGAGAAGTAATAAAGTAGCCGCCAAAAAGACCCGCCCCAAAACGTGCGTCATATCCGCCTTTCATTAATAGTTAATAGCTTCGGGCGACGTCTGCTAAACTAAGAACAGACGATCCGGTTGCTTGCGCTTCCTTCGCCCGGGCTCAAAAACCACCGTAAAATATGGGAACCATCCGGTCTACCTATTCTCGTGCGCGTTTTTCCGAGCTAGATCATCTGCTCTATCGAGCGCGCGAGCGAGCCGTCGAGTCGCATATGTTTGTTGTGATGATTGATGACACATATTCTCGCTATAGTTCCTCTCTACATATATTACTAATGGTTTTTGAGCATTTGTAATTATATCAGGTTTTTTGCTTTTGTCAAGATTTTTCTTGTACTCACAGTGTGAGTACAAGAAAAATGTGTAATTACCAATATTTTTGTGGGTTTGTACTCCGTGTGGAGTACAGGGTGAGTACAAAAGGTGACTTAAAAATCTAGGTGTCACAAACATCATTTTAGGAGGGTATTTAATTTTGTAGTATCATAAAACGATGTGCTATATTTGATTTTCTTTGTGGTATTTATAGATGTTATGGTATAATAATTAACATGAACAAATACCAAGTCCATTATCCACCTGAACTTAAACCTCTTCCTACAAATTTAGAGACATCGGCAGCCTACCTGATAGCAGATTTTCTTCAAAGAGATGTAACGTTTGTTCGTCCAAATTATCGGACTCACGCTGCAGATCTTATTTTTGATGGAGGTTATTTAGAGATAAAAAGTCCGATCGGAAATAGTGGTAGCACTATCAAGAATATACTTCGTAAGGCGAAAAGACAGGCTTCAATTGTGGTGTTGGATTTGCGCCGTTGCAAGATGGATATAAATCAAGCCATACACCGCGCTAAATTTGCATGGATACAGTTTCCTGACATCAAACGTCTTCTTGTAATTACAAAAACTAATAAAGTGATCGAATTATAGTATCAACTCTTGACAAAAAGTGTAAATTCTGTTATAATAGGCCTAACGAAAGAGTGATGGCGGCATACGGTGCCAATAATCACTGCTCCTGAATACAGGAGAGAAACGCGATAGAGGCGACGCTTGGTCAATGTCTATCCGAGTTTAAAGGCTGGCGAGAGTCAGTCTTTTTCGTTTTAATCCCTGCTCAATTAAGCACAAACTGTGGTATAATACGATCATGAAATTGTCAGTAAAAGAAATTTTTAACAATACTTTTTGGCGGAATTTATTCGTAATTGCCGGTGGGCTGACGCTATACTTTTTGGCGGCGCATTTGAGTACAATTTGGAGCGGTTTCCAGACATTTTTTCGCTTGCTGACACCGTTTTTTATGGGTTTTGTAATTGCTTTTTTGCTCAATGGCCTGATGGCGTACATGGAAAAGAAGGTTTTTGCCAATGTCAGGCCCAAAAAGAAACGGCGACTGTGGTCGCTGGTGACGACGCTGGTGATTACTCTCGGGGTGATTATTTTGCTTTTTTCATTTTTGCTGCCACAACTAGGGCAGAGTATTAATCAATTGCAGGCAAAATTGCCGGAGTATCAAGCATCACTGCAGTCATTTTTGGGCAGTTATGTGCCGGCGATTGATTTGTCACAACTAGACCTGCAAAAAGTCACCAGCAGTTTCCTGACCGCAGACGGCGTGAGTACAATTTTGTCTTATTCTGGCCAGGCTGCTAGTACAGTGATTAATCTCTTTATAGGTCTGGTGGTAGCGATCTATTGTTTGTACAATAAGGAAGTTTATCTGCGCGCGATCAAGAAAGTGGCCTATGCTTTGCTGCCAGACGTCACGGTGTATGAAGGGATCAAGATTTTGCGCTATGCCAACCGGACTTTTTCCAGCTTCTTTTATTCAAAGTTAATTGATTCTTTGGCCGTGGGCGTGATTTGTTTTGTGGGCATGGTGATTTTTGGGATGAAATATGCACTTTTGATCAGTGTCATTGTGGGCATTACCAATGTGATCCCGTTTTTTGGCCCATTTATCGGTGCTATTCCCAGCATTGTGATTTTGTTGGCGGTGGATCCGCTGCAGGCGTTGTGGTTTGCGATTTTCATCCTGGTGCTCCAGCAGTTTGACGGCAATATCATGGGGCCGCGGATTATGGCCAATTCCATTGGTTTACCGGCAATTTGGGTGATGTTTGCGATCGTGATCGGCGGCGGGTTGTTTGGTTTTGCGGGGATGATTTTGGGTATTCCGGTATTTGCAATGATTTATGATATGTTCCAGGAGTATATAGAAACGCGAGAGGTAAAACGAGATGCAAGCGTACTGGAAAAATCAACTGCTTGAGTACGATCAGGAGGAAGAATTTCGTGATCTCAAGCGGGAAATTCTTGACGGCGGGATTTATTGGTTTGAGGCAGAGCGTGAAGATCCGGTAATAATTGATGCGGGGGCGCATATCGGCCTGGCTACGGTTTACTTCAAGTGGCTGTATCCCGGCTCTTCGATCACTGCTTTTGAGCCTAATCCGGAGCTTTTTCGGCTTTTGGAGCGCAATGTAGCCAATAATCAACTTAGCAATGTCACTCTGGTGCCGGCTGCCCTTGGTAAGCATGACGCTGAGACAAAATTTTGGATTGATGCTACTGACTGGAGATGGTGGAGTGTGGGATCGACTAATCCCGGCGCCTGGAACGGTGAGCAAAAAGTCCAAAAGGAAATTACCGTAAAATCGGTAAAATTGTATGATTTTGTACAAAAAATGGATAGGGTAGATTTGCTCAAAATGGATATAGAGGGAGCGGAATCGGCGGTAATAAGAGGACTCAAAGAACAGCTGGAGAAGGTAGAGCAGATGATTTTTGAATTTCATCCGGTCTCAGGTGCAAATTTGGCGGAATTGAAGGCATTTTTGGAAAAGCGTGGGTATGAGGTAACTTTGGGTGACCGCAAAAATAGACGGATAAATAGCTGGCGGGAAGGACAGTTGGTGCTGGTGAATGCGCGGAAATCTTCTTGATGTGGTATAATAGGCGATCATGACGCAGATTTTGGATGGTAAGGCATTAGCGGCTGCACGTTTGGCGAGTTTACACTCGCAGATTTTGGCCTGGGGCAAACCGGTGGAGTTGGTTTCTTTTTGGTTTCGGCAAGACGCTGGCAGTGACCTGTACACCCGGAAAAAACGAATGACGGCGGAAAGTATCGGGATTAATTTCCGGCCGGTGGCATGTAGCCTTGATGAAAAAAACGCTGATTTGCGGTCTAAAATAGCCGCCATCATTAGTGAAACTACGGGAGGAGTGATGATCCAAAAACCTACGCGGGCCACTTTTGAGCGCTTCCGACCGGATGATGATTTTGACGAGTGGTGGCTGGAACTTGTGCGCTTGATCCCGCCTAGGCGCGATGTGGATGGATTATCCCCTTACACCCAGCAAAAACTTGATCGCGGCCAAAAGGTATCAGTAGTGCCGGCGACAGTGAAAGCAGTCTTGACGGCACTGGTGCAATTTGAGCTTACAGGTAAGAAGATATTAATCCTGGGCAAATCTGATCTTTTGGGACGGCCGCTGACTGGGTATTGGCGCGGTTTGGGACTCGATGTGTCCTGGTGGGATAAGGACGAGTGCGAGCGTGCACTAGCCAGCCCCGATAAGCTCAAGAATTTCGCGGTCATTGTGAGTGCCACGGGGACGCCTGGTCTCATCAAGGGAGACATGATCAGTGATGGTGTGATTATCGTCGATGTGGGCGAGCCGCGGCCAGATGTAGACTTAGCCAGTGTGCGCGGTAAAGCGGCTTTTTTGACGCCAGTACCCGGTGGGATTGGCCCTTTGACAATTTTGAGTTTGCTGGAAAACTCACTCGTCCTGAGCCAGCTTGACGGAAATTTTTAACTCATATCCTGGAGTGGCAGTAAAAGGGATAGTCTGGCTTTCGTGACCAGGCAGCGATAGCTGGAGAGTGTGCAGTCCCGGCGTTAAGGACTTGGTGACGATGGGGGAAAAGAGAGTCTCGTCTGTGCTGTCTATATCTATTTGCGCTTTTTCAGGGGTGGTGGTGACGGTAAGAAGCGCGTTTTTGGTGGGGGCGGGGAGGAGTTCATAAATGATCCCGTGAGAGTGCTCGAGGGTGGTGGCGACTTGCCAGTCGACGATGGTGGCTGTGCCTTGGGTCAGGCGCAGGGGTAAATTGTAAGTGTAATAGTCGGTGTGAAGGCTAAACTCATACCAGCCTGGCGGGAGAGTGGCGTTTTTGATGGGAGTAGCGCCTAAATCGTGCTGGCCAAGGCTGACGGTAGCGCTCCCGCCGGCGACGCCGACGTAAAAATGCCCTTGATGGCGGATTTGGTAAAGGTAAGCAGCGCAAGCGATCCCTGTACCTAAGACCAAGACGGCCGTAATGAAAGCTAGGATCCAGTTTTTCCGCATCAGTGCATTATATCACATTTTCGCGGCGAATGAGGAGTTTTCGTGATATAATAAGTTAAATTATGACGGACGACGGGCAATTGGTAAAACCAAAAATGAAAATAAACTCGCAGTTTGATTTGCGCGAGGAGGTGGACAAATTTGTGTCTAAGGTGGAAAATCCTGACGGGCGGCAAGCTCAGGAGACTTTTGGCCGCCACCAGACAGCACAAGAAATAAGAGCCGAAAAAATACGCACGTTTGTTTTTGAAATGGGAGTTTGGCTTTTGGCTTTGTTTTTGGTGGCTTTGATCGTGTTTTTTAATTGGTCCTCGATAAAAAGTTTTTTGGATCTGGTGATGGGCGATCGTGATCCGGCACCAGTGGTGCTGCCAGAGCCAGAAGTAACGCCGAGTAATGTAGTCACTTCAATGTGGACGGGGACGGCTTATCAGCTGAGTGAGGATTTAGGCTGGATCCGCAGTGATCTTTTTAGTGATCTGACTTACTACGCGGCCGGCGAGGCAGTGACGCCAGAATATCAGGGTGCAAAGCGCTTTTTTGCGGTGGGGATCCTCACGAGTGATTCGACACTAGCGACTTATGAGTTTTGGCAGTTGCCAGATGGCCAGGTACTTTTAAATGGTGAAAAGCAAAATCCCATCCGTTATATGCGATTGCTCAATGATTTTTACGTGCGGATGATTTTTACGGATAAAGTTTCGATTATTGACCAGCTGCAGGGAGATTGGCCACTCACTTTGCCGATTTCGGCGTCGATGCTGGCGTACCGTCGGGAAGTGCTTACAGATTTAGGCCCGTATGACGGCGTAAATACCGGTTCGCCGCGTTTGGCTTTGGCTTTGCCCCGTGAATATTACCAACAACTGTCACCGCTGGATGCTGCCAATTATTTGGATTTGCGGCTTTATGCCAAAATGTACTCAGGAGAAGAGCTTTACAGCCAAATAGCGCCCAATTTGTCTTCGAGCGATGAATGGATTGCTGATAGATTTCTTTTTGGCGGTAGTAAACTGATCGTGACGGATAAAACTGGAGTTTCTTATGTTTATGAACTGGTTTTTCGTGATAAATGGGATAATTATTTGCCAACTCATGAATATGATTTGCGCAGTCTCGAGTATTACAAGCAAGAACTGATTAAGTATACAGCGACGGCAAGTTTTGCTAGTTATAAGCAAAAAGCCTTGGCAGGTCAAGTTTTAGCTTTGCCAGACGGTCAACCACGGATGCCGGTGATAAGTTATGGTTTGCCTGGGATTGATTTTGCCGCCCGGGAGTTTGAGTTTAGCGAAACTCCGGTATTTAGCCGTTATACCAGTGCTTATACGGCAGCCTGCTATCCGCGTATTGATGCGAAAGTGATACAAAACGTGACTAGCGACGAGCTTGTCGCGGTCGGCCGACTTTTTACTTCTCAGTTGCCGGTTTACCGCTTGCGTGATCGTGAACACTGGCTGGAACAGTTGGCATATCGGCTCAAAATCACTAGAGCCACCATCCCGTGGTCAGAAATTGTGGCGGCTCATCAGGAATTATTGATCAAACTCAATCAAATTAGTGAGGACAATGCTCGGGACATCCGCCGGGGAGAGAAGGCTTTGGAACAAACGAGCGATCGCCAGTATGCGGCTGGTTTACCGCTGCTTTTAATACCAGACCCCTGGGGGCGATACTTACTGGTCTGGGAAGATGATCTTGACTTTTTGCGAAATTGTGATATAATACCAGAAAGTAATGGTTAGGCGTGGCGGGGTGTGTGTCCTGAATTTGCTCCGCCCGCTATCCGTTCAAGAGAACGGAAGAAAAGGACGAAGATGACAGTATCTTTGCAAGAACTTTTTGATAATGGTTGTCACTTGGGACATCCCAGAGAAAAATGGCATCCGCGGATGAAGCCTTGGATTTATTGTGAGCAAGACGGGATTCACCTGATAAATCTGGAAAAAACTGCCGAACAGCTAGAAAAAGCCCGGGCACGTTTGCAAGAGCTCAAAGCCAGCGGTAAAAACGTGGTAGTGGTAGCGACCAAAAAACAGGCGAGCGAAATGGTCCGCGAGTTGGCTGAGCAAGCTGGTTTTATGTACATTGTCAACCGTTGGCCGGGTGGCCTTATTACCAACTGGGATCAGGTACGCCGCAGCGTCAAACGGATGAATGACATCGAGCAAGGCCTGGCTACTGATCGCTTTAAGGATTATACCAAATATGAGCGAATGCTTTTGGAGAAGGAATTAGCTCGTTTGGAGCGTCTTTTTGGCGGATTGAAGGGACTCAAGACTAAGCCAGATGCAATTTTTGTGGTGGATGCCCAAAAGGAAAAAAATGCGGTACACGAGGCGATCAAGGAAAACGTCGAAATTATCGCGATGGTGGATACTAATACTGATCCTACCGGTATTGCTTTGGTAGTGCCGACCAATGACGATGCTATTTCTGCTATCCGCTTGGTGGTGAGTGAAGCTCTAGGCGTCCGACGGGAAAGCCGAGGCGATGTGTCGGTGCCAGCGGACGAAAAAGTTGAGGACGAGAAGAGCAAAAAAACTGAAAAAAAGACCGAAGTCGCGGAAAAAGTCGATAGCGAAAAATCCGAAGAATCAGCTAAAAACTCTGAAAAAGTAGACGAAAAATCTACTAAGGTTGAGCCAGAAACGAAGGAATAAGGATAGAGCAAAGGAAGATATGGCAGTGACAGCAGAACAAGTGAAAAAGATCAGGGAAGCAACGGGTGCCGGGATGCTAGATTGCAAGAAAGCGCTCGATGCTACCAATGGTGATTGGGACGCCGCTCTTGCTTGGCTCAAGGAAAAAGGCTTGGCAAATGCAGCCAAAAAATCTGACCGTGATACCAATGAAGGCTATGTGGCCGCTTATGTACACGCCACCGGTAAAATCGGGGCGTTGGCGCAGCTTCTTTGTGAGACGGATTTTGTAGCCCGCAATGAAGAGTTCCGCAGCTTGGCTGGGGAAATCGCGATGCAGGTAGCCGCAATGGCTCCGGAAAGCCGTGAGGAGCTTTTGGAGCAAGAACTGATCAAGCGAGAAGGTGTGAGCGTGGAGCAAGCGATCAAAGAACTTTCTGGCAAGATTGGCGAAAACATGAGTTTGGGCGAATTTACCCGCTTGATGATCGGCGGCTAATTACCGCAAAATTTGCAATAATATTTAGCCCCGGGGAACCGGGGTTTTTGCTATAAGATGAGCATAGCGTCGCCGAAGCTAAAAAAGCGGTAATTATGCGTTAATGCATCTTGATAAGCACGGCCGAGCGGTGAGTCAGACCAGCTGGTAAATGTGTACATGGCATTGGGTGCGCTGGCAAAAGCCGATACGAGCATGAGTAGGGTAGACTGGGGCAGGTGGAAATTGGTGAGTAAGTGGCGTGTGAGGTGGAAACGGTGTGGTGGATAGAGGAAGATGCTGGTATCGCCTGTAAGCGGCTGGGATAAATCGAGCTCAGGGCAGAGTGAATTATTACCGTAAAATATGCGTGGATAAATAGATTCAAGGGTGCGCGTGGCTGTGGTGCCGACAGCGAGTAAAGGACGATGATTGCGCACGCAGTCGATGATTTGGCGCAAAGCGATGGGGGAGACAGTGTAGTATTCGGCGTGCATGTGGTGCTTGGTAATGTCGGTGGTTTTCACGCCCAAAAAGGTACCCAGTCCTACGTGCAAAGTGAGGTCGATAAACTCGTGGCCGGCAGCGGTTAGTTCGTGAGTGAGACGGTCGGTGAAATGTAATCCGGCCGTGGGCGCAGCGACAGAACCAGCCGCTTTGGCATAAATTGTTTGGTAATCTTGGCGGAGCTGGTCCTCGCTGAGTGATGAGTGAATGTACGGCGGGATGGGCGTATGACCGTATTCTTGCAAGAATTGCATGAAATCCTCAGAATTATATGGGAAGGTTATTTCTTTACTATAATTATCTATTATACGGCTACAGATGGCAGTATGCTTGGCGTCGTCTAGGATTACAGTTTGGCCGGGTTTTAGGGCGGGCTTAGTTAGGCAAATCCATGTTTGCGCATGTGGCGTACTGGCGGCAGCTTTTGTCAGGAAGATTTCTACTTTCCCGCCGGTAGTTTTGTGACCGTAGAGCCGTGCGGGAATCACTCGCGAATCATTGCGGACAAAACTCACTTGTAAATGATGCGCAGCGAGGATAGTTGGCAGCTCATAAAAGAAATGATGACTCCAAGTGGCGTGAACACGGTCAAAAACCAGGAGGCGACAGTGATCACGAGGTGTGGCGGGCTTTTGGGCGATCGCCGCTGTAGGTAATGGATAATCAAAATCTGTAAGCTGTAACATGATACGTTATTATACCATTAGTAAGAGAAAAGTAAAGCCGCAATTAAATGATCGTTAGCAGAGTAGTGTTAAGACTGCTAAATTAAGAGGGTCGAAAAAAGACTTGATATATAGGTGTAATTTGAGCATATATGACCTAAAGTGATTATTTTTGATCGGTTAGCTTGAGGAAAGTAGCTTTTTGTGCGTAAATTTAGACATTAAAAAATATTATAAATGTCTTTAAAAAAGTGTGAAAAATGCGGCATGATGACGGCCTCGTGACGCTCGTTTGGACGGCAAAATAGTCGCAATTAATTGATAATAATTAAAATTATTGATGCATTTAGTATCTATCTTATAGAGTTAGTTATCTTGATAATTACAAATATTAATTTCTAAGAAATGAGAGGAAGCAAAAAATTACCGCAGAATTTGCAATGTTAATAATTATATTATAGGTCTATAAAATTTGGAGTTGACTTTTGCGCCATCCTCGCTATAATACGGCCCATGAGCATGACTTTGGAAGATTACTGGCAGTGGATAGATACGTTTTTGCTGTTTCCTTCGACGCCAGTACGGCGGGCGGCACACCTACAAGTGATGCAGGAGTTGTGTTTGCTTTTTGACAATCCCCAAAAAAGTTATGAGTGCTGGCATGTGGCCGGTTCTAAGGGCAAGGGATCAGTGAGCGCGATGATTGCTGCTATCCTTGCTGGAGCGGGGGAGAGTGTAGGTGTGTACCAGTCGCCGCATGTGAGCGATTGGCGAGAACGGATCCGGACATCAGCAGGATTTTTTACTGATGAACTATATTTGCAAGCAATGCAGGAATTATATAGTCGACGTGGTGAGATCCAAAGTTTATGTCAACAGATCGGGATGGCAGTGGGCTGGTTTGAGTTAGTGACACTGCTGGGGATGCTGACATTCCGCAATGCAGGCGTGAGACGTGTGGTTTTTGAGGTAGGTATGGGTGGCCGCCTGGATGCGACTAACATTATCCAACCAGTGATCAGCGTGATTACGCCGATAGAACGAGAGCATACACAATATTTAGGCCCTGATTTGCAGGCAATAGCGCGGGAAAAATGCGGCATCATCAAGGAAAAAGTACCAGTGGTGACTAGTCGGCAAGATGTAAGCGTGCAGGCTGTGATTGCGAAGACAGCACGCGAGCGCCAGTGTAGATTGGCAGATGTGCCCACGATGATGGAGGTGGGTGTCAAGCAATTGACGCAGACTGGTATGGATATAGAACTAGAAGATAAAAAAACTGGGGAAATTATTACCGCACAATTACCGCTATTAGGAGAGATCCAGGCAGAAAATGCAGCCTTGGCGACTTTAGCTGTACGGACGATTTTCCCGGCATTTCCTGCGACAATAATTAGTCAGGGTTTGAGTCAGGTACGACTGCCCGGAAGATTCCAGATTATAGATAAAATCCCTGATTTTCCTGGTATACCGGCTTTGGTATTGGACGGCGCCCATACTCCGCGCAGTCTGGAATTGACATTAGCTACCTGGCGACGCCTTTTTGGGCCGGTTGGGCAGGGGAGAGGGGAGAGTAGCGGTAAGTGGGGGCGGGTACTTTTTGCCTGTGCGGCTGATAAGGAGATGAAGCAACTAGCACAAATTATTACCGCAAATCTTGCGGAAATAATACTGACTAAGCCTGGTGAGTTCAAGAAGTCTGATTTACCAGGTTTGGCGCAGGCATTTGCGGAGCAAGGGGCAAAAGTTGCTTGTATCGGTGAAACTGACTTGGCGATACGTCAGGCGTTTTTTGAAGCGAATAGTGCTGGAGAGCCGCTTTTGGTGACAGGATCGTTTTATTTATTGGGTGAGGTATTGCAGTTTTTGTCTAAATTTGCTATACTGTGATTGATGTATCGTTATACGGAAAAAAAGAATCAGCAAGCCAATAAAAAGCAGGCGGCTAGGCGTCAGGCTCGTCAGGGTGTCAAAACCGCTGCTCGCAAGTCGGCACCGTCTGCTTCCCCACGGCCAAAAAACGCAAAATCTGCAAGAAAAGTGGTCAGTAAAACAGCGCTTTTGGCGCGACAGGTGCAACAAAAACAACAAAAAGCCAGGCGGATGGCTTTTTTACTAGATCGCGCTTCAACGCTGGTTACGATCTTGCTGGCGACACTTTTTTTAGTGGTATTAGTTGCGGGAATATATGTGATCTTGATGAATAATTACTTTCCCCGGCAGTTTGCGCTAACTGATGAAAAAAATATCTTGCTGGTGGGAGCAAGTATTAATGAAAGAGCCGAAAAACTGTATCTGGTTCGTCTGGATCCAGTTGCCAGTCGGGCAACGGTTTTCCTTTTGCCGGGGAGTTTGGAGGTGAATTTGGTAGGGCAGTATAAACGTTATCCGCTTTCTTCTGTAAGCCCTCTAGTATATCGCTATAGTGAGGATTTACAAGAAGTGAAAGCGTCTTATAATTTTGCTCTTGGGACAGTATTAGATGAATTTTATTTTGTGCCGAATTTGGGAGAGCTGACAACACGTGCAGATTTACAGACAGCTTTCAAAGATTTGACCCTGGATGACTGGCAGCGCACAAGTGAGTTTAACCGTGATTTATTGGCTGATTATTTTGCTTTGCGTTCGAGTAAGTATTTTACTATTACGCCGGTAGAAGATGTGGCCAAACTTCACGCTGGTGCGCTGACTACCAATACCAGGCAGCTGGTGCACTGCCAGCTGCGCGTCTATAATGCGGCTACAGCTAATGGACTGGCCAGGCGCGTGAGCGATATGCTGGCTTTGGACGGCGTGAGTGTGATCAAACTGGAGACTGCCAGTGAAAAGATCAAGCAATCAACGATTTATTACGACGAAACGCAAGAAGACTGCGTGAAATTGGTACAACTGTTGCAAGACAACTTGCCTAAAGGGGTAATTGGAGTGGCAGATGGCGGTAGTGTAGCGCGGGCGCAGCGTGCAGGTGCGGTTTTATACCTGGGTGAAGAATTGGCAAATTAGTCATTACCACCGTCGCTGTCGGTATCTTCTGTCTCGAGATTGAGTGGGGACTCGTCAGCCAAAAGGAGTAGATCTTCTCCGATGCTGTCATCGCTACCAGGCTGGAAATTACTGATAAATGAGTGCAAATTGCGATTTGCTGGTGACTGGTAAGTCTCGCGGATAAAGACGCTGATGTGTTTGCTGCTGGCCGAGTGGAGCTGGCATAAATACTCATTGCCGCGCTCAATCAAATGGCTTAAACGCAAGGAAATATCTTCTGGCAAAGAGCCGATATAAGTTTTATCTTGAGCTTCTACGGAAATAAAGCGTCCTTTGGGGCGTAAAGTGAGTTTTTGGCCAATACAGAGATTTTCCAGGACGTCTTTATTGGCGAGGCGCAGGAGAGAGATGATCTTGGATTTACTGGGCTCTTCGACAAAGTTTTCGGCCTCAAATTGCGGGGTTTTAACGTGATTTTGGCGGATATTTTCAAGTTGGCGCAAAGCGATGGGATTGTCTTTTTCGACTTCGAGAGTACGTTTATAGTACTCGATAGCGCGATCAATATCGCCAGCCTGCATGTAGGCAAAACCAGTGCGGTTGAGTGCGCCGATGTCGGCTGGATGATCTTTGAGGATGTTACTGTTGGCGAGAATTGCCTGATCCCAGTCGGCTTTCTTAGCCGCATTAATTGCTTGAGTTTCTAGATTACTGATTGTTGACATGTGCTGCATTATACCACAAACTAAACTCATTTTGAGAGCAATTTGGAGCAATTTGGGGGTATAATAGGGCAGTAGTACAAAATAGAACGGAAGATATGTCTGGACATAGTAAATGGAATAATATCAAAAATAAAAAAGGAGCTGAAGACGCCAAGCGCGCTCAGATTTTTACAGGACTCGTAAAAAATATCAGGATTGCCGCCAAAAACGGCGGCGATGTCAATTCTAATCCCACTTTAAGGTTGTGGGTAGAAAAGGCTAAAGCGGCCAATATGCCGAAAGATAAGATCCAAAGAGCGATTGATATAGGTTGCGGCAAAATTGCTGGCGGTGCGATGCAAGAAATAACTTATGAGGCTTTTGGTCCTGGTGGGGTCGGAATGATGATCATGGCGGTCACAGATAACACTAATCGCACCAGTAGTGAATTAAAAGCAATACTAGTCCGTGGCGGTGGTAGTATGGCTGGCCCTGGGGCGGCTGGGTATATGTTTAGTTTTGATAAGCAAACTCAAGAATACAAAGTGACGATGCCGCTGGAAATTGATGAGGCGACGCATGCTCAGCTTGATGAACTGATCCAAAAACTCTCTGAGGTAGAAGGCGTGGAAGGCGTATTTGCTGCTGTAGAGTAGGGGAGAGAAATAAATTATTGCATAATTTGCGGTAATAATTATTACCGCATTTTTTGCGTTAATAATCGATTACTTGCCAGGAAAGATGGCAATGTACATTAAGATGATCAGGATGACTAAAAAACTGTATTCCCGCAAAGTACGCCGATATAGTTTATCGCCGATAAAAACCTGCAAAATACCTAGAATCAGGTAAAAAGTAGACATGATCAGTAGAGCAATATGCCAGCCTTCAAGCGGTAGGAAGGAGAGGGCGAGCGCAAATTCACCCACTAAGAGTGCGGCAAAAAAACTTAGCTGGAAAAGCTCTAAGGAGATGCGGGGTTGAAGTTCAACGGACCAGGCAGTAGTGAGACACAGGTGAAAGTGAAGCAAAAAGACGAGCGGGAAAGTGACATAAAGCGGCCAGGAAAATGAGTAAATCACTTGACAGCCGAGTAGAGAAATAATGATAGCAAAAAAGAGGATAATATTTTGCGCGACACGGGTGAGCGGGATTTTTTTGTCATGCTCGGCGACACAAAAAATGTTCCCCGAAAGGAAGAGGGCGTACATGCCTAAAGAAAAAAGGCCCAAAACGGTAATCATACTCCAGAAATTGGTAGGCAGCAGAAAGTAAAAACAGCCGATGAATAGGGAGTAAAGAGCGGGGAGGGGGAGATAGAGCACCCAGTGGTGGAACTTGAGATATTTATGTAAAGTCCAGGCGCTGACGAAGTAGGTGATCAGCGTAAAGCCAGCAATGCCGAGATAACGCCAAGAAATCGGCACGAGTTGGGTGAGCCAAAAAACTAAACCTAAAAAGACGGCACTAATGACAAAACGTTCACGTTCACGCATATCGGCTATTATAACACCGTTTGGAAGAGATGATGGGGAGTAATTTGCGCAATTGCGGCAAGATGGCGATATACGGGCTAAAAAGCGGTAATTAATTAATGCGCAATTTCAGAAGCAGGTAATTTCTTGAGATCTGCGGTAATAGTGCGTGAATATAGTATTTTTTTTCTTACATTTATGCGAAAATTGAATTTTTTAATGTTTGATAAAATTAATAATAAAAATTTTTAGGATACTAGAAAATTAGGCTGAAAAGCTAAAAAATAGCAATGATTAACTTACTTTTCACTTATTAGGTCATTTCCAGATATAAATGGCCAATTTTATCACTCATGCGGAATCGCTGCTAAATTTTTAAGTGATGAAAAAATAGCTATATATCGGTAAAATTTTAAAATTTATAATTTTAGCACTTTTGAGTACTTATGAGTGTTTTGTAAGGACTTAATAGAAATTACTCTTGTGGTGTAAAACTATTATCAGTTTTGGCGAAACTGCGGAATTTAATTATTGCATAATTACTAATAATTATTAATATAGGAATCATGCAATAATCGAGTCAGTCCCGCAGCAATAGTGCGTAAATAAATTGTTAGAAGGCGGGTAGATGGTAGCGTATATCTGGTGAAGTAGGGGAGTAACGCCTGGAAAAGGTACTGTGAGACTTGATATTTGGCGGCTGTATTTAGAGTCAAAAGTTAATATCTTTGCATAATTGCCGTGCGGTAATAGTCAAATAATTATAAATTTTGGTGTTGATCTGGACTAAGTGTAGTGAATTTTGGTAGGTGAGGGGAGACAGAGTAGAGGACTGCGATAATTTTGCGGTAATTATTGCTCTCCAGGCAAGAATGCCTATAATGTGACAAAAATGATATAGTTTGATATAGTGACACTATGGAAAATGATATAGTTTGATATAGTAAATTATAGTAATTTAGCGATTAAAACCCGAACAAGAATATACGGATTTACGGCCAGAAGTTGATGTGTGAATCGATGGGTTCTTGATGGCCTTCTGCCTGGTGACAGGCTCTTGTTTGGAGAAATGATATAGTTTGATATAGTTTTCCACCCCGTGGAAAACTCTTATTTGGTCTAAAATTGATATAGTTTGATATAGTAATTTGCGATAATTATGCAAAAATAACCCGAAATCGTCTCGGTTTACCTCTGGAATGTTATCCGGTACTTGTTTCGAGAAGGGTAGATTAACTTATTGGGACTGGGCTGATTTCTCTTGATTTACGCCTGGTGACGGCGTGTTATAGCGGCCTGAGCTTTTTAGAGCCGTCTGCATTAGTTTTTATAGTTGCAAAATAGTGTCGTCGTGATCGCTAATTTAATTGTCATTCAGAGAGGGACGTCTGCTTGTCTCCTCTCCTGACAGCAATAGCGTTTTTAAGCAAAATATGTTCAAGAGTAGGGTTTTGAGAGTGTCGCACAATATAACTTTTACGACACTTTGCCTGGAAATCACGGATTTGTGGGATTTTTGACGACGTAAATTTTTAATTTGTAAATATCTTTTTTTTCGAGTTTGCCTGGACGGTGGCCCTTATTCCCCAGTCGAGAGAGGCCAAAATTAGCTTATATCGTTATAAGGTCTTACAAATGTGATCAGTTCTGGGTATCGGTCTTGGCTTACCAGGCGTGACGGCTCCAATTGTCTCCCCTGCCGTCCCCTTTTAGCCTGGAGAGGAGAGAGGGGTGACTTTTGCGGTGACGGACAGTAGTGACGTTGGCAGTGGCTGTAGTGTGGAATGATTTGAACTGTGCGTGAGAATCATCGTAATGATAGCTGTGATATTAGGCTTTTAATCTTGTTTCCAGGCAGAATTGATTTAAATGCCCCAAAAACGGCTTAGAACTTTATAAATGATAGTTGTTTAGTCTAAAATTAATCACGGCCGCAAATAATCGTCAATTTTAACGTGATTTTGGTGGTACAATGGCACTATGGAAACAAAACCAGTCGTTGTCAAAGAATTATTTTTGGAACATTTGGAAGTTGAGCGCAATGTCAGCCGGTTGACAGTACGCAACTATCGGCACTATTTAAACCATTTTGTAGACTGGTTGGAGCGTAAAGGGATAGATAATATCGGACGTTTGGATTTGGACGGGATGCGCAGTTATAGGTTGGCTTTAAGCCGGATTAAAACAGAAAACGGCGATCCGCTGTCAAAGAAAACTCAAGGCTACTATCTAATTGCCATCCGCAGTCTGCTCAAGTGGTTGGCCCTAAATGACGTGAAAACGCTGGCTCCAGAGAAAATCGAGTTGCCAAAGGCAGATCCTTTGCCCATGAGATATACAGATAGTGAACATATCCTGAAATTACTGGAAACTCCAGATCTGACGACAAAGGCGGGCCTTCGCGACCGGACAATTTTGGAGCTTTTGTATTCTACGGGATTACGGGTAAGCGAACTGGTAGCGCTTAATCGTGAACAACTAGATCTGGAATCTGGTGAACTGGGGGTGATTGGTAAAGGTCGCCGGCCACGAGTGGTTTTTATTAGTGAACGGGCTAAATTTTGGATCAAACAGTGGTTGGGGAGTAGGGAAGATGAGTGGTCTCCCCTATTTGTGCATTTTGGCGGTAAAAAGGAGAAAAATCCGTTGGGCGATGGTGAACAAATGCGTTTGACGGCTAGAAGTGTGCAGCGGATTGTGGATAAATATTCACGCCGGGCAAAATTGCCAGTCAAACTTTCTCCGCACGGAGTGCGGCATTCATTTGCGACTGATTTGATCAGTAATGGGGCTAATTTGCGCGATGTGCAGGAAATGCTAGGTCATAAATCAGTAGTCACGACGCAAATTTATACTCATGTCACCAAGCCGCAGCTGAAAAAGGCGCATGAGCAGTTTCATTCGCTCAAAAAATGAGCTCTCCTCTACTCTTATAGCGGCGGGGCAGGAGCGAAAATTCACTTTGCGGTAATTATGCGGTAATTAATTATGGGGAAATTATTCTTGCAATTTTTGCGGGAATAAGTTGTGGACCGTAGGGGAGTCGAACCCCTGACCTCTTCTATGCCATAGAAGCGCGCTACCAACTGTGCCAACGGCCCTTAAATTGTTAATGTGGGTATTATACCACACTTTTGAGCGTTTTGCGTGGTGAATTGTGAAACGGCTGTAAAATTGCAAAAAGTAGCCGTATAAGTGCGAATAACTCGGCAAAAATGGATTATAAGACATCATGCTAGCAGTCATTACAGATGACTGCTAATGATTTACGCTCGAGAAAAATGCTGATATACAGCCCTTATTCACTAATGTCTGCTTTTTATTTACAAAATAGCACGAAATACATCAGACTACAGCTGCCGTTCACGAAAAACCGCCCCTTTTGGGGCGGTAAGATGACTCTTGGCTCTCCCCTACTCTATCTTGTCGCCAGTTAGGGTGGCAGTGGCGACGCTATCGTCGGCATCGAGACGAATGAGGATTACGCCCTGCGAGACGCGAGCCGGCGTGGGGACATCATTCAGGCTCATTTTGATTGTCTGCCCTGCTTTGGTGGAAATAATGATTTCTTGGGTTTTGTCTTTAATGAGGAAAGCTTTGGCGATAGGGCCGGTTTTATCATTAACCACAGCAACTTTGAGACCGGTACCAGAGCGATTTTGACGTGGATACTGCTCGATGGAGGTCATTTTGCCCATGCCACCTTCAGTGATCGTGAGTAAGTAGTGTTGGGCGTTTTGATCTTCTGGCTTGATGATTTCCACATCTACCACTTCATCACCGCGCAAAGTAATGCCTTTCACACCTTTGGTGTCACGAGAAGTGGCTTTTACCTGATCTTCGTTGAAACGGATACACATACCGTGGTGGGTTACCAAGAGGATGTCGTCGTTTTTATTGACTAGTTGTCCCCAGACAAGTTCGTCACCGCTATTGAGAGAAATGGCAATGATACCATTGCCGCGGATATTGTCAAATTGCGAGACGGCAGTCTTTTTGACGAGACCGGCTTTGGTGATGAGGGCAATGTGCTGATCGCGATTTTCTTCCAGATTGATTTTGAGGATAAACTCCACTTTTTCGCCTGATTTGAGGTTAATGAGATTGACCACAGCGGTACCTTTGGCACCTTTGCTGACTTCAGGAATTTCGTGAGCTTTGAGCTGGAAAACCCGGCCGAGATTGGTAAAAAGTAATAGATTGTCATGGGTATTGACAGAAAGGATGCATTTGACTAGGTCATCTTCTTTCATTTTTACCCCGGCCGTACCTTTACCGCCACGTGATTGGGCGCGGAAAGTGTCCGGCGGGAGACGCTTGATGTAATTGGTCCTGGTGAGCGTGATAATGGTTTCTTGATCAGGAATGAGGTCTTCTTGTGAAAACTCGCCCACTTTGCCGGGGATAACTTTGGTTAGCCGCTCATCACCGTAATTGGCAATCAGTTCTTCCATTTCAGAGATGATAGTGTCCAAAATCGATTGCGGATGGGCAATTTTTGAGAGCAGGTCGTTGATAGTTTTTTGGATTTCGCTGTATTCTTGTTCGATTTTGAGCCTCTCGAGAGCGGCGAGACGTCCTAGACGCAGTTCGACGATAGCTGTAGCCTGGATTTCGCTCAAGCCAAAGTTTTCCATTAATGCAGCCTTGGCGACCGGAATATCTTTGGATTCGCGGATAACTTTGATGACAGCATCAATATTGTCGAGGGCGATAATTAATCCTTCCAAGATGTGGGCTCGGTCACGAGCTTTGATGAGGTCAAATTGTGCTCGCCGGATCACCACTAGCTGGCGATGGAGAATGTATTCACGAAGGACTTGCTTGATGTTCATTAATTGCGGTACGCCATCAGCATTGAGGGCCACCATGTTGACAGGGAAATTGACCTGGAATTCTGTGAGTTGATAGAGTTTATTGAGGATCACTTTTGGCTGAGCGTCTTTTTTGAGATCAATGGTGATCTGGAAACCGTGGCGGTCAGAGTGGTTATTGGCGTCTTTGATGCCGATGAGTTTTTTGGCTTTAGCCAATTCTACGATCCGGGCAACGATTTTGTCGCCGCTACATTGATACGGGACGGCGTTGGAAATGATCTGGACGTGGCCTTTGCCGTCATCGACGATTTCGGCTTGGGCGCGATTGACAATCCGGCCTTTGCCGGTGCGGTAGACTTCAGCGATGGCTTTTTCGTCAAAAATCAGCCCACCAGAGGGAAAATCTGGTCCTTTGATGTCGCTCATGATTTCCTCAAAACTGATACTGCTGACAAAATGACCGGCAATTCGTTTGGCGTCACGATGAATGGCTTCCTCGATGATCTCGTGATTGGCTGCCAATGAATCTTTGTCAGTGGCCTTGACGATGTTGTCGGCATTAATGGTTTCGGCATTGTCTACCTGGCCTTTTTTGATCATGTTGATGATGGCGTGGCCGACTTCGGTAAGGTTGTGAGGCGGGATTTTGGTCGCCATACCCACGGCGATACCTTCCGAGCCCATAAGGAGGAGATTGGGGATTTTACCAGGCAAGACGGCCGGTTCTTTGAGTGAGCCGTCGAAGTTGTCGATCATGGGGACGGTATTTTTGTCAATATCAGCTAAGATTTCACTGGTGATTTTGGCCATGCGTGCTTCCGTGTAACGCATGGCGGCAGGAGCATCACCATCGACACTACCAAAATTTCCCTGGCCATCAATGAGTGGATAGCGCATACTAAATGGCTGCGCCAGACGGACGAGCGCCATATATACGGAAGCATCACCGTGAGGGTGATATTTACCGAGCACATCGCCGACAATGCGGGCAGATTTTTTGTAAGGAGTGTTGTAATGGATGCCGGAGCGGTGCATGGAATATAAAATACGCCTATGTACCGGTTTTAATCCGTCACGAGCATCAGGAAGAGCCCGAGCGACGATAACGCTCATGGCATAGTCAAGGTAGGACATTTCCATTTCACGGATAATGCTGCGATTCCACAGTTGACCGTATTCGGATTTGACGATCTGGGAACGATCAAGGTCACCTAGAGTGGCAATTTCGGCGGATTCCGCAGCGGCACCAGCAGTCTCGGCAGACACTGTGGTGTTGGTCACACCAACGTCTGTAGCTTGGTCGGCCTCGAGATTTTCTATCGTGATGTCCGCTTCGTTTTCATTTGCCATAATTACTTTCTGACTAGGTGCCTTGATTATTCCTTTATTTTACCTATTCGTCAATATTTATTATTTTTGTTCAAATCTTTTGATTGATTCTTCGATGAGTTTTTGTGCCATGGCGACATCGTGCCAGCCAGAAAGCTTCACCCATTTGCCCTCTTCTAAGTCTTTGTAATGCTCAAAAAAGTGCTTAATTTCAGCCTTTTTGGCGGGAGTGATGTCGTCAAGTGATTCCCAAGCGCCACAGACGGGGTCAATTTTGGTTTTGGCCGGGACGCACAAAATTTTGTGGTCAATACCTTCTTCATCTTCCATTCCCAGGACGCCAATCGGCTTGCATTTGATTACCACGCCTGGCATTACGGGCTGATTGATAAAAACTAAGGCGTCGAGTGCGTCGCCGTCTTGGCCCAGTGTGCCTTGGATGAGACCGTAATTGATGGGATAACCCATAGCCGTAGGCATGAGCCGATCGATACATAATTCCCCAGTTTCCTCGTCAAGTTCGTATTTGACGCGTGAGCCTTCGGGAATTTCGATGTAAACTTTTAAATCTGACATGTTTTCCTTTCTAGTCAGCTTATATATCTAAGTTTGCAAGCCGGGCGTGAGACTGGATGAATTTTTTGCGTGGTGCCACTTCGTCACCCATCAACACGGAGAAAGTATTATTCATGGCTTCCACTTCGTCTAGAGTAATTCTCTTGAGCATCCGGTTGGCGGGATTCATGGTCGTTTCCCATAATTGCTCGGCGTTCATTTCGCCCAAGCCTTTATAGCGTTGGATATAAATATTGGCATTAGGCCGTTTTTCCTTGATTTTGGCCACAGCAGCGTCACGTTCGGCTTCGGTATACGTGTATTCGGTAGTTTTGCCGTCGCTGACTTTATAAAGTGGCGGCATGGCCACGTAAAGATAACCTCCCTTGATGATTTCTGGCAAGTGCCGGTAAAAGAAAGTCAAGCCGAGGGTCGTGATGTGTTCGCCGTCTACATCAGCATCCGTCATCAAAATAATGCGGTGATACCGTAATTTTTCTGCTTTGAAGGTCTCCCCTATCCCCGCGCCTAGGGCAATAATCAAATTTTTGAGTTCTTCGGTTTCGATCACTTTGTGTAAGCGTGCCCGCTCAGTATTGAGGATTTTGCCGCGCAGGGGGAAAATTGCCTGGAATTTGCGATCGCGGCCTTGTTTGGCACTGCCGCCGGCTGAGTCGCCCTCAACGATGTAAATCTCACATTCTTCGGGGTGTTTGGACTGACAATCAGCGAGCTTACCCGGGAGACCGCCACCCTCAAAAGCACTCTTACGGATCACGGCGTCTTTGGCGGCGCGAGCTGCCAGGCGAGCGTTGGCGGCAATGACTACTTTTTCGATGATAATTTTGCCGATTTTGGGGTTTTCCTCGAGGAAATCATTGAGCGCATCTTTCATGACTTGATAGACGGCGGTGTGCGCTTCTGAGTTGTTGAGCCGAGATTTAGTCTGACCTTCAAATTGGAGGTCATTGGCGGGCATTTTCACAAATACCACTGCTGTCAAACCTTCCTTGAGGTCTTCACTGGTGAAGTTTTCTTTTTCCTTGAGAAGTTTGTTTTTATCGGCGTAATCTTTGAGGACTTTGAGCAAAGCAGCCCGGAAGCCAGTGACGTGAGTACCAGCATCGGGGGTGGGGATGACGTTGACGTAAGACTCGAGTTTTTCGGTGAAACTGTCATTGTATTGGAGAGCCACTTCTACGCCGATGTGCTTGCCGGTTTCCTGATCTGACCAGGCTTTATTGACGTAAAAAACGTCATGGAGCGGTTTTTTGGAACGGTTGATATGCTCCACGAGTGAACGGATACCGTTTTCAAAGTAATAGTGACGATTGATGTGGGCGATACTGTCGTTGAGCTCAAAATAAATGCGAGCCATCAAATAAGCGCGATCTTTTAGGGTAGAAACCAGCTCATTTAAGGAAAATTTGGTGGTCGAAAAAATAGTTTTATCGGGCACGAAACTGACAAGCGTGCCGGTATCATACTTGGTAATCAAGGATTCACACGCCACCGGGAATTTTTGCCGGAAGTCTTCTTCGCTGATGACGGCCACGTGATCCAAAATTTCCCCTTGAGAAAGGGCTAAGTAGTAATATTTGCCGTCACGTTTGACGACGACTTGCATGATCACGGATAAAGCATTGACGGCCGAGCTACCCACCCCGTGCAAGCCGCCGGAAGCCTGATAAGCGGTTTCTTCAAATTTGCCGCCGGCATGGAGTTTGGTCAGGACAACTTCGAGGGCAGAAACACCGCTGGCGTGCATGTCTACCGGGATACCGCGGCCATTATCTACCACGATAATCTCCTCTTCTCCCCAAGCATTGTCTTTACCGGTGACGATGTGACGGTAGCTCTCTGGGACGCTCTGGCGGAAAAGCTGGATGGTGTGGCCAAAACCGGCGATGGCCTCATCGACGGCATTATCTAAGATTTCACGGGCAAGGTGATGCAAACCTTTGGCGTCAGTGCTACCGATATACATGCCGGGGCGCTTGCGTACTGGTTCGAGACCCTCCAACACTTTAATTTGTGATGCTTTGTATTCATTACTTGCCATAGGATCATGATTTTATCATTGATGTGGGATTTTGTCAAGCTCGGGCTTTTGCGGCCGGAAATGGGGCATTTCGTGAGAAAATAGACAGTATAAGGAGAACGAGAATTGACACAGTTATTACCGCAAATTTTGCGTTAATAACGATGACAAAATCGACTTTACTATTAATTAATATTGCAAAATATGCGGTGATCACGACGCGCGGGACGCGCGGCGGGGCGGGCGGCGCGTAATTTTTCTCCGCAAAATTTGAGGGGTTTGGGGACGGCGGCGCAAACTATGGGCTGTTGACGCTGTGAGTGACCAAAAATAGCAGGGCCACACCTGGAATTTTGATAATTATCTTATTATGGGATGTTAACGCTCACTCGAGGTAGAATATTATAGGATTTTAACCTAAAGTCCCTATAATTTTTTGGAAATATTATAGGTCTTTAAGGTGAAAATCCTATAATATTACCGCAAACATTATAGGATGTTTACGTGAAAGTCCTATAATATTTAAAATATTATAGGACTTTCACGAATTTTACCCCTCTATTTTCTCTTTTTGGTCATTTCTCGCTAGGTGTTCACAAAATGAGAGCAAAAACGTACACAAAAATATAGTTTGAGTAGTTGGTGTGACCCTCGTGGTATCGTCTCATGGCTTTTCTCCCCCGCCGCCCACCCAGGTAAGCAAGGCAATTTTTGGCACTCACTGGGCGCAGCTGCCAGGTATTTTACTGGCAAAATATGATTGACTGTGCGCTGATTATTGATTTTTAGATATTATTTGATTTAGTAAATATTAGTGTTGGCGTGATAGTCCAAAGCCAGACTGCAAAAAGTGATTTTATCTGGTATAATACGCTATATGTTAGCACGCGCGCGGCGCATCACGAGCCGGATTGATGATAGCTTTTTTGAGACCAGTTGTAGCTGGGGGATGCGCTGGGCCCGCATTTTTTGGGTTGTTGGCCGCGAAAGCGCCAAAGTGGCTGTGATTGCTCGCAAAAGGACGTTTCCCTTAAGCGTGCGGCGTCACCAGGCAAAAAGACGCGCGACGGCGGTCATCAGTCAAGCCTTGGCTCAGGATTTATTGCAGCCTGGCGACTATGTTTTTGTCTTGCGCCCTAGTATTAATGTAATGCATAATCAGCAGATGATGGAGGAGATCCAGCGGTTTGTAAGCGTAAAATTGAGCGGCCAAACTCAAGCAAACTGTGGTAAAATAGAAGAAATTGAGACGAAAGAAGTGACATTATGAACATTTTAGTACCGGTGACTTGGTTGGGTGAGTATTTGGAGACGTCGATGACGAGCGAAGAGCTGGCGGCTTTGGGCTCTTTGCATGGGCCTTCTTTTGAGCGGATTGAGGAAATTGACGGCGAAAAAGTATTTGACATCGAAATCACTACTAACCGGGTGGATTCCATGTGTATCAAGGGACTAGCACGGGAACTAGCAGCGATCGCCGGCGACAAAGTGAAACCCAAAAAATTGACCCAGCAGCGGGAAATGGACTGGAAAGCTCAGACTTTAGAATTACCTCTTCCAGAAATACAAGTGGAGACTCTTGCCGTCAACAAAATTTCATGCGTAGTGCTAGATAATGTAAAAAACGTTGATTCGCCAGAATGGATGCGCAAGCGTTTGCACCAAATCGGTCAAAATAGTCACGGCATTATTATCGACATGTCCAACTACGTCACTCACGAACTCGGGCATCCGTGCCATACTTTTGATTACGATAAAATTATGGCCTTAGGCGGGAAAATTATCGTCAAGCAAGCGGAGAAAGGCAAAAAATTTGTAACGCTAGACGGTGAGGAGCATGAGACCGTGGGCGGCGAGGTAGTTTTTGAAAATGATAAGGGAGAAATTATTGATTTGCCGGCAATAAAAGGGACGGCTAATACCGCGATTTCTCCAGAGACTACTCGGGTGCTTTTTTGGCTGGAAAATATGGATGCACCCACAGTGCGCCGGGCCAGTATGAGCCACGCGATCCGTACGGTGGCCGCGATTTTAAATGAAAAAAACGTCGATCCTTTCTTGACGGATGAAGTGCTAGCGCTCGGCACCCAGATTTTGCAGCGCGAGGCCGGAGCCAAAATTGCCAGCAGCGTGTATACTTACGAAAATGAGCGGCTACGCCAGACCCGTGAGCCGATTGGTTTTGATGTGTCAAGGCTGTATCGTTATCTGGGAGTAGAAATTGCGCCGGCGCGCATAGAGAAAATTTTGACGGATTTAGGTTTCCAGGTGGATAAAACAGAGGAATTATACTGGCAGGTGACGGCGCCTTCTTTTCGGGCTCATGATGTGACGATCCAAGAAGATCTGATAGAAGAGGTGGCACGGATTTATGGTTATCATTTGTTGCCAAGCCGGACGGATTTTCGGGTAGTGGAGATCCCGCGTCAAGAGCAATTTGATTTTGTTCTGGAAAACCGGTTAAAACATTTGCTTGTGGACAAAGGTTTGAGTGAAGTGTATACGTACTCTACGGTCAGCCGCGAGCAAATCGGTGATGAAAAAAAGTACTTGCGGCTGGAAAATCCGCTGACAGAAGACAAAGTTTATTTGCGCCAGAGCTTAATCCCAAGTCTGGAGGCTGTGTGGCAGGAAAACCGCGACAGTAATAATAGTACTGCTGGGATTTTTGAGCTGGCTAATGTCTATTTTCCAGGCGCAACTGCCGATAAGGTGGTGGAAAAATTACGCTTGGGTCTGCTCTCCCCTGTTCCCTACCGGCAAGTGCGCTTGTGGCTACAGCTGATCGCCAAAGCGGCAAATATTGAAATAAATGTGGATAAATCAGGGAAAATTTATGTAGGTGGGCAAGAGCTTGGGCAAGTGAGCCAGACTGACCAAAAACTGATCGCGGCCGAAATAGATATGTCCACATTGGTGGCTGCTTCCGGGCCAGTACAGATCAGCGGGAAACTGCGCACAGGAGGGGTAGTCCGTGAAGATCTGACTTTTGCTTTTGACCAGGTGCCGGCCGTCGGCGAGGTGATGACAAAAATTAAGCAGGTGTCTGATCTGGTTGTGGCTGTAAGCTTGGGCGAGATTTACCAAGATCATTATACTTTTCATTTCCAGTATCAAAAAGAGGCCGGCAGCTTGAGTACGGAGGAAGTTAAGCCTCTGCGCCAAGCAATTGTGGCGGCAGTGAGTAAATGTGGTGGTGAGTTAGTGGGCAGCTTAGAGGATAATCATGAATAATTTGGCGGGTGGACAGATCGGCAGCGGTGTAAACCAAGAAATGGGCGGTATGGTGGCACCAGAAATGGTGTCACAGGAAGTATTTCCTGGTGAAGTGGAAAAAACTGCGGGTACTGGCTTGCCGGAAGTGACGGTAAACGCAGGAAATGAGGCCGCCCGTCAAGCCCAAATCGAGCAAACGAGCGCGCAAGAACTTGCATCCGCCCGGCAGCAGCTCGTCCGGGAGAGCGCTCCAGCCAATGATAGCCTGGAAGAAGTCCAAAAATATACGGAAGCAACGCTTAAGCCGACTTTGAGTGTACTCCAGAGACGTTTAAATGAAAGCGGTTATCCTTTTTATGCGGAGCCGGATGCCAAAAAGATGAGCGGCGGAGCGATTAAAGCGGCGTCTACATGGGCGGGACTGAGCGTGGCGAGACTGTATCGACGCGAAGCGCGCTTGGCGCGATATGGCGTGAGCAGTGAAAATTTGCGCTCGTCTTAAAATCGGTTGGCAATTTGCCCGCGGGTGCGGTATAATAGGAAGGTATGCAAGTGGAACCTAACTTCTATATTGACACTTGGGCACTGGTAAGCTGGGTGCTTATTATATTTGGATATATCGCTGTTTTTTGTTTTACTATTTATTATTTATACCATTTATGGCGCGCGCGCGGCCGGCGGCGAATATCTGAGGAAATGGAGACGCTGCTGATCCGTTTGCCGAAGGATAATGAGGTGAAAATTGAAGCCGCTGAGCAGATGTTTGATATGCTGCATTCTTTACAGCTGACTACTTGGGAATCGCTGATTAAAAGACCGCCGTTTTTTACGATTGAAGTGGTGGCAAAAAAAGAAGACATTGCTTTTTATGTGAATTTACCGCGGGAACTTCGTGATTTGATCGAAAAAAGTATTCACGCCAGCTACCCCGAAGCCGATATTATGCCGGTGGTGTCTCCAAATATCTGGACGAAGACCGGCCAGGTGGCATTTGCTAGGCTAAAAGCTTTGGATAATCGCATGCCGATCAAGACTTACAAAGAGTTAGCTAATGATGGCTTGCAAGGCCTCACGTCTGCACTGTCCAAAATGAATACGGATGAAGGAGCAATTGTCCAGTTTGTGATCCAGCCTGCAGGCGACCGTTTCCGGCGGCGTGTGATCCGCCAGATCGAAAAACGCAAAGATCGTCAGTCTGAAAGCACGGCTCGCGTCCACGATGAGACGGAGTCTAAGGAAGATCAATCAATGCTGGCTAAGGTGGATAAATCCATCTTTAAGGTCATCATCCGTGTGTGCGTGTGTAGTCCTGATCGCTACTCGGCGGAGTCACATCTCAAAAACATCATCGCTAGTTTCTCGCAGTTTGATACTGCTTATACGGGTTTACAAAAAGCGCTCGTGCCTTTTAAACGTCTGTTCATGAAGGATTTTGTTTATCGTTATCCGGCTTTTTTTGGCGACAGCGGGATGCTGACTTTTAATTCTGAAGAGCTGGCGACCATTATTCATTTCCCCAATAAAACGGTAGAAACGCATCATATCCGGTTTTTGTATGCCAAAAATGCCCCTGCACCGCGGGAAATTCCCGAAAGCGGTTTATTTTTGGGTAAATCAATTTATCGAGGCGATGTGCGCAATATTTACATGTCGCTGCCAGATCGGCGTCGGCATATGTACATTATCGGTAAAACTGGTACTGGTAAATCAGAATTTTTGAAAGAAATGATTTTGCAAGACATTGAAGCCGGCTCGGGCGTGTGCGCCATTGATCCGCATGGTGAGTTTGTGGAGGATATTTTGCAGATGATCCCGCCAGAGAGAGCGGAAGACGTGATTTATTTTAATCCTTCAGACTTAGCTCGGCCTTTGGGGATGAATATCATGGAAGCCGAGACCGAAGAACAAAAACAGTTTGTCGTCGGGAGCGTGATTGGCTTGATGTATAAACTTTATGATCCGCATCATCAAGGTATTATCGGCCCTCGTTTTGAACACGCGATCCGCAACGTGATGCTGACGATCATGTATCGTCCGGGAGCGACGTTTATTGAATTAGTCCGGGCTATCACTGATAATAAATTTGTTGAGGAATTGCTGCCGCAGATTGATGATCCAATGGTAAAACGTTACTGGACAGATCAGATGGCTCAGACATCAGATTTCCACAAATCAGAGGTGTTGGATTATATTGTTTCTAAGTTTGGCCGGTTTGTGACCAATAAAACGATGCGCAATATTATCGGCCAGCCGGTGTCCGCCTTTAATTTCCGCCGGGCGATGGATGAGAAAAAGATCATTTTGTGCAATTTATCTAAGGGTATTTTGGGTGAGGAGGACGCGAAGTTTTTGGGTTTGATTTTGGTACCCAAAGTGCTCACGGCAGCGATGAGTCGTCAGGATGTGCCGATGGATCAGCGTGAAGATTTCTTCTTGTACGTGGATGAGTTCCAAAATTACGCCACGGAGGATTTTGCCACCATTTTGTCTGAAGCCCGCAAGTACCGTTTAAATCTGATTGTCGCTAATCAGTTTATTGCTCAAATAGATGATGAGATCCGCAACGCCGTCTTTGGTAATGTGGGGACGATTGTGAGTTTCCGGGTGGGAGTGACGGATGCGCAGTACCTCGAGCATGAATTTGCCCCGATATTTACTGAGACTGACCTGACCAATATTGAAAAATATCATGTCTATGTGAAAACGATCGTCAAAAATGAGCCGGTACCGCCTTTTTCAATGTCGCTGGAAAAAGATATGGCGCAAGTGCAGGCTAGGATGAATCCGCAACTGGCGGCCGCGATCAAACAAATCTCCAGGCTCAAATACGGCCGCGATCGGGAAGAAATAGAAGCAGAAATGAATGAAAGAGCAAGATTGCTATAAGAAGGGACAGATGCAAGATGAGCAATTTTTTAACTCAAAAGTAGTAATTATTACTGGTGCAGCAGGATTTATTGGTTCGCATTTAGTGGAACGAATCCTGAGTGCTGGCGCTCAGGTGATCGGTATTGATAATTATATTACGGGTCACAAAGACAATTTGCGGGCGGTCCGCAGTCATGAACGCTTTCAGTTTTTGGAGTTTGATCTTAATGACCAAGCCTTGTTGCTCCAGCACTTGGATGAGATCAAAAAAACTTACGGTCAGGTGGATGTAGTCTTACATTTTGCCTCACCAGCATCACCGCCAGGTTATCAAGCACACCCGGTGGAGACTTATTTGGTCAATACCTGGGCGCTGCATAATATTTGTCAGTGGTTGACGGCCAATGCACCCGCAGCGCGCTTGCTTTTTGCCGGTACTAGTGAAGCTTATGGCAATCCGCAGATACATCCCCAGGTAGAAACTTATTGGGGTAATGTCAATCCTAACGGTATCCGCAGCTGTTATGACGAAGCCAAACGTCTAGGCGAGACGATTTGCGGTGTTTTCTACCGGGATTTTGGTTTAAATACGAGAATTATCCGGATCTTTAATACTTACGGGCCGCGCATGGATTTGCACGATGGGCGGATTTTACCGCAATTTATCAGTGAAGTGAAGGCGGGCACAAAATTAACGGTTTACGGTGATGGTAGCCAAACTCGTTCTTATTGCTATATTGACGATCTGGTGGCGGGGATCATCAGATTTATCAGTAGTGATTTGGCCGGCGAGACGGTCAACTTGGGTAATCCGGGCGAATTTACTGTCTTGCAGACAGCGCAGATCGTCAACCAGATCACTGGCCGTGATAGCGAGATGATAGATTATAAGCCCTTGCCGGCCGATGATCCGCTGCGGCGCCAGCCAGACATTACTAAAGCCAAAACGCTTTTGGGCTGGGAGCCTGTCGTGCCGTTTCGTGAGGGACTAGCACGAATGTTGGAGTATTATGGGGTGTTGACCCCTGCAGAAAGGTAAAATGCAGACAGATTATTTTCGAGTGACCGTGGTGGGCGCAGGTAAAGTGGGGGCGACGGCGGCGTACGCTCTGGTCCTGGCGGGTTTTTGTCAGGAAATTACGCTTTTTGGCCGTCACAAAGAAAAACTTATTGGCGAAAAACTAGATCTAGAGCACGCGATGACGCTTTCAAAAAAGACCAAAATCACGATCAGCGATGATTATAATGATCTAGCTGGTACGGATGTGTTCGTATTTTGTTCGGGTGCGGCGCAAGAGCCAGGCGAGAGCCGTTTACAACTGGCGGCCAAAAACTTGAGTATCGTCGACAGCATGGTGCCGCAATTGATGGCCGCAGCGCCAGAAGCGATCCTGCTGATGGTAGCCAATCCTTGTGACCTGATGACCTACAGAGCAACTCAAGTCTATCCAGCGGCTCGCCCCGGACAGATTTTTGGTAGCGGCACGCTTTTGGATACCGCCCGTTTCCGTTTCCACCTGAGCGAGTTTTTGCCGGTCAATCCACGTTCTATCCATGCTTATGTGTTGGGCGAGCATGGTGATCACAGCTTCCCGGTAGTTTCTAGCAGTAGCATCGGCGGGCAAAAATTAGTGGATTTCCCAGGATTTTCACGCGAAAAGGCGCTGGAAGCATACCAAAAAGCTCGGGATGCCGCTTACGCGATTATTGACTCTAAAGGAGCTACTTATTATGGGATCGGTGCGAGTATCACCAAGATCGTGAGGACTATTTGGAGTGATGCACGCAGTGTGCTTCCAGTCAGTGTCACCATTGACGCTCATGATGGCCAAACGCCGATGAACGCCTCACTGCCTTGTGTGGTGGGACGCGCTGGTGTGATCCAGCAGGTGGATATTGATATGGACGAGACCGAACGCGGACAAATGACAGCCAGCCTGGCGGCACTGCGGGAAGTTTACTCTGGAGTAATGACAACTACTTAACTTTCTACTTATTAGATGTAATGCCAGCTAGACTTGACATTTTGAGATAGTGTGATATAATAAGTTACATTATGTCTAAAAATGCAAGCGGCTGGCATTTATTGGCTGTCTGGATGAGCGTCATCTGGGCATTTTCGTTTTGGTGCAACTGCCGGACGCTGCTTTCCCCGGTCTTATCTTGGATTCCAGCCTTAAAAGTGTACGCTCGCGAAGGTGAGACACAAGTAATTTTGCCGGCTGACAGCGTGCATATACAAGGTGAGCGGGCTTACGTCTGGCTGGCTCAGGGTGGCTTGGCTCGAAAATTATGGGTACAGGCGACTGCCTGGCGGGAGAATTTTTGGCGGGTGGATGGCATCCCGTCAGCGGCAGTGGTGCTTTTGGGCGATGTCAGCTTAGCTAGTGATAATCTTTCTTATAGACTGATCAATCCGGAAGCTGGGCAAAGCGGCGTGGAACGCTAATTTCTAATCCTATAATATTTTTAATGTTCCAGACTTTTTTCAATCATAAAAATATATTATAGGATATTATGCTGGTTTTTCGCCTGGAAAATTATTGTAAAAAGTGGTTAAAGTCCTATAATATTATAATTAAATAGCGCCAATTTAGCGGTTTTTGCCTGTGGAAATTAGCCAAAAGTGTGATATAATAGGAGGGTTGACCAGCTTTCGCGGCTGACACAAAATTAAGAAATACAAAAAACGGAAAGAAATTATGACACCACTGCCAAAAAATAAGATCACCAGAGCAGAACGCGGCAAACGTCGTCAAGGCAATACGCCCAAGTTGATAAAAAACATCAAAACGGCCAAAACGCCTTTGCACAAAGAAAAAATTGCCCAAAAACTCTTGATGATTTTGGCACCCCGCCCCAGCGTGGATGAAACGGCAGCGAAGAAAGCCTTGGCGGAGAAAATGAGCAAAAAAGGCAGCAAAAAGCCGGCGGCCAAGCCCGCCAAAAAGGCGGCTGTAGCCAGCAAAAAATCATAATTGACAAAATGCATTTGCAACGGTAAGGTTTTATGCTTTATAGTTCTCCTGACGATGATGCACAAGTCAAGACTGTCATCGAAGATGATCCGAGTTTAAATGTCATCAAAGATGACGCTCGTCATCATGAGCGGATGGCGATGGTGCAGGCCTTGTTTGTCGATGAGTTCCCCGGTCAGAGCTGGTCAGATATGGAATTGGTAGATTATGACCAGAAACTTCTGGATGAGATCCGGGAGAAAAAACACATTTATGATGAGCAAATCCAAGCGGTAGCGACAGAGCGTCCGGTGGCTGATCTGGCCAAGATAGATCTGGCAATTTTACGGCTGATCTTGCACGAACACGCCACCAAAGATACGCCGATAAAAGTTTTGATTGATGAAGGTGTGGAACTAGCTAAAGATTTTGGCGCCGAAAACTCTTACGCTTTTGTCAACGCCGTGCTGGAAAAAATCATGATCTCAGACGATCAGGCCAAGGAGGAGACGCCGGCCGGTGAAGTGAGTGAAGCTGTAACGCCAGGAGATAATCATGAGGGATGAGATTAGTCAATTACCAGAAGATAAAGCGTCACTGGCTGAGCGGCAGGAAGTCTTGGGCGAGCTGCGTACCCTACTGAGTGATTCGACTGGTAACCGTCTGGAGGACATCCGGGAAGACTCTCAACTTTATAATGACTTAAATCTGACCGAGTATGATTTGAAGCGGCTGTCCCATGAGTTAGCGGGTAAATACGAGCTCAACGGCGAGTCTTTGTATGAGGAGATATTAGAAAATGATGAAGGCCAGACTGTCGCCGATTTACTAGAATTGGTGCTGGAAGAAAAGGATTTAGGGTGATGCAAATCCCGGATTTCAAAAATAAACTTTTGCTTTTGACCGCTTTGACGCACCGCAGCGCCATCAACGAACATGCCACGGCCGCTCGAGAATCCAATGAACGGTTGGAGTATTTGGGTGACGCCGTGCTGGAATTGGTGACGACGGAGTTTTTGTATAATCAGCTGCCAGATGCGCCAGAAGGAAAGCTGACAGCGATCCGCTCCACGCTGGTGAAAACGACCACTTTAAGTGACGTTGCCCGGGAGCTAGGGCTGGGGGAAATGCTTTACCTTAGCCGAGGCGAGGAAGCGAGCGGCGGGCGTGACAATGAGGCTTTGCTAGCAGACACGATGGAAGCGATTTTGGGGGCGTTATATCTGGATCGCGGTTTTGAAACGGCGCGAGCATTCATTTATGAGGCGATTTTAAATCAGTTTGAAGAAATAATGGAGCAAGGCACTTATAAGGACTCTAAGAGCTTGTTCCAGGAATTGGTGCAGGCTTTGGGCTACGAAACGCCGATTTATGACGTCTTGCACGAAATTGGGCCAGATCACAATAAACATTTTACAGTGCGGGTGGCGATCGGCCCGTATGTGATTTCTGAAGGTTCGGCGAAAAATAAACAACAGGCGCAACAAGAAGCAGCAGAAATTGCCTTGGAGCGGCTGGAAAACGATGAATTGGCAGCCAAAGTGATGGCTGCCGCGGCGGATTTTAAGGCTGGACTACTGGAGGGAGCGACAGATGAGTCGATGCTCGCTTATGAGGTTTCTCCCCGGCCGCGAATTATAGAGGAAGAAGTAGATGAGAAATTGCCTGTGCAAACCTCGGTTTGATGTGGTATAATAGGGAATCTTGACAGGATAAAAGAAAGCAGACATGCTAAAAATTAAATTAACGAGATTGGGTAAGAAAAAAGAGCCGCGCTATCGGATCGTGGTGAATGAACGGCGTGATAAACGTGATGGCAGTTATATTGCCAATTTGGGTTATTATCACCCGGCAGCCACTCCTAAGGGGCTTAAATTGGATCTCAAGGCTTATGATGAATGGATCGCTCGTGGTGCACAGCCGACAGCTACGGTAGACTTTTTACACAAAATTGCTGTCGATGGTGGTAAGTTCCCAGAGAAAAAACCCACTTTGAGCCGGAAAGCGAAAGCAAAACAAGAAGCCGCCGCGGCACAAGCTCAGGCAGCGAAAGAAGCTGAGGCGAGTGAAAAAGCACAGGCAAATCAACCAGAAGCGCCTGCTGAGAATGAATCAGCAGAGAAGTAGTTATTAACCAGAGTCGGTCGGACTGGGAGCGCTTACAGGACTCGATCGGCTGAAGGCAAGAAGATATGAAAGAACTCATCGAATATATCTTGAAGAGTTTGGCCAATCATCCCGATGACATTGCGATCGACGTCAGTGAGGATAATGAGGGCGTGACGGTGTATTCCGTGACTGCCAACGCTGAAGATTACGGCCGCATTATTGGTCGGCGTGGTAATTTGATTCAAGCGATCCGCACCATTGCGAAGGCTCGCGCGATCAAAGAGCATCAACGGGTGATGGTACGCGTTTTGACTGAGGACGAAGCTCCGGTAAAAAAGACCGAAGAAACCGCCGCTGTGGAGACTTCCAGTGTGGAAGACGTAGTGGACGAACAAGCTTTGGATGACAACTTAGTTTAAATCAAAGCAACAGTTTGAATTATGCACTAAAAATGCCCTGTATAAGGGCATTTTTCATGAGCTTTAATTTTGTCAGTCTCCTCTACTCGGCTGTGATGGGCACGGGCTGGGCATAGATTATTTCTGCTTCCTGATTGCCGTTTTCGTCAAGCTGGATGTAGGTTTCCGATGTTGGCGCCACTTGTCCCATAATTTCTTGATAGAGCGGCGTATCTGGCGGGAGGTTTTCGGGAGAGATGACGATGGGCACGCCAGCGTCCGTATAAGTGAAGATGTCACCAGAGGTAGGATCATAATAATATTTGTTGGTTTCCTGCTCGCTGGCGAGTGTGATGCCGAGATCGTCAAGAGCAAAAAGATTAAGTTTGGGGCTGGTTTCCGCCAGAGTCATTTGGGAGAGGCCAAAATTTTTGCGGATCATTTTTTGCAGGGTGGCGAGCGCCTCTTGTTGCGGGTAGGCGATCTCCGGTAGGGCTTGATCGGCACTGATGGTCTTTTGAGACAGGTAAATTTCTGGTAAATGATATTGGGCCAGAATTTCTACCTGGGCGCTGGCAGATCCCATTTCTAGGTTATTGGAAAGCTTGACGCTGGAGACAGAATTAAAAGGCGCGTGCATTTCAAGTTCTTTTAAGAAAAGAGCGATATTGCCGTAAGTGCCGGTGAGATTAAATTTGATGGGGTAATTTTCTTCCATGCGGGAGGCGAGCTCGGCGGACGGCGTAGCCACGATACCAGGCGAATATTCAAGGTTGGAGACTTTGAGATTGTATTGCTCGGCCAACTCGTTGATAGAGAGTAAGACTTCCAGATAAGGATTGGAGTCATACAAGATACCGTCGATAGTTTCTACCATTTCATCAGAATAATATTCGTTATTGAGGATTTCAGTGACTTTTTTGCGGCGGGCTTGGTACTTATCTAATTCCGCCTCGGCCCTAGTCATACGGTTGTATGTAGAGCGGATTTTTTTGACTTCGGGGTAAATAAAGTAAAAAACTACCATGAAATAAATCGCAACAAAGACGATCGAGAAAATCAAAAATTGATTGGTAGGCAGTTGACGTTCGTCTACGCCAGGAATGCTCATATCAAGAGTTAGTTTTTGCTTGAGTGTGTCTGTATTTGCCATAATCAAGTGTCTCCGACAAATTCTTGTGAATAATCGCTAAGTCCCTCCTCCTTCGCTTGATCGTCTGTGGTGTCTTGTATTACCCCCCCCTGCAGAGTGATATTCAAAGTGATTTGATAGCTGCCGGTATCTGTACGCGATAACCCGGCGATCAGGTGCTGAGGGTAGGTTTTTTGGAAATTATCATTATTGATGAGCTTGAGGATGTCTGAGACGCAAAAAACATTGCTACAGCCGATTACTACTTGCAGTTCTTTGGAATTATACTCATATGAAGTACTAATGAGAGTGCTATTGTGGGCGGGATTTTGACCAAAATAAGCGTATGTGTAGACGATGGAATCAGTACCGCCCTGACGTAAATCAAGCAACTCGCGCAAGCGCTCGATTTTTTCGTAAAAGTTTAGGTATTCTTGCTCGCTGTTGGCGTTGGCCGCGATAGCGGCTTTGATTTGCTCAGTTTGCTTATTGGCGCTGGTAATGCGCGTGCGGAAATAATAATTGAAGCCCCAAGCCGTGCCCCAGACTATAGCGGTGACGGCGATCAGGGCGATTAACCACCAAGTGGCTTTGCGATCCACTTCTACCCGAGATTCATGAATTTCTTGCTGTTTAGCTAGAAAATTAATATCAGACATTACTGCTTTCTTTTGATCAAGCCACTAGTGATGGTGTGGATTAATTGGTTTTCGGCTGGGATTTCGCCGGTGAGGCCGTCAAATACATTTAAGGCTCTAATTTCAAGGTTGAGGTTGGCAGCGAGTAATTCGGGGAAGCCAGGCATTTGCGAACCGCCGCCGCCTAAAAAGATGCGATTGATCGCTTGTGCAGGATTTTTTTGATTATAAAAAGTGAGCGTATTTTTGATGTCACCCAAAATTGTCTGGATGATGGGAACGATGGCTTGGGCGATTTTGCCCTCAGCTTGTCTGGCGTCAAGACCGTAAGCTTTTTTGTATTCTTCGGCTTTGTCATAGGTGAGATTGAAGGTATTCATGAGTGCTCTGGTGATCATGAGACTGCCTGTCTGGTGCGAAATAGCCATGGCAATTTCGCTGCCGCGCACGATCACGATGTCTATCCCGCCGGCGCCAAAGTTGAGGATCATGCTAGAGGAATCGGGAGCGAGGTCGCCTGGTAAGTGACGGAGGATAGAAATGCTTTCGGTCTCGAGCACTGTTGGTTCGAGTCCTGCTTGCTTGTAAGTGGCGGTGAGATTGTCAAAGTCGTCTTTTTTGAGACCCGCCAGTAGGATCCGCATTTCTTGGGTGGCGGCATCTTTTTTTTCAGGGCGGAAAAGGACCTGGTAATTGAGTACGAGTTGCTCGGCTGGGATCGGGATGTATTGTTGGGCCTGCCAGTTGATAGAGGAAGCAAGCTCCGAATCGGTGAGAGTGGGGATAGAGATCACTTGAGTGGAGACGAATTGCTCCGGCATGGCCAGAGCGAGATTGGTTTTTGGCAAGTGATTGGTGTCAAAAATATCTTTGAGCATGGCGGCGAGCGGTTCTATCTGGGTAGTTTTGGAAGGGACAGTGTAGCCGAGGGTGTTGACAGCAGTGAGAGTTTGTACGATTTCTCCTTGTGAGCCGGTGACAGCAATTTTTATGAGATTGCTGCCAAGATCTACGGCTACCACGGGGATCTGGGACTTATTTGATAGACGAGGCATTGATATTTTTGGTTGATTTGGCATAATTTTTTCCTTGTGTTGTTTAGTTTTTCTTCCTTAATAACTAATGTCACCGTTGACCAAAATGCCGAATTGGAAAAGCCCGGGAGCAGAGGGATCGGTTTCAGCTTGCTCGATGATACGGGCTTCATTTTCGCTGGAGTAAGAGGCGGCACGGTAATGGCGGGCGAGACCTTTCATGCCGATGTAAGAGTCGGCTTCGAGCATCATGATGACGACACGGTCTTCACGATAAGGGCAACTGCTTGATTCATACCCTGGAGCTTTGACGTCGAGTGCAGTAGGTTGATAGTAGTTGGTAAAACCATTCCCACACATACCACTAGTGCTGCCAGAACAAGAAAAACTACCAGGAGGTCCATACACTTGCTGCACACTCGTTGAAAGAAGGTCTTTGCTAGTGGCATTGTTATAGCACGATCTAATTCTTCTAATTAAAAGTTTGGGCGAAATACCTGGTTGGCCGTAATAAATATTTGGTAAGTGCCCTGATATGAGAATACCGCCACTAACATTTTGGTCATCAATAATTACGGTAATCGTTTCTCCCTTTTTCATGTACACCATATCTTCGGTGGCGGCGATATATTTGACAGCGCTGTTGCTGCCAAGACCACTTTCTTTATCTGTGTCCCTACCTTCAATATTGGCGATATTTTCCGCCACGTTGAGCGCAGTAGTGGATTCCATGCGGGTTAGTTCCTGGCGAGTTTGCTGGATGATCCGCCAAGAAACTGAGATCCCGATAAAAAGAAGGATTACCGATAAAAGGACAGTAGTCATCCCGATTTGTGCCGGTTGTCGTCCTTTTTGGGTCTTCATATTTCCATTTTAGCTCAAAAATGAAACCTTGTCAAGGACAACGAGCCAAAAATTGCCCGGGAAAAATGCCTTTTTTGGTGGTATAATAGAGGTCTTATGAAAGCAAAACAAACGAAAAAAACTCAACTCTCAAAAAAAAGCTATGACAATTTGATCGCCGAGTTGCATGATCTAGAAGAAGTGCAACTGCCAGCAGTGGTAGAGCGGATCGCTCACGCGCGTGAACAAGGTGATTTGTCTGAAAATAGTGAGTATAAAGACGCGAAAGATCAACAGGAATTTTTGGAAGTCCGCATTGGTGAGATCAATAAGATTTTGGGTAGTGCGCAGATCGTGGATGAAGAAGAAGACGAAAATGCGATCCGTATCGGTTCTAAAGTGACGCTCAAGGCAAAAGGCGGCAATAAAGCTACCTATACCATTATTGCCGAATACGATAAGTCGGCCGCTACTGGAGATACGATTTCCGCCGTGTCACCAATTGGTAAAGCTCTGATGGGGAAAAGTGGTAAAGCCACCATCAGTGTGGAGACGCCAGCCGGAGTGCGAGAATTTGAAATCGTTGATTTCAGTAATGATTAAAACCGAAATATTTCCGTAATAAATACGAAAATAATCCGTAAAAAAGGCGAAGAAAATACGAAAATTTGAGAATTGAGGGGCATTTAAGATGTCGAGAATAGAGCAAACAATCAGTGCAAAGAAAGCGAAGCGGGAAGAGCTGGAGTCATTAGGGGTCAATGTTAGTCCATATATTTTTGATAAAACTCACACGGTTGCACAGTGTCGGGAACTGCTTGACACTGAGACGCTGGTGCGCACGGCCGGCCGGATTTTCGCTTTGCGTGAACACGGCAAAGTGATTTTTTTAGATTTAGGCGATGAATCAGCCAAGATCCAGGTAATGTGTCATGTGGATAGGTTGGGCAGTGAGGCATATAAAATCCTCGAACTGGCTGATCCTGGTGATTTTTTGGGTGTGGCGGGTAAGGTCGAAAAAACGCGCACTGGCGAGGTGACAATCATCGCCCAGCAGACAGAGTTTTTAGGTAAGGCATTGCGGCCTTTGCCGTCGGCATTTAATAATGCTTCTGATAAAGAAAGCCGTTTCCGTCAGCGCTATTTGGATCTTTTGATCAATAGTAAGTCTTGGGGGATTTTACAAAAACGCTGGCAGATCATCAAAGGTGTGCGTACTTATTTACAAGATAATCTCGGCTATACAGAGGTAGAAACGCCGATATTGCAGCCTTTATATGGCGGTACCAATGCGAGGCCGTTTGTGACACACATGAAGGCCTTGGATGATGAATTATTTTATTTGCGTATCGCTCCTGAATTATACCTCAAAAGATTAATTGTGGGCGGAATGGAGAAGGTTTTTGAGATTGCACGTAATTTCCGTAATGAAGGGATTGATCAAACTCATTTGCCAGAATTTACGATGATCGAGTGGTATCATGCCTGGTCTGATTATACGGTGATGATGAGTGAGGTGGAAGGGTTGATCCGCTATCTGCATCGCCAAATCAATGACTCCCCTACTCTAATGATCGGCGAGCAGCAAGTGGAACTCGACGGTGAGCAGCCCTGGAAAAAAATGACCATGAAGACGGCGCTTTTGGAATGCGTCGGCTTGGATGTAGATCAAATGACCGATGACGAGCTGCAACAATGGTTGGATGATAACAATTTGTCTCCGGTGGGCGGTTTTAGCCGCGGCAAGGCCGTGTTTTCGCTTTTTGATCATCTGGTGACTAAGCTTTTGATCGAACCCACCTGGATCATTGATTATCCCAAAGACGTCTCGCCACTGGCGAAAACTCATCGTGATAATCCAGAACTCACAGAACGTTATGAACTTTATATCGGCGGTAAGGAAATTTCTGACGGCTGGAGCGAGATTACTGATCCGCTGGAGCAACGCTCTCGTTTTGAAAATGAGCAGAAGCGGATGCGTGCTGGCGATGATGAAGCTCAGCCTTATGATGAAGATTTTTTGGAAGCGATGGAATACGGGATGCCGCCCTTGGGCGGAGTTGGCCTGGGCATAGACCGGCTAGTGATGCTTTTGACCAATACTTGGTCGATCAAAGAAGTGATCGCCTTCCCCACTCTCAAAGCTACTAAGGACATGCCAAAGGAGCAAAATGCTTAAAAGTGAATTTATCCGTGAAAATCCAGATCTTGTCCGCCGGGCGGCGAGCAATAAACAACTTGATCCCGTAGTCGTGGATGAGTGGTTGAAAGCCGATAAGAATTGGAGGACAATTCTTACTCAAACTGAGAAATTACGCTCATCTATCAATCAAAATGTAGATGAAATAAAGGCACAAGTTCAAGATAATAAAAAACCGTCGCCAGAACTCGTGGCCAGGGGGAAGCAGCTTAAGACTCAACTCAAGCAATTAGAAGAACAGCTAGCAGCGGCAAAGTCGCAGCTGGATGAAGCGAGTTTGGCGATCCCCAATGTACCGGCTGATGATGTGCCGGTGGGTCCAGATGAAAGCGGTAACCAAGTGGTTCGCCAGGAAGGGACGAAACCAAATTTTACTTTCAAACCGAAAGCGCACGGCGAACTGATGGAAGCACTTGATTTGCTGGATACCAAACGGGCCGTGAAAATTGGCGGTTTCCGCACTTATATGCTCAAAAATGAAGCCGTACTGCTGGAACAAGCGTTGCTTAATTATGCCTTGGGATTGCTGGTAAAAGAAGGTTTTACGCCGATGAGCGCGCCGTCACTCGTCCATCGTGAGGCGATGGTGGGCACCGGCTATTTCCCATGGGGGCAACAAGATCATTACTACACTCAAGATGAGCAAATTTTGGCGGGTACGGCTGAGGTGGCACTGACGAGTTATTATCAAGGTGAGACACTTAGTTATAAGGATTTGCCGATCAAGATGGCGGGTATTTCGCCTTGTTTCCGCCGGGAAGTGGGCACTTATGGTAAGGATACCCAGGGAATTGTGCGGGTACATCAATTTAATAAGATCGAGCAAGTAGTTTATACGGTGGCTGATGAAGAGGAAACTCGCCGTTGGCACCAAAAGATGCTGGGTTATTCGGAAAAATTACTGCAAAATCTCGGCATTGCTTATCAGGTATTGCTCATGTGTACGGGAGACATTGGGGCTGGCCAGCGCAAAAAATACGACATTGAAAGCTGGTTTCCGGGTCAAGACCGTTATCGTGAGACGCATTCGGCCAGTTACTTTAATGATTTCCAAGCGATCCGCCTGGGTATCCGCTATAAAGACCGTGACGGTCAGACTAAATTTGTCTACACGCTCAATAACACCATGGCAGCATCGCCGCGCCTGCTGGCCTGTATCATCGAAAACTATCAGCAAGAAGATGGTAGTATCCGGGTGCCGGAAGTATTAGTGCCGTATGTCGGTTTTGAAGAAATAAGGCCGAAAATGAAGGCTTAGAGGGCAAAATGGATAAGGTGGCGATTATTATAGTCCATTACAATACCGATGAAGATACGCGGGCGACTTTGGCATCGCTGGATAGCCTTGATGATGCTGGTTTGAGCGTTAAAGTGTTCGTGGTGGACAATGCCTCCAAAGAGCCGTTTTCTCTCAAAAAAGATGACAAATTTATCCATGACGTGCAGATTGTGCGTTCTGACTCTAATTTGGGTTTTACGGGCGGCAATAATCTAGGCTTTGAGGCGGCTAGCCGTGATTTTGATCCGGATTACTTTTTGCTGCTTAACTCAGATACATTGATAGATCCGCCATTTTTGGGGAGACTTTATCGCGCGCTTGCCAGACATCATGATTGGGGCGTGGCTGTGCCTAAGATGTATTTTGCTCCCGGCTGTGAGTTCCATCAAGACAGTTACGCTCAAGCAGATCAAGGCAAAGTGATCTGGTATGCGGGTGGCAGTATCGACTGGAATAATTTGTTGACGCTGCATATCGGCGTGGATGAGGTAGATCGAGGACAGTTTTCTCTCGAAAAGACGGTGGATTTTGCCACTGGTTGCTGTTTTTTGATCAGGCGTGAAGTCCTAGCAAGTGTGGGCGTTTTTGATGAACGCTATTTTCTTTACTTTGAGGATTGTGATTTGAGCAGACGGCTGGTGGCTCATGGTTTCCAGATCGGCTGGGTGCCCGAGGCGGTGATTTGGCACAAAAACGGCAGTTCTACGGCCGGCGCCGGTAGTGACTTACAGACTTTTTACCAGACGCGCAATCGTCTTCTTTTCTTTTTTACTTATGGCCAGTGGCGCGAAAAGCTGCGGACTTTGCGTCTAGCCTGGAGGCTGTGGCGTCATGGGTCCCCGGTAGAAAAACTAGCGGCTACTAGATTTTTGACGAGACGCTGGGGCAAGCAGGTGGCGATTTGAAGATTTTTGTCGATACACCGGTAAAAATAGTTATTTATGATCGAGAAAAGTGAAAATTGATATATTTTGCTATAAATTGCCCCATAAAATGCCAAAAAGTGTGGTATAATATAGCATATGGACAAGAACTATAACTACTGGCGACAAAAGATGGCAACTTATAGTGCAAAACTTTTGGCACGCTGGTGGTGGACGCAAAAGCAAATCCAGCGTGACTGGCGCGATTTGATCGCTTACATCCGCGCTCGCCAGGCTAGGCGGACAGTGGTGGACTCTCATTTACGTTTAGATGATTTATTTTGGATGGGACCAGCAGTGCCTAAGCAGCGGGCGCGTATCCGTTTTTATTGGGTGTGGCCGCAGCGCACGCATTTCCGCAGGCGTCGTGTCTGGCGGGAAAAATGGCGTCTGGTGCTGATGAGCCGTCATCATTTGGCTCACAAAAAATCTCATATCCGTCGCGCCAATCCTAAAAAGATCCGTCGTTACCAAAAGCGACGTGAAAGTGTGGTCTTGCGCCGGACGTTGGGGCGAGGGGTGCAGGTTTTTTGGGCGACGTTTTCTTTTGGCGTGAGTTTTGGGATTCTTTTTGGTTCTTGGTGGTTGTACCAAAATGTATTTGTGGATTTGCCAGATATTGGCCAGCTAGAATACGGCAAACAAAACATGACCACAAAGATTTTGGACCGGAATAATCACTTGCTTTTTGAAATTTATGAGGATGAAAATCGGATCCCGATCGCTTTAAGCGAAGTGTCCCCAGATTTGATCAATGCAACGATCGCGATTGAAGACCGGACTTTTTATGAACATAAAGGTTTTGATTTAAAGGCGATCGTACGGGCTTTTTTGGCCAATCAAGAAAGCGGTACGATTTCTCAGGGTGCGTCGACCATTACGCAACAATTAGTCAAGCAGCGCCTTTTGAGCCCGGAAAAAACGTTTATTCGCAAAATGCGGGAAGTCGTGCTTTCGGTACTGGTGGAGGAAAATTACACCAAACAGCAAATTTTGGAAATGTATCTTAATCAAGTTAATTACGGTGGGCCGGTATACGGTGTGGAGCAGGCGGCAGTGACGTTTTTTGGCAAAAATGCCAAGGATTTGACGTTGGCGGAAAGCGCTTTTTTGGCGGGTCTGCCGCAGGCGCCGAGCCGTTACTCGCCTTATGCCAATGACTTGGAAGGCTCGTACAAGCGCCGCAGCGAAGTGCTGCGCCGGATGGAAGAAGACGGCTATATTACATCTGAGCAACGAGCGCAGGCCGATGCGGAAGAATTGGTATTTAATAAGAGCCGGGTGAAAATCGAGGCGCCGCATTTTGTGATGTATGTACGTTCACTTTTGGCGGATATTTACGGCGAAGACATGGTCAATACTGGCGGGATGGTGGTGCGCACGTCACTAGATCTGGAATTGCAAAATGTGGTCCAGAAGATCGTGACGGCAGAAGTAGACGGCCTGACGGGGATGAGAGTATCTAATGGTGCGGCGATGGTGGTCAAGCCTGGCACTGGCGAGATTTTGGCGATGGTAGGCTCACGTGATTATTTTGATTTTGAAAACGATGGCCAGGTGAATGTGACCACACGTCTGCGTCAACCGGGCTCATCTATCAAACCGGTGACATATGCCACGGCGATGGAATATAACGGTTTCACGCCGGCGACGCTCATTTTGGATCAGCCAATTGTCTATCGTAATCAGTGGGGACAGTCTTACGCGCCCAAAAATTATGACGGCAGCTATCATGGTAATGTGACGCTGCGCCAGTCATTGGGCTGTTCTTATAATATCCCGGCAGTCAAAGTACTCAACGAGATCGGTATGGACGCCATGATTGATCAAGCGGAGAGAATGGGCATTACTACTTGGGAAGATAGGAGCCGGTTTGGGTTGTCGCTGACGCTAGGTGGCGGTGAAGTGCGCATGACCGATATGATGAGTGTCTACTCTACTTTTGCCAATGCTGGTGTGACGGTGGAACAAGATCCGTTTTTGGAGATTTTGGATTATAAAGGGCGGACGATTTACCAAAATACCTGTGCACTTTTTGGCGAGTGTGCCAACCGTCAACACCGTTCTTTGTCAGCAGCAACAGCTTACCAAATAGATAGTATCCTTAGTGACAACGATGCCCGGGCGCCGGCTTTTGGCGTCAATAGCGTACTCAATATCCCTGGTCAGGAGGTGGCAGTGAAAACAGGGACGACCAACAGTTTGCGGGATAATTGGACTTTTGGCTATACTAATGACTACGTGGTAGGCACTTGGGTAGGTAATAATAACAACACGCCTATGAGTTACATCGCCTCTGGCATCACGGGTGCATCGCCAATGTGGCAAAAAATTATGCTACAGCTTTTAGATCCAGAAAATCCGGCGCATTTTGAGGTGCCGGCAGGGATTGTGAAAGTGGCTTATTGTGGTCGCGAGGAATATTTCAAAGAGGGGGCGGTACCGCGTGAAGTTTGCCGGCGGGTAATCGCGCAAAATCCAGAAGGAGATAATCCTGGAGACAGCCACGAGGGGCAGTAAAGAATTACAGTGTTTTTTGTAAGTCAAGCTCGATACGGTGGGCAGCGGCAGTGATTGTGACGCCATCATAATAGTAAGGGACGCGGGTCTGGTCTTCTAAGTATAAATAATGGTCATCATAAGTAGCTGTAAACTCCAAACCAAAGAAATTAACTTGAGCCCGGCCAGCGCCGTCTAAGGTGATAGTGATATTATAGCCTTGATCCTGGATCGCGGCGAGGTTTTTTTGGATGCCGCGTTCAAAGAGGTTGACGGCCTGGTAAGTGCCAGCTGGGGGAGCAATTTGAGTAGTATTGGCGGCCGACAGCATTTCTACGTCTGTCTCGGCGAATACTTCCGGCTCTGGCGTGGACTGAGTACTGGCATCATCAATGCCAAAAGCGATCATCAAATCAGTAATTTCGTGCTCAAGCATTTCTTGGGTGACCGGCGAGTCGTTGGTGTAGGCGGTGGATGGGGTCAAACTGTCTGGCGAAGATGCGGCTTGGTGATGAGAGACAAGTAAAGACCCAGGTGTGAGTTGACCGCTAGTGGCCTGACTATGCATAGCTACCAAGACACTGACGATCAGCAAAATCACGATTGCAATGACGGCAATGATGACGTAAACCTGAGAACTTTGATGAACTGGTTTTTGGCGGGTGACGGGCATTAGCGACTTTCTATTCTCTGAGTACTGTTGGTCTTGAGCCAGTTGGGCACACTGCTATTGAAATCGGAGCGCTGATAAATAATTACCGGCGAGAGGAAGGCGTTGTAATCTGGATAAGCAGCAGGATTGGCGATGACGTATTCCCAGTCAAGGCTGCTTTCACCGTCGGTGGTGGCATTGCCGCCCACGCAACCTTTGAAGGTACGATTCATCTGGATGCCGCCACCTCCCCACTGGACAATGTTGCCGGCGATGACCACTTGCTTATCGCAGTATAATGAAGTGACGTCGTTGAAAGGTACGAGTTGAGGATTGAGGCCGATACGACTGATTTCTTTTACTGAGCTGCCGGAATAATCCATATGATCAAATCTGATCTGTTTGGCGGCGAAAAATCCCTGTAAATCGGCAGTAGTTTCTGATGAACAGCCACCGTGGTCATTCATGGCTGCTTTGGGGAATTTGCCGACATTGGGATCAATGACGATGCTGCCGCGAGAAATGAATGCCTTGAAACTACCAATATCGGTGACGATATTGGTGTCAATACGGAAGGTGGCATTGGGATCGTCAAAGAAGACGATCACATTGCGGCTGGCGTCAAGCAGACCTTTGTTTAGCAAGGAGCTAGAAGTGACGACGCTGTCATATTCGCGGCAAGCATAGTAACCATCCATATTGGCGGTTTTAGTTTTCCAGGCGGCTTCATTGAAGCCTGAAATATTGGCGCATGGCTCCAGTTTGGAGACGTCCACTAAGGTGTTAAAGTAATTCCAATCAAGTTTGAGGTCACCAGCGAGCGTGAAAGAGCTGGAGTTAAACGGTTGTACTGCTCCCGGGCAACGATCGGTGGCGGTACCACTAGTACTGTTGACATAGATGTTTTGCGCACCCTGAGTGGCCGGATTTTGGGTGGCGGTAGCCCATTTGGGTGCGGAGACGTGCATATAGCGCCCGCAACGGCGGCCGTTGGTGCCGGCTTTGTAATGAGCGTTGCCGGCGCCGTAATTGGCGAGGTAAGCTTCCCGGGTATCACTGCGGCCGGCGGGGATAAAGATGAAGTCATTATTGATATTGCAACGGGGATCGGTACTATTGCCACAGGTATACAGTCCGGATTCATTGGGTTGGCCAAATTCGGTGGGATGAGTGGATGTCTTGATGTTACCGTTATTGTCGTATTCTGTAGCACAGCCTTCTAGCTTGTAGCAGCTGGTATTGCCAGTGTGACAGCCGGCTCTATTTGGCGAGCGCTGTGGGGCGGGAGCATTGGGCGCACACTGGATGGTACCGCCTTGGCCATAGCAGACACCGGTGTGTAGAGTGAGTGTAGTGCTGGAGCGAGTGGTGAGGAAGGCAGAATGATTGCAGTCTAAGTCATACGTCTGGCCACAGCGGACAGCATTAGTGTGACCGTTGGTGTCGGTAGGCTTGAGCGTCTCGTTTTTGTCGATGGCGAGCGTCCAGCCGTCGGCACAAGTGGGCACGTTGCAAGCAATTTCGGAGTGATAATCTGTTTGAGTACTATAGCTGCCATCGTCGCAGGTATCGGTGCGCGTCCACCAAGCCCCAGAGCTATCTCTGGTGGTATCTATATATTTGCCGTCTTGACCGCGGGCACGAGAGTTGATGTTGTAATGCTGACAGTAAGCTTCATAAGTACCGTATCCCAGATCTGTATCTTTGCGGCAGCGCGGAGCGCAGCTATTGTTTTGGCGGACGCAGCGGTTGTACAGGTAAATGCCATCACAGCTATCATACAGACCGCCGACCTCAGCGATGTAGACGCTACCGCCACTACGGCCGTAAGTTTTTTGTGGGTACTCATTATTGCTAGTGATGGTAGATTTGGGGTCGAGGCCGAGACTAGCGCAGACGGTTTTTTCGTATTCTTCATTGAGGCCTTGGGCGGTGATACTGGCATCACTGGGTGCACAGCGATCAAAACGGCACACAGAGACTTTATTGATGCTGGCTGGGGTAAACATACCGTTTTTGGCGGCCACCTGGTATAAGTGTGACGCTCTATAAGCGGCCGCAGAGCAACCGTTGTGCCCGGCTTTATCGGCGTAGCACCAAGTACGCTCCCCGACTTTGATCAAGTAAGTGGGCAGGCGCTGATAGCGGTCTTCTTGGTGATTAAACCACAGCATCGCACCGGCGTCAGGAGTATTGTTACCAGTGACAGTGTTAGCAGTGCACTGCTCGGTATTATTGGCGATATTGAGCCGGCAGCCGATATAACAATCCTGAGTTTTAGCACTACCATTTTCGTAGTAAGTAATCGTCTCGATTCCTAGAGAGGTTTCTCGTGGTCCGCAGGAGAAAGGATCACCGACTATGGCCGCATAGCCGTGTTCGATACAAATGTTTTTGGAGATACTGGCACCGCCAGGCGGTGTAGCACGGCAGTGAGCGTTAAAACAGTATCCCGGATAGACACGGTTGTAAAAAAGTTTTGCCGCATTCGGGAGAGCGTGAGCGGCGAGAGTATCAGCATAAGCACAACCATTGCGGGGGTCATTGGTGGCGTAGAAATAGCCGCTACCGTCAATACATTGGTAAGTACTGGTACAGTTAGTGGTGTTGACAGGCGACCAAGTGTAATAGCCAGCAGCCACGCATGAGTCCACACATTCGCCAGTCCAGCATTTGTGAGTTTTGATGATGTTACCACTGGTGTCGTATTCATTAATATAGCGTGGCACCGGAGTATTGTGGCCGTCGCTCCTGTAAGCGCAAGCGTTGGAAGAGAAGTCTTTGAGTCCGTTACTGGCACAGGTGACACCAGAGTCGGTGACGACGAGACAGTTGCCGATGGTTTTGCCTTTATATCTCAAAGTTTTTGTCTCGCAGTGCTGCCCAGCCGGACAGCTGGTGAGGATCGTCTTATAGCGGGAGGCGTTTTTATCATCGATCAAAAAGCCCATGATGACATTAGTATTATTGGGATTAGAAGCCAGCGGATCATAGCGGTAACCTTGTGCCGCTGCCTGACTACAAGAATTTGCGGCAGCGCAATTGCGGCAGGTAAGGTTTTTATTGGTTCCTTGATTGTAATAAATATCCGGGCTCTTACTGCCGGCGTAAGTACCCACACTACAGACTTCATCGTAGTCAACGAAGAACTGGTCGACGTTGCGGCAGGTTTCCCGCTGCACGTAGCAACCAAATTTATAACAGCGTGAGGAGGAGACGGCATCATTATCGCCGGTACAGGCATGGTTATCTTGGTAAGTGGTGAGGATGCCTTCGGATTTATGAGTGACGTCTGAAGTATTGGATTGCATCATGGAGTTGGCTTTATTAAGACAACTTTGCAGCAGGTTGACAGCGACACAACCGCGAGTATTGATGCTGGTTTTGTTTGAACATAGATTGGTGCCGCCGGCTTTGCGCCAAGACTCAAACCAAGCATTGCTGGGATCGCCGCCGCCACTTTTAGCCGGAATAGTTTTGTAGTAGGCGTCTTTGCGTTTTATGATCAGGGCAACTTGCGGCTTGATATACGACTCGATGAAACCTGGTAGCGAAATGTGTGATTTCATCCATTCGATGTCATCATTTGTTTCCAGTCGGCTTTTTTTATAGCAGCGCACGTTCATGGTGGTGCCGTTATAGCTCCAGGTGTGCGGAGTTTTATCGTCGGTACGCTTGGTGAGGCCGTTGGTGTAGTAATAGTTGCCGCCGATATTGATGTAGGAGCGTTCCGGATTGGTGTGACAGCCACCGTTTTTGGTGGAAGGAGAGCAGACAGTGGTACTGGTATTGGTGCAGTAGTAATTGTCGTTGCCAGTCTGCTCAGACCATTCACGGGAATATTTGTAAAGTCTTACTTGACGTGGGAGCTCGTCAATCGCCTCAATACAATGATCGTAGCCTTTAGACCGCGTAATGCTGCGGCAGTTGCTGACAGCAGTATCGCGATTGTATGAGTGAGAGTACCACTGTGTATAGTAAGGTTTCCAGTGATCATCGCCAAATTTTTGCCCTTCGTAATACTTGTTGTTGGCGCAATTGATGTTGCCGTAGGAAGCGGTGATCTGCCCCACCCGGTAGTAGATACGGTACTGGAAGTAATCATTATTGTTGTTGTAGTCTTGTTTGTGCTCATCATATAGCTCAGCACGGGCACGGTAAAAGGCCGCTCGGTACGAGTAATCGCCGATATTATTGACGGCATAATTATAATTACTGACACAAGTATTATACTCGGAGCGACCAGAGGAACAATTACTGGAATAGTTGCTGTAAGTATTGTAGAGCGACTGGACGTGACCGTAATTGCATTGGCTGTCACATTCACTGCTACTTTTATATTTGCCGTCGGCGTTTTTTTGGTTGCGGCAAGAAGAATAACAGGAAGAATAACTGTTGTAGGCAGATCGGTAAGAACTGTAGGCGGAGTCGACGTAAGGACAGTTGGAGTTAATTTTATTATTGGCATTATTGCGGCAAGAAGTATTGCCTCGGATATAACCTTCCATTTTGCCGACCTCACTGCTGTACCAGTTGGCATCTTGATTGGCAGAATTACGGTAGTAGTCAGCAGCGCTGTTCATATTATTTTTGGCTCCTTGTAGACTGCCGGGATACTCACCACTGGGCTCGTTTTGGCAAATCCATTTGTCGCCAGCCATGCGGCAAAGTCCGCTTTCACTAAAGCTCACCGAGGCGCTACCACTAGTGCGAGAAGAGTAAACACTGTCGCCAGAGGCGTATTTGCGGTCATAATAAAAAGTTTTGCTTTTAGTTTTACTATAGATACTTTTCCATTCTTCCAAAAATCTATCAGAAGCTTGTGGCGTGTAATAGGCATATTTGTAAGCCTCACAGGTGTAATCCATCTGGATACGCATTTGGTCACGTTTGGCTTGCGAGTAGGCAGTTTCTCGTCTGGCCCAGCAAAGCTCACCTTCCAGACAAAAATTATCGCCAGTGCCGCGGTCAAATAAATAGTCAATTTGAGAGTCCACCCGGCCGAGATTGAGCGAGCTCACCTTAGTAAGGCCACAATGCTCTACGTTGGCATATGGTAGTAATTCATTGAGTCCGTCCACGGCACCTTGCAAGATTTTGCGCCGATCGGGATCACCGAGAGCAAAAGCGACGTCATTACGTCCCAGGTCTGTATCAGCTGTACCTAAGGGGGAGCTGACCTGATCGACAATTTCACTACAAGAGCGACCAGTCATACCTTCATACAATTGACAAGCATCACGGCATAAATATTCAAAATAATCCGCGCCGCTTAAATAAGATTTTGAGCCGGATTTGGGGCATGAGCTGACTTTACCTAAGCCTGGGCAGTCGTCATTGAGGATGTGGAGGTTAAAATTTTTGGTGTAACAGCTGGCAGAACTATTGGTATCATAATCCCAGTGGACATGAAAACCCGGCCAGCCGCTTTGGCTTTCCTCGCGTACCCAGAGACGGTCAAAGTTGACACTGCCGCCACAACAACGGATGGCGGCGCGCAGAGTGGTACGATTGATCGTGAAAAGATTGCCTAGATGAGGCGTGGAGCCTGGCGGATGATCGCCATTGGGGCAGGTGATGTCTTTATTGAGAGCGGCGCACCAGACGGCATCAGAACGGCTAGTAAAGATAAAGGCGCACATGGCTATTAGTGTGAGGCAGTGGGTGAGTTTGGTGAGGGAACGGGCAAAAAGTTTCATGGTGTAGCCTCCTCATGTTCCTGTAACATCTGGTAATATTCTTCCGCTTGCCGGTAGAGTTCTTCATCGCTTACAGTTGTGTTTGCTGGTGCTGAGGATACTTCTTCCCAAGTGGCGGTGTCAAAAATATCTGGTACGGCGTCTAAGTCTTCTTGGGTCAGTTCGTCATAGATATTTTCAAAGCCTTCCGGCAGAGAAATGTCTACACCGCCGAGCCGCTCTAAGTGATCGGTTTGCTCTTGTTCCTCTTGTGTCAGTAGGCCCGCTAAATACAGTTTTTCCGCCGTGGGCGTGTATTCGTCTACAAATTCACTGCTGGCGAGATTGAGCTGCCGGTTAAAGGTATCCGTATCGGGGTGATAATTATAAAATGCTAGCACTTGGCACTCAGGAGACATCGTGCCTGATAGAGGTGAGGCATAAGCCAAAATTTCTCCTGCCCCCACGTCGCCGGCAGAGCTGGAATGCAGATAAGTGATGAGGTTTTGCTGGAGTAGGCATTTTTCTTCTTCTTGGCTGACGCCATAGTGAGCATACCAGGATAAAGTCTGACCGAGCAAATAGAGCCAGTCAAACTGATCGCGCGTGTTTTGGGCTTGCAACCGCTTGATACTGGCGTCGTCGTCTGTTGGCGAGACTGAGTGAAAAACTTGGCGGCGGTAATATTTATTACTGGTGGCCGCCAAATGCCGGGCGAGATTGTCGCGGGCAGTGGGCATGTCTATCGAGGCGTCATCATACCATGAGAAATCGCCGCCGCGGGAGAATTTTTGCAGTTCACTTTGGAGGCGCTCGGTGACTTCCTTGATGATGTACTCCGGATTGTAGGTATACAAAGCGCTGGCTTCACTATTCATTTTGGCTTGGCCTTGCTCGAGGCGATCGTGAAACTCTTGCATCTGGGGTGTGAGGTAGAAATCTTCACTGGCCTGATCACACAGTGCTAGAGTGCTTTCACGCAGGGAACTGTGTAGGGTGTGATCTTGGTAAATATCTTGATACATCGCGCAAAAAAGACCAATTTTTGCCGGGTCGATTTTTAATTGTTCGGGCAACATGTCACTGCTGGGGCCAAAATCGCTTTTTTGTTCCATAATCGTGCTCGCGTGATCAATCCCGGCGGCGACGTCGTTTATGGCTTCTTTTTGACCGGTGGCAAGGTAGTATTGGTGATGCGCCCAGGTATAAGCGAGCGTGGTCTCCAGATTGGCAAAGGCTTGATCGCGGCTTGCGCTCTCAAGCAGTTTGCTGGCGGCCTGCAGGTATGGCGCTTCCACCTCGCGCGGATGCAGATCACTACTTACTACGTAATCCCCTGGCTGTGCCTTGCGGGAAAAATACCGGTAAATCAATGAAAAAATGACACTTATGGCGACAGTAACAATGACAGTGCAAATTATAATCTGCCAACTTTTATCTGGTGTGGACAAACTCGTGCCCTTTTGTTTTGCTGTCATAGTTTCTGCGTTATAATCTCGCTCCATTAAATCATGCCGGAGGAAGCTTGTCAAGTGGCAATTATTCACCGATTAGTGACATGAAATCGTCTAGCGTGGCTTCGCCAGTGGCCTCGAGTGTCCAGCTGACCAGATCTTGGATCTGGCGGTAATCATCCAAGCCCAGCCGTGGCCGCAAGACATACTGGCCATCACTACTGCGTCCGTCTGCCAATAAATTCTGATTGGTCAAGACAAAACTGGTGATCTGAAAATCTTCAATCCCGTCGTAAGCCAAAAGCACAGAGCTGAGCATTTCATAGTCAAGGTCGGTGCGCACCAGGCGCAGCACTTGACGGATGAGCTCAGGGACTTTGGCGATCATGCTGGCCGAGAAAATTTTTTGTTTGAGGGCTTCAATTACTACTTGTTGGCGCTGCGAGCGGCCAAAATCCCCGCCATGAGTGCCAGAATGACGAGAACGGACAAATTTAAGCAGTTGGTCGGGGGCGATTAGCTGGGTACCCCGGGTAAATTCTAGCCTTTCGTAGCGACAGGTGAACTGTTTTTCCAGCTCATAGCCGGTGAGCGTAGCCGACATTGTGGCGATGTCTTCCTCACTAAACCCGCATGGATCGTCTTCTAGTCCTTCTATCGGGTAAAATTCGTCTACAAAGGAATACGGCACGTCAATTTTGAGACCCTGTTTACCGGCAATAGTCTCTATAACTTTCACAAAACCACTAAAATCCACGGCCACATAATAATCTATAGGCAAGTCCGTAATCTGGCCGATAACGTATTTGGCAAGGGCGCCGCCGCCGTGCTCGCCTTTAAATTGCTCACTACGCCAAGTGTATTGGCGCTCACTGCTGCCGATGGCGAGAGTGGTATTGACCTTGGCGTGCATGAGTTCCTCTCCCCCATCACGGGCGGGAAATGGTAATTCCACCCATAAATCACGGGGGATATTAAAGAGGTTGATTTGGCGTTTTTTGGGGATGATCTGCGCTAAAATGATAGTATCTGCCAGGCTGCCGCCAGAATGACTGCCGCCACCATGCCCGAGCAGCAAGATGTGGACAGGTCTGAGCGGGTCTTCGGCTACCGGTGCGAGTTCTAGCTGGATGAGTTTTTCGCCTGAGCCGATGATGACTACCGGATGGGCAAAAAATAGACCCATAACCACCGTAAGGAAGGCCGTCAAGAAAAAAACGACGCTCATTAGCAGCCAGAAGTACCACTTTTTTAGCATAGGCGTATTATACCACGGGAATAAGAAATTGGGTCTTGACAAAATAGCCTATATGTGATATAATGTAAACAGTTGTGACATAGTTAATACAGAAAAAGTTGATGTCACGGCAGAAAGATAAAGGAACGAACAATAGAAAGATATATGACGGACAGACAATTACATCAAGAAAATGAGCGTCAGGGACGCTATACAGCCAATGTGGCTACAAATACTACCAGTAATGCCTATAAGACAGCCGTAACTAATCCGGCAATGTATCCAGAGCAGCGGAAGTTTCGCTTTGTGCCGGCGGCGGTGCTGTGTGCATTTATAGTGGTGGGTGCTTTGGCTTTTTATAATTATCGCCAGACAAATCATGCGCCCCGCCAGACCAGCGAGAGTGAACTTTCTCCGGTGGCTGAGAGCATTATTGCCAGCAGCACTCCTACCAATACCAATGTTGGTCAGCGCTTGACTGATGCCGGCGAGACGGCAGGTAGTAATGAAGCAGTAGCTGGTGAGACAGTGACCTTACCGGCAGACGCCAAGATCAATATTGTTTCTGGTGATCAGAGCGTGACGATCCCGGCTTCCCGCCTGGTAAATGCAGACGGTTCCACCGCCAGCGTCATCAATATCAATATCAATCCGGTGGCACAAACGCCAAAAACTAATGCCGTCCAGGCTGCAGCACCAGTAGTAAAGACGGTGCAAACTGTACAGACTGTACCTCAAGTGATCCAGGTACCGGCAAATTACAATTATAATTACGTACCGGGTACTTATTACTACAATAATTATTCCTACGGCAATAACAATAAACCGTTTACGCCTTACATCGAGACTTGTGGTAATGCTGACGGTGATCGTTTCAATGATGCCAAGATTGTGTTACCAAAATTTAGCCGTGACGGCAAAGATGCGGTGGAATACGAAGTAAACGTTGGTACCAGTAATGGTGGCAGCGATGTCCACTCACACCGCTATGAGCAACGGGATCGGGTGGTATTTGGTATCGGTATCGACAACGAAAAAGAGTACTTTGTACGCTACCGGGTGCGGATGGAAGGCGGTGATTTCGGCGATTGGTCCGATACTTTCCGCTTTGTCTGCCATCGCTATTAATTCTTTTTTGAAGTAAAAAGACAAGCCCGGCTCTAAGGAGCCGGGTTTTTGGCATAAATTGCGGGAATAATTGGTGATGAGTGTGATATAATGACGTCATGCCAGATAAGTTTAGTGCCACTTGGATTTCACACAGTAGTATCAGCGACTATCTCGCTTGTCCGCGGGCGTATTACCTCAAAAACATGTATAAAGACCCGGTGACGAAGCACAAAATCCAGATAGTGTCGCCGGCTCTTTCTCTGGGGATCAGTGTACACGACGTGCTGGAAGGACTGTCGACGCTGCCTACGGCAGAACGTTTTAGACAAAGCTTACTGGTACGGTATGAGGAAGTCTGGAAAAAGGTACACGGCGAGGCGGGAGGATTTACAAGTGAGCATGCAGAAAAAGCATACCATGACCGCGGCCAGGCAATGCTGGAGCGGGTGATGGAACATCCCGGGCCGCTCAAACAGCTGGCCGTAAAAATCAAGGGCGATCTGCCCAATTACTGGATCAGTGAAGAGGAAAATATAATTTTGTGCGGCAAACTTGACTGGCTGCAGTATGACTCGCACGCCAAGACGGTACACATCATCGACTTTAAAACCAGCAAAAGCGAAGAAGATCCGAAGTCACTGCAGCTGCCGATTTATTTACTTTTGGCGGTCAACTGTCAAAAGTACACGGTAGCCGCGGCGAGTTACTGGTATCTGGAATGGAGTAATGAACTGACGCCAAAGGCGCTGCCGTCACTCGATGAAGCTCGTGCCCGAGTGCTAGAAGCCGGGCGGCGGATCGCGACGGCCAGGAAGCTAAATGCTTTTAAGTGCCCGCATGGCGGCTGCCCGCACTGCGAGCCTTTTGAGAAAATTTTGCGGGGTGAGGCGAAAAAAGTCGGCGAAAATAAAGCGATGCGCCGGGATAATTACTTGATCCCGTGGCAGAGTGATGAAGAGACGGAAGAAATTTTGTAAGATATGAGCATGGTGTATGAGGGGCTAGCGCCTGGGGTAAATCTTGGTGATTATCCACAGCGTGCTTTTTGTCCGCGCGCACATGTACAGATTAGTGAGTTTTTGGATTTTTTACGGCAAGAATACGGTGGGCAGCTGGCTGGCGTTTACACTGATGAGGACGGGAAAACGAGGACAGTGACGTATGACGGGCTGGTGGCCGACGTAGAAAACACGGCTGCAGCTTGGCAGGAAAAATTTGATCCCGAACGGCCGCAAAAAGTGAGCTTGCGGCTGGAGCCTGGTTACTGGTGGTTGGTGAGCATTTTGGCGGCCTGGCGGCTCCGCCAAGCGGTTTGCTTGGTAAGTGATAGTGACAAGTGCCAGCCGGATACGGTAATCCAGACAGTAGAGCACTCCCCTGCTCGGCCTGAAGCGCGGCAGAGGCTCACGTGCTTCCAGCCTCAAGGTGATGATTTGGCTGTCTTGATCACCACTTCTGGCACTACGGGTCAGCCCAAAGTGGTGGCCCTCACGCAAAAAAATGTGTTGGCCGTGATTTGGGGCGGGCAATTTTTGCATGATTTTCGTGGTGATCGCGCGGTATTCTCGTGGCTGCCGGGTGAGCATATTTTGGGACTGTCAGTCCTTTTGTGGTGGTGCAGTTGCGGAGCGCAGATATTTTTTCCGCTGGATTGGCGACATCCGGAAGGCTTATTGCAGGCTGCTCGGCCGACGGTAGTAGTAATGCCCACGCTGATACTGCAAAAATTGACAGGCAAATTGGAAAGAGCCAGCAGTGAGCACGGCGACCAGAATAGCTGGCGGCAGTATTTTGGTGGGGCGCTTAATCAGATCATCTGTGGCGGCGAGGCAGTACCGGTGAGTATACAAGAGAAGTGGGCTTTGGCCGGGATAGAAGTGCTGGCCACATACGGTTGCACGGAATGCGCGCCGGGCATTGCTAGCGGTTACCGTCACTTAGGTGTGTCGGCGAGCGTTGGCCGAGCGCTGGCAAATATAGAAGTGAAATTTGTGGGCGGCAGCAATGAAAATGAGGGTGAGATTTGGGTGCGCGGTCCGCAAGTGATGAGTGGGTATTATCAAGACCGCGGGCGCACAGCGGCAGTATTGCAGGGCGGCTGGTATCGGACTGGTGATTGGGGACGGCGAGACGAAAACGGTTTGCTGTACGTGACGGGAAGGATGTGAGTGCGGAGAAATTAGCAGTCGCGGCCATTGTCTGCTAATAAAATTAAGGTATTTTAAAAATATTGATGCACCGGTATAAAATCATTTATCGTGCACAATAAATACTCAATATTTTTTTTAATTTACCTCAATTCTTTCGGTATTGCTCGTTTTCATCCATTCGGGAGCGGAATTTTGGAAGTCGGGGCGTTGGTAGAACACATACGGTGACATGATCTTATTGAAATCACGGTAAACAGCTGGATTTTGTTCGGCTGCTTTCCAAGCAGCAAGGTCTTCATTGCCACCGACGCAACCACGGAATGTACGGGTGAGATTGAGCGCCTTATCTCCCCACTGGATAAGGTTGCCAGCGATGACAAGTTGCCGATCACAGCGCAGGTTTTCGTTAAAGGCATTTGCTTGAGAATCTGCTACCAATTTGCTGGGGAAAGTAATTTCATCAGCGGCAAAGAAGCCTTGTAAGTCAGCGGTGTCGGTATCAGCACAACCAAGGTTGCGTTCGTAGGCTGCTTCTGGCCAGGTGCCTACGCCCCAGTCGATCACCATTTTACCGCGACTGATAAAGGCTTTGAAGTAATCACGGGCAGTTTCTATTTGAGTATCAATGGTGAAAGTACCACTTTCCGAGTCCATGAAAACTACGAGATTGCGGTCGGCACGAAGTAGGTCGGGATTAAGATCGGAAGTACTAAAGTCACCGTTTTCTTTACAGATGTAAAACTCGTCTGTATCTATGGTAACATCACTACATCTGGGAAGCTTAGAAATATCCATGGCTTGTTCAAAGAATTCGTATGTTAGCGGTACGCTATCTTCAAGTTTGAAGCTACCTCTAGTGAGTTCGACACCATTAGCGTTGCCACAACGGTCAGTAGTTACTCCCTTTTCTTTACTACGCTTAGATGAGCCTTCTGCGGTGTAAATATTGGATGTGCCCCCAGCCATCGACCATTGCGGTTCTGAGACTTCCCAATAACGTCCACAACGTTGGCCGGCGACACCAACTTGATAATTGGTGGATTCTGTACCAGGGATAAAGATGTAATGATCGCTTTCTTTGCATGCGCCGCCACCGCAAAGCAGTCCGCCAGTACCCGTTACTTGTCCGAATTCATCCTTGTGAGTGGCACTGACTTTGGAACCGATTTGTCCTTTGGACTCCGCAACTTGCACTTCTCCACAAGGTAAGACGTGGAAACAGTGGTTTTCTAAACCTGTACATTCATCTGGATATGCGATAGCGTCAGGAGCGTTGGGAATTCTATCGGTGCACTGGTAGATACCACCAACACCATACGCTTGCTCACCTAGATATTCATGCGCTTGATCGAGTTGGGTAATTCTATCTTTGGGGTTCTCGACACCACATTTTTTGAAATTGGTACGATCCATGACATCGAGGACATCATCAACGTTATTACATGTAGGCACTTTGCAGGCTTCATAGCTGGTGTATTTGTTAGTGGAACAGAAATCTGAATGGGTTCTTTCTCCACCTGGTCCGACACAAGGAACCTCACGGATGCCAAAGCCGAGATCTGATTCTGTATAGCAGGTAGGCACACAGGTGACACAGCCAGCATAGTGACATGAGTCATCATCGCTACCACTATAATACTGCCTACCGCAGCGGCATTGTTGGCCACAAGAGGTCGAATGACAGTTATTTGGCGGCGGATCGTCAAAGCAGTAGCTTATATATTGGTAGTGTCGACGGCAGCCATCGTCGATGGCGCTGTAATACTTGTATTTTTTATCGCATTGATTACGGGCATTAAGTTCATCTGCGCGCTCAGCAGCGTCATTGACGAGACACTCACCCCAACGACAGATTTGATATGGGCTGGTTCTTTCTTTTTTCTCATAGCCGAGCGGTGAAATAATCACGTTGCGCACCCGTGATTCGCCTGACAGTGTATAGGCAGGATATCTTCTTTGGTCTCTGGTGATAAGCCAGGCATTGCGCTCATTATAGAAGGTTTCATCACTGTTGATATAAACATCACCGACAAAATCGGTTTGTGTCACACCATTAACCGTGACACTGCTGCCATTATATACTGGTACGCCTGGAGCACACTTAAGTTCGTCACCTGGAGTTTTGGCTTTGCATCCTTTGTGACAAACAATTGAGTGACCGTTTTTATCAATGATGGTCTCTGTGCCGAGTGATTCTTCATTTGGTGCACAGACGTGACTGGCTGGCCAGTAACCTTGATTGCGACAAGCATCCCCAGAACAGTTTGCTACACAAGTACAGCCGTCGACGCTGGCGTAGTTGGGTATACCGGATCCGCAGTCATAGTCTGAAGTCTTCCACCCTCTGGCTTCACAAATGGATTTACAGTCTTTACGACATTTGTCAGAGTAGCATTTCTTGCTGTAACTCCGATTGTAGTGATCGCGAATGCTGACGCTAGTCTTGGTTGCTAATTGAGCAGCGGTACAATTGGTGTCTTCTGGTAAGAAATATTTATCTCGAGTGCTTTGAGCATAGTCTTTATAGGTATAACCGTTCACTGTATAGTTGCGTACTGCACCCCATTGTAACTGACGTACATCTCCGCAAGGCTCGAGACAGCCGCCAATACATGTGGTCTGAATTCCGTGAATGTCTTCGACGACTTTGATAACTGGATTCCAGCCTTTGCGATAACAGCTGCTGGTATGATAATATTTGCTAGAACTATTAACGAAAGGTTCACGGTCTGGTTCTTCCATGTATTGCTGAGTATCGGGATCGCGGATCTCGTCACAGTTTTGTACACAAGCGACCGTACATTGGATGGGTGCATGACCGTCTTCATCTTGGATCCATTTTTTGATCTGATGATCTTCGTCGGCTTCACAATTGGTACGGATGGCCCAATAACGCTTAGCATCAAAACTGCTGTCGTAGTAACCTTCTACCCAGTTTTTAACTTCATTGTTTTTGCCGCTTCCCTTTGGTTCGCTGGAATCATAAAGCCATGCGTACTTAGCTGCTTCTTCACAGGTAGTAAATGAGGTATTGCATTTACGGCATCGCAGAGTACTACCAGGATTTTGGATAGAATTCACGTAAGCGATCCGGCCATTACCTCCCAATGGACATTTTTCATCTGGTTCAACGTAGAATTGATTGATGTTACGGCACCACTCTCTAGTCTGATAACAGCCCTTAATGGAACAGTTGACGTCGATGAAGTCTGAGCGGGTATCGCAACTGTGTGATTCAATATGTACGCTTAGTGACCCTTTGGTGACAGCATTGACTTTTCCTTCTGAAGCGAGCTGGGCTTCTGCTTTGCCGACAAACTCGAGACAGCCTTGCATGATCTTGATATTATTACACATTGGGCTATCACCGGAGCCGTCGGCGGAACAGTAACCAAACGTCCAGTCTATTTTGGTATTACCGGCGGCGACTTTATAGCTGTTATAAGCTCGAGTAAATTGTTTAGCGTATTCACGCAGTTTTGCTTCAGTATTGTCGTCAAAATCAACTTTATCGGTTTTGACAGCCCACAACTGTTCTTTGGCTTCTTGTAGACTATCTTTTGCTCCATCTATAGTTTGTTCGATACTTATGTATTGATGACAGGCTGTCGCATAGTCACATCCATAGCCGCTTTTAGTTTTGCTGGCACAGTTTTGCATCGATGTATTGAGGTAAGATTGAAGCTTTTTGACTTCGCTTTCATAATATTCAATAGTGCTGGTACTGGTGGAGAGACTATCTAATAAGCTGTAATACTGGCTACGCCTGTTGGCAAGTTGTGAGCGATAAGTCCTAGCATCACTACAACTACTGTCCAGATTGCCTGAAGTATAGCACCTGTTGGATGCATAAAACCCACACTGAGTGTTGACGTTATAATCAACACTGGAGAGTTGACTAGTGAGCGAGCTAATCACACTATTGGCCGAATTGATTTTTTGCTGAGCCTGAGTAGAGTAATTTGTATGTGTGTTACGGATAGTATTGATCACTGCATCAAGGTTAGCAAGTTGTGAACGTGCAGTTTCGAGACTGTTGGCGCTATCTGGGATTACCATAAACTTGCTATCTGGAGTGAGATAGTTCATAATGTATTCAGTGTATGCTGATAATTCTTTGTTGATGAGTGTTGCATATGAAGCAGCATCATCCATTATTCCTTCTAGATTGGTGGTGTCAAATGTGAGAGCACTTTTTGCGAGGTCTTCGGGAAGTGTGCCCATTGGCGACCAGTTTTGACTGACGACGTTTTTACATGCCATATTGGTGAGCTGTTCATAATAATTACAAGCTCGCTCACAAACTTCGTTGAAGATATCTGGTCCAGATTTAAAGACGTTTTTGCCGTTATTTAGCTCACTACATTGGTGAGTGACACCATCACAGTCAAAATCACGGATCCAGAGATTCCAATACTTATGATCGCTACAGCTTCCTGAATTATTGGTGGTGTAAAACCAATGCATTCTGTAGCCAGTTTCTTTGCCGTAGACGCTGGCACTAGGAGCAATCTTATCAGGGATTACGTCCCAATAGCTAGTAGACTTGTATTCTGAATACGGATAGACGATTGCATTGCGCACAAATAGCCATTGCTGATCATAGTTATAGTATCCATCAGAATTTCGACATTTTTGGATGACTTCTTTTAGTCTAGGCCGCCAAGCTGGAGTGACAGCATCCCATTCGCTAGGATTTCCATGTCCATCTCCTGTGGTACAAGTAATCGGTCCGCTTGGATTTTGAGGATCGAGAGCACTGCCTGGTCCGCTCCCGCCTTTAGCATCGACAGTTTGAAGTATGGTTTTGGCGGCAAAAAAGCTGATAAACACAAAAGCGATAATCGGCAATACGACTTTGATGAAGAGCTGGTAAGTTTTATTTGCCTTCCTCATTGACTTAGTAGTCCCGCTATAATTATTTTTTCGTAATTATCTGTTGCCTCACCTGCTCGGACATCTTCCAATACCAAGACAGGATTAATTTCTATTTTATCATAATGCCCGCGATTTACAAGTTGTACTAAGTAAGTTGATGGTTCATTACATATTGGTAGGCGAGTGAGGAAACTTTCTTCCAAGGCGGAAGTGAATCGATCATAATAAAGTGTCAACGCTTCACGCAGTAAACACTTGCTTTCAGTATCAAAATTCTGGTCACCGTAAGCAATATACCAAGAAAAGAGTTTTTCGCCCAGGGCCATAAATTGCAGCTGACTTTCATTTTTGAGTCTTAGGTCTTTGGTGTAGTTTGGATTAGCGACGCCGTAAGCGAGATCTGACTTATCAATCATCACGAGAGCATAGTCTTTCAACTGTCTAGCGGCAGCGGTGTTATCTTGTTCTGGTGTGATGTTTGCATTGCCGGAGATGTAATTTTGATATTTTTCACCTAATTCTAAGGTATAATCCTCGACGACACGATCTGGGTAATAGTACCAGAATGCTCCTTGTTCGCTTTCGATTTGTTCCTGTCCTTTTTGGAGGCGCTCCCAGTATTGGCTGAAACTAGAGTCGTAAACAACGTTTTGCTTGCCGTTATGACAAAGTTCACGGGCAAGATTGCGGCTGTCAGCATCTAATGTTTCATCACCGATGATATCCCACATAAAAAAACAGTTTAAGGTGGCATTTTGATCACCAGCGTCAAACATTTTTTTGGCATTTGCTAGCTCAGTTATGGTCCTACTTTTAGCTTCTGGAAGACTGGTGCTGGCATAATATTGATGCCAGGCCCAGCTGTAGGCGAGCTGTTCGTTGAAGTTTTGCGGTGTGATTTCTTCTAATAGCTCATTGCTTGTGGTGAGAGTGGGATCTTGATAAACGAAATCGTCGGCATCGACATTTTCATGACTGACATTTGCTGGTGATTGTTGATGAGACAAGTTGATATTTTGCCACACTCCGGCGGCTGCAACAATAACTACAAGGACAATACTAAAAATAGTGATAGTTTGAAAGTTTATTTTTTTTAGTATCGGCTCTGACATGGTTATATCCTAGACATCTCCTGTTCTGACCAAGTAAACGTCGATTGCATGCACAGCAATATGAAGCACTTCGCCGTCCCATACATACGGTGCTTCATTCCAGGCACTAATGCCATCGTTAGCATTGTCATCAAAATAAACGTGATGTTGATCGTATTTCATCTTGTAGTTGAATCCCAAAAAGGTGGCATCATAAGTGCCATCGGGGTAAATTTTGCCGCCGACTGTGTAGCCAGCGTTTTGTAAAGCTGCCAAATCTTTTTCTTGCGAACCCTCATAGATAGCATAGGCTTCGTAGGTTCCTGGGGGAACCATTGGGCTTTCTGGATGCTCAGCAAGATAGTTTTCTAGTGCTGTATGGGCTTGGAGATTGGAGTTATCCCAGACTTGTTCCAATTCGATGCCGAGACCAGCTAAAAGTTGATTGAGTTCATGATCAGTGTCGACTTCTTGTGTTCCGATTTGTTCGTAAAGGTCGGTAGTTGTAGGTTCGTCGCCGCGGATACCGACTTCAGGATTGGCTTGTACTATTTGTTCAGAGTTGTTACTGATAATGACGGGGTTTTGAGCTAGTTCATATGTTGATTTCTTTTTTTTTGTTACTTCCCAGCAAATAAACATGATTACACTCACAATTGCCACGACTACAATTGCAATACTAATTTGATGCTGATTGAGAAACTGGTTAGTTTTTTTGCTCTCACTCTCCATAATTACTTTCTGTGATCATTATACTCTCCTTCCGCAAAAATGCAAGTGGCAATTGTGACGCAATGATTAGCAGTCTCACACTCCGTCTGCTAATGAAAATAACGTATTTTAAAAATGCTGATGTATAGGTATTAAATTAATTTATTGTATACAATAAATACTCAATTATAAATTGCTGGTAACTAATTATTACCAACTGTCATTAGTTAGTTTGTAGTTTGGGACTCGTTGGCACCTGTGGTATAATACCCACATGACGAATCAATTGTCAGTGACACTGATCATTATCGCCCGTGATGAGGCCGCCAATTTGCGCCATCTTTTGCCTCAGCTTTTTTGGGCGCAGGCTGTGTGGGTGGTCGGCAATCATTGCCGGGATGAAAGCGAGCAGGTGGCCCGGGAAAATGGTGCTTCGTGGCGGGAAACTGCTAGTGAGGATTTCGCTGCGATCCGGAGTGAGTTTTTGGCTGAGGTACAGACTGAATGGGTTTTTTACTTGGATGCTGACGAGCGGGTAAATGGTGCCCTGCTGGCGGAGATGCGCGACAAGCTGGCTGATCCGCAAATTAGTGCTTGGAGAGCGCGCCGGCAAGATTATCATTATGGTGAGGCGATGACGGCTGGCGGCTGGCAAGAAGACTACGTGACTAGGATTTTCCGGCGCGGGGCGCTGACTGGCTGGAAAGGTGCTATTCATGAAAGTCCTATATATGAAGGTAAAACAGGAGATTTGAGTAATCCCTTACTACATTTTACCCACCGGGATACGGCGGCTAATTTAGCTAAAAGTAGCCGCTGGACGATCAAGGAGGCGGAGGCTTACGTCGCCGACGGCTGGCCGCTGGTCACGCCCGGGACGATCTTGCGCAAAATGGTGATGGAATTTTATCGGCGTTATTGTCGGCAAAAAGGATACCGCGACGGGATGGTGGGTTTTGTGGAAGCACTGGTACAAGCCTGCAACCGGGCGTTTGTTTTTATCCAGATCTGGGAATTGCAGCAGCGACCCACGATAAGTGAAAAATATGAGGACCTAGAACAGCAAGTGATTGCTTCATTAAAACCAGGAAAAGTATAGTATAATACAGAAAATTTATGAAAATAGCTTTTTATTCACCATACTTACCAGATCATTTTGGAGGTGGAGAGAAGTATTTGCTGGATACAGCGCTTGTTTATGCCAGCAAACATGACGTGACGATCGCTATTTGCGCCGGGCGCATCAAGACGGATTTGGACGCGATCAAAAAAAAGTACGAACACTTTTTGGGCCGGAAACTGGATAAATTACATTTTGTGGCGACACCTTTGGGCATGAAAGGCCGACGGCTCAGGAAATTGTGGTGGACGAGAGGGTATGATTGTCTTTACTTCGTGACGGATGGTAGTGCTTTTTTTTCTTTGGCCAGGCGTAACATCATGCATATCCAGGTGCCGCTGACCCTAGCTCCGCGCTCAGGCCGGGAAAAAGCCAAATTTAAACGTTTCCAGGTAATCAATACGAATTCACTTTTTACCAAAAAAGTAGTGGAAAAATTTTGGCAGATCAAGGTGGATTTGGTATGCCAGCCAGGAGTAGACGTGAAGGCTTTGCAAGAAAAGACGGTAGAGAAAGAAAAAATTATTTTGAATGTAGGCCGTTTTTTTGATAGTTTGCATACAAAAAATCAACATTTGCTGGTGGAAGCTTTCCGCCGTTTGCGGGATAGAAATCCGCAGCTGCTGGCTGGCTGGAAATTGGTACTGATTGGCTCGGTGGAGAGTATGGATTATCTGCAAAAAGTGCAAGCGATAGCTAGGGATTTGCCGGTGGAAATAATTACTGATGTGGACCGGGCAAAACTTTTGGATTATTACGCGCGCGCCGCGATTTATTGGCACGCTACTGGCGCGACGGATGACGAAAACGTCCACCCAGAAAAAATGGAACACTTCGGTATTTCTACCGTAGAAGCGATGGCAGCAGGTTGCGTGCCAGTGGTGATCGCCAAGGGTGGACAAAAAGAAATTTTGGGCAATAAACTGCGGTATCTTGGTTGGCTCACAGAAGCTGAGTGCCTCAAAATCACGCGCAAATTTATCAAAAGTGAGAAGATGCGCCGCGAGGTGAGTCTGCAGGTGCGCGAGCGGGCCGAGAAATTTGATTTGGCCAACTTTGAAAAAAGATGTTGGCAAATGTTGGAAATGTAGCATGGCAAAAAAACACACGGCAATTACTTTTTTAATCCCTACCTATAATGGAAAACATTTGCTGGAGAAAAATTTGCCGAGTGTGCTGGCGCAGATGCAAGCCGGAGATGAACTACTCATCAGTGAGGATGCGGCGGGCAATTTGGAAAATTTACGCTATTTCCGCCAAAAGTATGATTTACAGCTGATCCCAGATGTGAGTGCGGCGGGGCAGTTGTACCGGGCGCGGATTAGTGAGCACGGCAAGCCGATTACCATTTCTTTTTTTCAGCGCTACCGGTGTGGGCGGTTTGCGCGTAATGTCAATGATACAGTAGCGCTGATAGACAATGACTATTTTTTGTTGCTCAATAATGACGTGCGCCCCAGAGCGGGAGTGCGAGACAATTTGTGGGCGATGATGCAAAATGGCGACAGTGTTTTTGCGGTGAGCGCGTGCGAAATTGACGTCAATCATGGCAGCCAGGTAAGCGGGCGTAATCAGCTTTGGTGGAGTAAGGGTAGATTTTGGCACCGGCGCGATGATAATCTGGATCATTCGGGCGAGACGGCGTGGGCGTGCGGTGGCAGCAGTCTTTTTGACATCACCAAGTGGCGGCTTTTGGGCGGGTTTGACACTAAGTTTTACCCGGCTTATTGGGAAGATATAGATATTTCATACTCAGCGCGAGCGCGCGGCTGGCAGGTGCTTTACTGCCACAAAGCCGTGGTGGAGCACGTACATGAGACCACAAACAAAGATGTTTTTGGTGAGGAGAAAATTGCGGCGATGAGCTGGCGGGGCGGCACGAAGTTCGCTTGGAAACACGCCCGTGGACGGCAGAAATGGCAATTTTTGTTTTTTTACTGGTATTGGCAGCTCAAGCAATTCCCGGCACTACGCTTATGGGCTGTCGTCTTGATAGCAGCACTGGTCACTCGTTTGGGTCTGTTAGAGATGCCGCGCGGACTGACAGTAGATGAGGCGGCGCTGGCTTATAATGGTATCAGCGTGTGGGAGACCAGACGTGATGAATGGCTGAATTTTTTACCGGTGACGTTTCGGTCTTTTGGTGATTATAAAGCGCCGTTGGCGGTGTATTTGGTGGGTGCTTTCCAGCTGATGCTTGGTCGGCAGATTTGGGCTGTGCGTTTGCCTTTTGCGCTGGCCGGTGTGATGAGCGTGTGGTTGGTGATGAAATTGACGGATTTGCTTTTGCGCGAAAAAAATAAGCATCACCTGACGTATGCGGCTTTGGCAGGCGCGTTACTGACGCTTTCTTGGTGGCATTTCCATTTTTCACATCTGGGATTTGAAAGTGGGCTGGCACTTGTTTTCCAGTTGGCGGCCATTTATGGGTTGGCAAAGTTTGGGGCCAGTGAGACTGATGACAATGGTAATTACTGGGCGGATAAATGGTGGTGCGGGCCGCTTGTGGGGAGTATGCTGGCTTTGGTGGCGGCGCTTTATAGCTATCACTCGGCCAAAATTACGGTGTTTTTGATTTTGCTGGCGGTGGCGGTGCTTTTTGGCCGTCGACTGTGGCGGTGCCGGCGGGTTTTGCTGGCACCAGTGGCGGCCGGTGTGGTTTTGCTTACTCCCCTACTCCAGGATAGTTTTTGTGAGGTGGCGCCAGAGCGGCCATTTACCTTGCTGGCGTGGTCACAAAGTGTAGACGGCCAGCCGCACTGGCAGGGTGGGGTTTGCGGTGACGGACAGCTCACTGGTAAAGGCTTGGGTCTTTCGCGCGGCAGTTCTTCTTTTTTGAGCGATGAGAGCTTGAGCGTGGGTGAGAAATGGTCACGATTTAGTCAGCACTATGGACAGTACTTGAGTCCGGATTTCCTCTGGGGCGGAGCGACGATTGACGCGCAAGTTTACGGCCGGCAAGCGGCAAACGTGCGACATGGCGATGCAACTTTTGGCGTGCTCTGGTGGGCAGAATTGCCGCTACTGCTGATTCTTTTGGCGACAGTGGTGATTTTTGCCGATTGGCGCCGGCAATATGGTAAAGTTGCCTTACTGGGCCTGGCTTTATTTTTTGGTGGGCTGGTCCCAGCAGCGATCACTGATCAGATCCCGCATAGTAACCAAGCGCTGCCGGTGGTGGTAGGTGTGGTCATTTTGGATGTATTGGCTTTGGTGGCGTGGCGGCGCTGGTGGCGTGCGCGCGCGATGTATTATCCAAGCTGTGTGATGATGACGATGGTGATTATTACTCTGGAATGGATGGTAGCATGGGTTCATTATCAGCAGATTTTTGCGCCGGTGTCGCAGGTGACAGTCACGACTGGTGAACAGGTACGCGCTGGCCGGATTGGCGAGTTGCAAAAGGACGCCGCGTATTTGTTTGCGGTAAATTTGCTGGATGTTTTTGCTGATTTATCGGTAAAAAATAGTGAATTTGATCAAATTATTTTTGCAAGCAGTCTGGAACAACCTTACATTTATGCTTTGCTGGCTGAGCATTTGAGCCCGGAAGCCTATCGCTTTGGTAAGCTTTCGGAAAAATATATGTTTACAGGTAAACTGACAAGTAGTCACTTACAAAAAAGTAAGACGGCAGTAATTTACTCGCCACTGGAGATTGATGAACATATGAAAGCGATGATTGCTAGTCAGTGTGCTCATACCAACAATTATTATTTTGGGCCGTGGCATCATTTGGCTTGGTGCATTACGAAGACGGCGCCTGTCACGACGTTGGAGACAGAATTAGAAGAAAGTGAATGATGAAGGTAGCTGCTAACTGGTGGAGGAAAATACGACAGCATCCTTTTTATTTGAGTATTTTGATTTTATTTGTGGCTTTTTTGCTGCGCGTGTGGGGTTTGGGCCAAGTCCCGCCGAGTGTTTATTGGGATGAGATGGCTTTAGCTTACGATGGTTGGTCACTGGCGACTACCGCGCGCGACATGCATGGTAATTTTTTGCCGGCGAGCGCACTGGTGAGTTTTGGTGATTACAAGCCTAGTGGTTATTTTTATGCGGTGGCCTTAGTCATGATGGTAATAGGGCCGCAGCTTTTGGCGGTCAAAGTGCCGAGTTTGCTTGCAAGTGTCATGATCGTGTGGCTGGCTGGGAGACTAGCGGGAAAAGTTTTCCCAGAATTAAAAAATAAATATTGGTGGTGGGAAAACTTAGTGATGCTTTTGGTGGCGATCAATCCGAGTTTTATACATTTGGGGCATGTAGGTTTTGAGACAGTGTTGGCGACGGCTTTTTTCTTGGGCGGTGTGTATTTACTTTATCCTTCAGCGGACCGCAAAACTGAAAAAAGTGAAAAAAAATTTATGCCGAAGTTTGATTGGCCGGCTGTAGGTGGTGAAGTGTGTTTACTTTTGAGTTTTTATACTTATCACTCTTTGCGGGTGATTGCCCCTCTGGCAGGCATTTATTTATTGTGGTGGCGTTGGCATAAGCTGGCGCGGGAGGCGCCACAACGATGGCGCAAGATCTGGCGTAGTCTAGGTGTAATGTCGATACTGGCGATGGTGGCGTTGACGCCTTTTGTATTAGATAGTAAGCGTTCACTGACAAATCGCTTTAGCGAAACGTCGATTTTTAGTGACGTGGAGATTATCAAACAGAGTAATCAGTGCCGGCAGCTGGGAGGCGAGGGTTTATTGGCTCGGTGGTGGTGTCATCGCTACTGGTTTTTTGCGCGGCAGATTTTACAAAATTTTGGCGATCATTTCACTTGGGATTATTTATTCTTCCATGGAGATGTAAATCGCCGCCATAGTGTGGGGCTTTTTGGTGTGCTGTATCCGGTAGAAATGATCGCGCTGTTTTTGGGTGTCGTGTATTTAAGTAAGAATTGGCGCCGTCGTCAAGAACGGCTAGCGTGGCTGCTTTTTTGGCTAGTGATCGCGGTCTTGCCGGCCAGCTTCACTCGAGCGACACCGCATTTGCTGCGGACGCTGACATTGCTGCCGCTACTGCTGATGGTGGTGGCTGCTGGCTGGGTGGAAGTAATGAACTTGGTGGGAAAAAGATGGCGGCCATGGCTGGTGATGGTTGTCACGCTGATTTACGTTGGCATGTTGGCAGCCTGGCTTTATTATTATCACGTCTATTATCCGCGCGCTTTTGCTGGTGACTGGCAAGACGGATATGAGGCGGCTTACCGTGAATTGGCGGCGTGGCAGGAAAAATATCCTCAGCTACCGGTGTACGTGACGCGTGAGCTGGGGCGGCCGGCGGTTTATTATTTTTGGTATCGGCAGATCGCGCCGGCGAGTTTGCAAGCGATAGCCGGTGAACAGGGCTATGATCAGGCTGAATACATTACTTATACACCAGATAAAATCAAGTTTGGCCCGGGTTGGGAAGAAAAGGAACAACTTTTTGTGCTGACGATGGCAGAATCGACACAGCTGACAGCGACGCCAGAAGCAGCAGTGATCGAGGATGTAGGTGGCAAACCAGTGCTCGCGGTAGGGCACTGGGTGCCACTAGAAAGTAGTCATGAATAAATGGCGACAATTTTTTGCGGCTTATTGGCAAAAATTTCTGTTGGCGCTGATAGTGATGGCGGGATTGATCATCCGCCTACATCAAGTGGGCGAGCTGCCGGCAGGACTCAATCGTGATGAAGCAGCGCTGGCTTATAATGCATATTTGCTCTCGCACACGGGGATGGACGAGTGGCGGCGGGTGTGGCCGATTTTTTTGGAAAGCTTTGGCGACCAAAAATTGCCGGGGTATCCATATCTTTTAGTGGGCTTATACCGCCTTGGCCTTGATCGGTATATAAAACCTGATTTGTTGGTACGGCTGCCGTCTGTAATTTCTGGGACGGTGCTGATCATCTTGGCATATGCGCTGGGGCAGCTATTTGGTGGACAAAAAAATGGCAAAATTGCAGGGCTCATCAGTGCATTATTGGTGAGCGCTAATCCGATTTTTATTTGGTATAGCCGTGGAGCTTGGGAGGCAAACGTGGGCATGTGCTTGTGGGTGGCGGCAGTGTATTTGGTTGCAAAAGCGTGGAGGAGTCAAAAGAGCTGGACGTTGTGGCAGCTCGTGACTATTTTTGTGCTGTTGGTTGCAAGTTTTTTGACATATAATGCGCCGCTTTTGATCACGAGTGTACTATTAATAATAGTAGTCTGGTGCGGTTGGCAGCGAGGCTGGCAGTGGTGGCTGCCGCTACTTGTGACAATGAGCGTGAGCGTCATTTTGTGCTGGAGTATTCTTTTGCCGGTGACGGCACAAAAAGGCGGGATTACGCTTTTTTCTGATCCCACTGTGCATCATTTTTACTTGATTTACCGGGAAAATTTACCAGGATGGCTGCGGGCGTTTGCCGGAAGCAAATATGTGTATTTGGCCGGACGGCTGGCCGGCAATACTCTCTCGAGCTTGGCACCTGGTTTTTGGTGGCGAGGCGGGACTCATCCGTGGCATCAACTGGCTGGTAGCGGCCATCTGACGCTGATGACAACGGTGATAATATATGTGGCGCTGCTTTATTTTTTGGGAATGGTGGTACGTGATATGGCCACCTCTTGGAGGAAGAAAAGTTGGCGGTCATTTTTGACATCGCCGTATTTAGTGCTGGCCTTTGTATTGTTTGGCGCGCTGGTGCCGAGCGTGATTACGACTGATAGTCCTCATGCTACCCGGAGCTTAGAGTTTTTTTATCTTTTGACAGTGATGAGCGCAGTGACCGTTTGTCACTTATTTCGGAAGTTAAAAAAACAGATAAAGCAAAAGTACATACTGATTGCGGTGGGCGTAATTGTGGGCGTACAACTGGCGGAAACAGGAATGTATGTTTATCGGTATTTTACTGAGCTGCCCCAAACGAATATTTATCACACGGGGATGGAAAAAGTCTTGAGCGAGCTTGATAATAACCGGCCGGTTTTGGTCCGGACGGCGGAAAGACAATATGAGTATATCAAACTCGCGTGGCTTTTAAAATTAGATCCTCAGCTTTTTTGGACGACACTCTCACGAGAAAATGCTGATCTGGCAGGCATAAAAGCTGGCAGCGATTTGTTACAGTATCATTTTAGTGATCTAGATTTTGATGATAGTAGCTATTCGCAAGTGATATGGTATAATGAGGAAACGCAGGCGTGGGAAAGGGTGAGATGATCAGTGTCGTGTATGCAGTCCACAATGAAGAAAAAACGTTGGCTCATTCTTTAGCGAGCGTGAGTGAGTGGGCAGATGAAATTGTAATTGTAGATGGAGAGTCCAGCGACAAAACAGTGGAGATTGCAGCAGGCTTTGGAGCACGAGTGATCAATACTACCAATAAAGCGAACTTTCACATCAATAAACAAATGGCAATTGACGCCGCCGCCGGCGATGTAATTTTACAATTAGATGCGGATGAGGTAGTGGATAACAGTTTACGGGAATTTGTCATCCGGATAAACCGCGAAAAACCAGATAAATACGCGGCGTGGCAGATCCGGCGGAAAAATTTATTTTTGCGCCGTTGGCTGCAAAAAGGTGGGCAATATCCAGATAGCGTGATCCGGCTTTTTTATGCAGGTAAGGCTTATCTGCCCGGCAAAGACGTGCATGAACAGATGAAAGTAAAAGGAAAAATCGGGACGGCTGATGGCCATTTGTTGCATTTTGCTAATCCGGATTTAGAAAGTTATTGGCGCAAGTTTAACACCTACACGAGTTTTAAAGCAATGCAGCTTGCCGAACAAAAAGTGCCGATAAATGGCTGGAATTTGTGGAAGTATTGTTTTTGGAAACCTTTTTGTACTTTTTGGAGTATTTATTTGCGCCACCGTGGTTATGTAGACGGTTTGGCGGGATTTCTTTTTGCCACCTTTAGCGGTTGGCATCATTTGGTGGCCTATTGTAAATATGTAGAAAGCACAAGACCCGTACCAGATGGCAAGGTGATGGTTTTTTACCCCGGCAGCGAGGCCGAAAAACAGGCGGCACGAGGTGTGGGGCGAGCGGCAGATTGGCTGGTGGCGGCCCAAAAAGATTTGGAGCTGGTGAATGTGGTGGACAAAGAAAAAAAAGCTCAGGTGGTGCATTATCCTTTTTTTGACTTGTTTAAAAAAACCTTGAAAAAAGTGGGTAAAAATCAGAAACTGGTCGTGACTGTGCATGACCTAATCCCTCTACTCTACCCTAGTGATTATCCAGCAGGTATACGGGGCAAGTGGAATTTATGGGGACAAAAAAGGCGGCTGCGCCGTGCAAATATGATTGTGGCCGACTCCGAGGCGACGAAAAAAGATATTGTGGAGAAGTTTAAAATTGCGGCCGAAAAAGTTGAAGTGGTTTATCTAGCTCCCAATCCCCAGCTACAGCCGGCGAGTCGGGAACAAATTGCCCGGGTGCGCAAAAGCTATGCGTTGCCGGAAAAGTATGTTTTGTACGTGGGCGACATCAATTTTAATAAAAACCTGGCGCAGCTGATTAAGGCAGTGAAGTTTTTGCCCGAAGAGATGGTATTGGTGATGGTAGGCAAAAATTTTGTGCCCAGCGAGATCCCAGAATGGATCACTATTCAAGAACAACTAGATTTAAGCGAGGTACGCGGACGGGTGAAATTTCTAACCACGGTCACGAGTAGTGATGAACTGAGCGGCTTGTATGGTGGAGCTTTGGCTTACGTGCAGCCGTCTCGTGCGGAAGGCTTTGGTCTGCCAGTGTTGGAAGCGATGCGCTGTCAGACGCTAGTGGTGTGTCATAAAAATTCATCGCTAGCGGAAGTAGGCGGCGAACACGCGGTTTATGCGGACTCACTGCGCGGTGAAGATTTTGCGGAAGCGATCAAAAAAGTAGCGGCGCTGTCGCCAGAAAAGCGGCAGAAAATGATCACTGCAGCTGACGAGTGGCAGCAAAATTTCACGTGGGAAAAGACGGCGGCAAAATTGGTACAAATATATGAAAAAGTGGTGGGCGCAAATTAGTAAGTATGCAAGTCTAGCATTGCTGACGGCAGTGCTAGTTTGGTATTTTTGGCCGTATTTGCACCCTGGCTTGCCGGTGACTCATGATGGAGAAAATCATGTAGCCCGTTTTGCTCAGTACTATTTAGCAGCGCGCGAGGGACAGCTGATCCCACGGGTAGCGCCGATGCTAGAAAATGGTTACGGTTATCCGGTTTTTAATTATAATTATCCGTTGGCGAATATTCTGAGTTTGCCGCCCACGGCGCTTAAAGTGGATTTCGAAACGGAATATAAGTTTTTGATTTTGATGTTTGTCAGTGTGGGGATCGTGAGTGTCTACTACTGGCTGGAGTATCTTTTTGGCCGCAAGCGGTCACGAGTTTTACCAGTGATGGCTTTTTTGTTGGCACCGCCGCTGTGGGCTGGGATTTGGTATCGGGGCAATATTGGGGAAGTCGCGATTTATTGCTTGATTCCTCTGGTGTGCTGGCAGATAGAACGGCTGCGCGCGGGTAAAAAGTGGGCGAGTTGTTATTTGGCAGTGAGCTTGGCGGCGTACTTTTTATCACACAATGTGATGGTGCTTTTTGCTTCACCATTAGTGATCGCTTATGCTTGGTGGCGGCTTTTCCCAGTAAAATGTGGACAGTGTCTATATTTTAAGCAGTTATCCGGTAAGCGCAAAATATGGTGGGGACTCGTGATAGCGCTTTTGGGTTTGGGCTGTAGTTTATGGTTTTGGTTGCCGGCCTTTTTTGAGAAAAATTTGGTGGCTTTGGACGGGAGCGCCTTGAATCAAGAGTACATGTGGCATTTTGCCCGCGCGGCGCAATTATGGCAGACTAGTAGTAATAACGGTTTATCGTGGCCGGGCCAGGTGGATGGATTGAGTTTTGGCGCTGGTGTGGTAGTTACTTTTGCTTGGTGGTTGACGGCATACTGTGGCTGGCGTCAAAAAACGGACCGTTTTTGCTATCCACGTTTGGGCGGCGTACTGATATTATTGCTAGGATTTTTGTGGTGGGCGCAAACAGACTATAGTTTTTGGCTGTGGCAAAGAATACCTTTTGTCAATTTCATCCAGTTCCCGTGGCGGCTGGGGTGGTTGGTGAGCTTGGGTGGCGTGTTAATGCTGGCTAATTTCGTGCCGACAAGACGTAGTAATTGGTGGTGGACGAGTGTGTTGACGGTCCAGTTTTTGGTGCTGGGATGGGCACGACCGCAGGATTATTTTCACCATGAGCGGGAGTACTATTTGCAGTATCCCATGTCTACGACCACAAGCCGTGAAGATTTGCCGTTAACGTTTCGTTTTGACATCAGTGAGGAGGCTAGTCGTGAGCCGACAATTGCTAAGGGACGGGGACGTTTGCTGGAAGTGGAACGTTTGACGACGACGCGCAAAAAGTACGCGCTGGAGTGTGAGGATACTTGTGTGGTGGTAGAACACACGGCATATTTCCCGGGATTTGAGACAGTAGTGGATGGGAGGGCGGTACGGTATGTAGATGATGAACAGATCCGCGGGCGGATCGCTTTCATTGTGGATGTGGGTCGGCATGAAGTGATCACGCGCTGGCGGGAAAAGACAGGGATAAGGATAAGTGGTGATGTCTTGAGTGTGCTGTCTGGTGTAGGAATAATTTTGCTGGCATGTGGCGAAGGGAAAAAGAAAAAGTGAGAAAAACGGCAGTGCACCTTCATCCTCCGTGTGGAGAGTGAAGGTGCAAGCACATCTAAAAAGTAGAAAGAGTAGTAAGTGACTAATTGAGACGGGTGATGCGGGCAGCACCATTGCCGGTATGTCCAACGCCACTGGCGTAGTAACCGCCTGAGGGATTGGGCATTGGTTGAAGTGGGCCTTTCACGTTTGTCCAGGAATAACCAGCACCGTCAATCATCACGGTGTCAGTGAAACTTAAACCTGTAGGACTAAGTGAGCAAGCGTTATTAGTAGTGCCAGTGGTACAGCCGGATTTGGGAGTAGTGTCGCTTAGTGAGGTGACAGCGACACAGCCGGTGTGACCAGAGATGTAAGAGGAGCCACTGGCACCAGATGTAACTGAGGGAGAGTTCTCACCTCCGGCTCCACCACCATACCAGCCACTCCCTCCACCAGCTCTATAATAGTCGCCGCCGCCATTTCCCCCTTCACCAAATAAGCCAGCACTACCAGCTCGTCTGCAGCCTGTACAAGTTCTACCGCCGCTAATCTGCGTACCTCCAATAGGCACACTTTGATCGTTGCGTCCGCATAAATTGCCATCATATCCACTAATGCCGCCAGCTTTTGCTCCAGTACACGTGCCCCATTCTTGCGCACCGCCTCCACTGGCCGCTGCGATGATACGCGATCGTAACGAATCTATATTATTCCAACTTCCACTAACTGTACGAATATCACTAGCGCCGCCGCCGCCAAATGAATTATCTGTGCCTGTTGATCCGCAATTATAAGAAGCGGTCTTACGTTCAGAGAGATGCTGACCTATGTAGAAATATAAATCATATCTATCACTCATTAATATTTGGCCACTCACATATGCGCCTGATCCACCAATACCCGTCGATAGGTCATCGCCATTCCCCTGTGCGCCCCACAACTCCACCCGGTACTGGCAGCCCGCATACGCCGTAAACGTCTGGTAGTTTCCCGTATAAGTGAAATTTTTGCTGGCGCCAGCATACGTGAGTACCGGGTCAGCACAGACATACGGCTTTACCGCCTGAAAGTGATTAGCGGTAATCTTGACAAACTTAGCGGAACCAATCTGGATGACTTCACTAAGCTGTACATCTTTGATTTTTTTGGTGGTTGTGGTGGAGGCGGCATGAGCCGTGCGCACCAAACCAACTCCCTCCCCTCCGTCGCTTCGCGGCACCTCCCCTCTGGCAGGGGAGGAGATGATAACCAAAACCGCCGCCAAAAAGACCCGCCACAAAAAGTGCGTCATATTCGCCTTTCTCATTTCATCTTTTTGAGAAAAACTACACTTTTGGCGCAGGAAAAAGCACACGACCGTTAGCTGTCGCAAGTCATTGTAAGTATCCAGGTTAGCTCAAAGCGTCCTGCTCAGGCGTTACCCCGCTAACAATGTCATGTGCTTTTTTCTCCGTCCGAGCTGCGCTTGCAATTTGCCTTTGTCATACGCATGGGGTTTGGTGCTGTAACTAGTTTTGCTTTTTCCTTTCATTTACTTACTTTGTAACTTGCGACAGTTGTATTATAACATGAAATTGAGTAAAACGGTAAAGAAATTTTTGATCATTCACACAATCATCTTTTCACTCATGGTATAATAAATACATGTCGCCAGCAGAAACATTGACATCATCAATACCAGAAACAGTAGCAGGTCAGTCGGCAGAACTTGACAGTGGTGAAATCCTCACGCGCTGGCGCGCTTTACAGGAACAAAGGGCACGCAAAGAGCAAGCAGCAGAAATTAGTGAGGCTCAGTATACAGTGAAGACGACAGCATTGGCCATTGACGGCCCTAATGATGGAGATTTGAGCGTGCCGGAAAGGTTGCAGAGCGCTCATACGCGTAAGTTGGCTGAACTTGTAGATGCTAATCTACCACTACAAGACCGGGCGGCGCTCAATTTGCGTCTGGCAGATAGTTTCGCTGATATGGGGATAAATTTTCGCACGAGCTTTTACGGTAAGGAGCATGACCAATGGAAGCAGGTCATTGCTTATGTACAGACGCAGCCTGATTTGTTGGCCAAGATACCGGATCATTTGCTGGCACAGATTTGTGTGGACAATTTTACCGAGCAGCAAGCCGTGATAGCAGAGTTGCAAAAAAGAATTGATCAGGGAAAAGTGTTGCTAGATCAAGCGCCGCGGCGGGTAGCGATGTTTGGCACGGTAATTGATCCAGCTTTAGTTTTTGTCAATCGTTTGTATAAAGCTGATCCCGAACTTTATGACAGTTTGCGTGCAAACTGGAAGAAAGCAGATAGCAGTTTGCCGGAAGAATTAAAAATTGGTGATCAACCGGGCGATGAAATTTGTCGACAGAGTGCTTTACTTTTAAGCGAAGTGGTAAAGGAAGGGCAGTTTGGTGAGAAGGCACGTAGCGCTTATGACACATTGCGAGAAAACTATCCTGATTCTTTTCATGTTTTTGATTTCCGAATGTTGCGTGAAGATTTGCTGGATAAATTTGATGAGAAATTTTTACTAGAAATTGGTATTACTGATGATCTGGCCGAAAAGTTAAACAGTTTGCGTGAAGAGACGCCGTCACTAATTGATAAATTAGCGCTACTGGTGAAAAGTTGGCAGGCGGAGTCTGGCGGTAATGATTTTTACCGGCGAAGTGTGACGCTCATTGACTTTTTGTGGCAAAATCGCTTGGCGCTTACTGCGGTCAACAGTGTGAGTGATCAAACTTTGGTGGATTACGCGATGTTTTATGCCACAGATCCTGATGACAAAAAAATAAAAGTTGATTTAAACAATGACTTTAGCAAAAATCTGGGAGCGCAAATAGACAAACAAGCAAAGTCACTAGAAATGGTGCGAGCGGCGAGTGATAATGAGTATGCCGGTAAGCAAGCTTTGGAAAGATATAAACAGTTTTATTATCAAAAATTCTTCATGATGAGTAGTGAGGAAGTAACAGAAGTGTTGGGACAATGCTATGAACACTGGAGTGAAGTGGAAGCGATGGTGCAGGATGATGCCCAAGCTCATTTGGGTGTAGCATTAGAACTCATGGCTAGTATGAATAATATTCCCTTGCCAGACTGGAATAGTGTGGCTGAGAGCTATCCTGAACTAGAATATGGCGAGATCAAAGAGTTAGTCAAAAAGCAGCAAGATGAAGTCGCAGCGCAGATTTTGAGTAGACTGAATACGCAGACATTTCGCTTGAGCAGTGACGAAATGCTACACTTGAGAGAAGTGGGCCGGCGGTTGTATGCGAGTACTTATGTGGAGGCGTTACATAAAACGCGCGCGACGATTTTGCAGCGCGCCGAAGAAGTGACATTTGGCACGCACACTGTCCAAAAAACGACCCTCGATGATGACTTTTGTCTCATTGTACATTCTAATAGTACTGGTTTTACTATGGATAAAGATTTAAGTGATCGGGATTATGTCAGTTCTTGGAAAAATGTGGACGCACTCAAAACGCATGGCCTGTCCACATCATTTATTAGCAGCGAAAATATGGGCGCAGCGCCTGTGCGCGGAGATGGGGTGCTTTACGGATTTAATAATTTGACGGGCGAGGAAATTTTTTCGTTTTCTCCTTATGATTTGGATAGTCATATTGCTAATTATGGTTTTAATACTGGCCGACAACAAACTTTTGTAGCTCGCTCACAGATAGAAAAAAATTCAGTGCGTATTTATAATGAGTTTGTGTTGGCGCGAGAGCGTGTAAAACCAGACTGCGTGGTGGTGGACGATACGATGAGCGATACATCGCGCGAAAATGCGTATCGGGCGGCTGAGCAATGGGACATCCCGGTAGTAGAAATTGCCAAAAGTAAGCTTATAAGCCAGCAAGCAGCAAAAATCCGCGAAGACGTGAATGTATATCAGCAAACTGGTGATGTGGAGAGTTTGCTGGCGGCGGTAGGGCGGTTTGAGGCCAATACAGCAGGGCTGTCTCTTAATCGGATCGCTGGCACTGGGCGTGAAGGGATTATGGGCGATACTGATAATAGTAATCTGGAGGCACTTTTTGATAAGGAAACGCTCAAAGCAGCTCTGGAAAAAGCGGTGGCTTCATGCCGAGGTGAAAATGACAGACAACAACTGGCAGCCAAACTACAAGCACTTCAAGGAGCTTATCAACTGGCGAATCCTGAATTTTCGCCGGGGGCATTGCCGCAAACAATGTCTCTTTTGGGGCTAGAGACGCTGATCACACGTTTGCGCGCGGAGAAATTGGATAGCGAAAATGACTAATTTTGTGGTATAATGCAGATCTATGACAAAAGAGGAAAAAAAGACACAAAAAGTAACGGCCAAAGCAGCGACAGCTGAGGAAAAAACAGCCAAACAGGAAAAAGCGCCGACCCTGGATGATTTGCTCAAAGAATTGATCGCTGATGATCAAGAGATTAAAATCGTCATCAAGTGGGAAGAAGTGCAACCCGTGTATGATCGGGTTTTGCGTGCGATGGCAAAAACGCTAAAAGTTGACGGTTTCCGCCCGGGAAAAGTGCCGGCGCGGATTGCTGAAGACCGGATCCGGCCAGATTATTTGATCAATCAAGTGACACAGCAACTGCTCAATGGTCGGCTGGCGAAAGCTGTTGAAGAAAGTAAAATCAAGCCAGATGCTGATCCAAATGTGATGGTGACGAAAGCCGCCAAAAATATTGATTGGGAACTGACTGTCGCTTTACCACAGCGGACAAAGATCAAATTACCGGACTACAAGAAGTTTTTGCAGGACAAAAAGAAAACTGCCCGTCAAGAGCTCGAAAAAGTGCAAAAGGAGATGATCGAAAAGGCGAAAAAAGAGAAGAAGGAAGCGCCAAAACTTTTGGATGAAGAGCAATTAAAAGCGCGCACTACTGACGAGGCGTTGATGGCTTTGATCCAAGAAATTCGCCCTAAGGTGTCGCGGACTCTGGTCATGCGTGGGGCGCAGCAGGAGTATGAGAACTTGGTCAACCGCTTGGGTCAGTACCAAATTACCTGGGCTGATTATCTCAAAAATGCTGGAGTGAATGAACAAATGTTGGATCAGCAATTTGCTCTCAAGGCGGTGGAAAATTTGCAGGTGGAATTTGTACTGGATGCACTCATGGATGCAGAAAAAATCACTGCCAGTGATGACGAGATGAAACAGCAAATGAAGGCAGTGATGCCAGAAGTGACTAGCGAAGAGGATCAGAATAATCAGCTTGCGACTCCGCAGGTGCATGACTATTTGGAATTAGTGACCAGGCGTCATAAGTTGGCGCAGTGGCTGCTAGATTTGTAGAGCTCAAGTTTTATTTATCTATCCGCGCTGGAAGCGGAGCCGGTATTTCTGGCTCACAGATGCTGATGGCGGTGGCATAGTAGACGTTTTTGGGGCTGACATTGGCGCTCAGGAGAGTGATGGCGGCGGTAAACGCGCGTAAGAGGCGTACTTGGTAATTGATGTCATTTTTTCCTGGTAAATCGGCTAAAATTTGCTGAGTGTAGGCTTCAAAAGCTAAGATGCTAATGGCCGTCATGGAATAATCTGGGGCTTTTTTCTTGAGCGCGGTTTGGTTTTTGCTGAAATTTTCCGTGATAATGTAAGCCAGTGCGGACGCGTCTAAGCTCGGCCACGTGGAAAATTGTAGGTCTTCAAGTGACGGGAAAAGATCGAGATCGGCTGGTGGTAAGCCCGTGTCATGCACGATCTGGCAGCGCGAGCAGATAGTGTCTATAATCGTCCCCCGGCTGGTAGTTGTAAGGATGAAGAACACGCCCGCCGGTGGCTCTTCTAGGATTTTGAGGAGTGAGTTTTGGACAACGCTTGATGTATCTTGCATATCGGTAAGCACAAAGACCCGCGCAGCGTGGCCGGCTTGAGCGAGGTGCTCTTGGAGGGCGCGGACATCATCAATGTAGAGTTTGCCCGGGAAATTGACAAAATTCCAGGCGGCAGGGCTGATGTTGTGCTGATCGAGTGATAATTTGTCGCTTAAATATTGTCTCCAGGAATTTTCATCCGTGGCGTGGTTTTTGGTAATGAATAAGGTACTTTGCATAGTTTCGTCCTCTTGCGTTTGAATTTCTTTTATTATATAATGAAAAAATGCTAAAAGAGAACAAGAATATTTTAGATTTTTTGTTGGAGGCCGGCAAAATTGATCAAAATCAGTACTCAAATTTACAAATCCAGCAGCTACGCAGCAGTGGACAGTCACTAGAAGATATGGTGGCGGCTTCGGGACTCGTGAGTGAATCCGATATCACGTCGGCGCTCTCGGCGATGAATAATATACCGATCGTGCGTCTTCGTGAAGTAGGTGCGGCGCCGGAAGCGCTGGCTGCTTTTGACCTGGAACTGGCACGTCGTTACATGATGTTTCCTTTTGCTATTGATCAGATCAATAATACTTTGATGGTGGCAATGGTCAATCCTTTGGATATTGCGGCCATCCAATTCATGACACAAAAAACTGGGAAACGGATCGTACCTCACTACGCCAATAAAACTGACATCATGTCGATGATGGAGGAGGCTTACAATAATAATCTCTCTGAAGAGGTGAATGAAGCTTTGGCTGAAACTGACAACGTGGTGAAAGCCGCATCCGTACAAAATTTTTCGGAACTTTCGAGTGAAGGTATTATTCGTCAGGCTCCAATTGCCAAAATTGTGGAGCAGATTTTGGGTTTTGCCGTGGGATCAGGCGCTTCGGATATTCACATCGAACCGCAAGCCAACCGTATCCGGGTGCGCTATCGGATAGATGGTATTTTGGTAGAAAAGCTGATTTTGCCGCGTAATGTACTGGACTCACTCGTGTCAAGGATTAAGATTTTATCTCGGCTAAAAATTGACGAAAAACGGGTGCCGCAGGATGGACGTTTTGGTTTTAGTTCGGATAAGGGTGATGTGGATTTGCGTATTTCTACCCTGCCCACGGTGATGGGCGAAAAAATTGTGATCCGGCTTTTGCGTAAGCAAGAGCGCACGCCCACGATGGAAGAGCTGGGTATGTCTGGCTTGGCTTTGAAAAATTTTAACCAAGCACTCAAAGTACCACAGGGAATTATTTTGGTGACGGGGCCGACTGGTTCTGGTAAAACGACTACTCTCTACTCTGCTTTGCACATTGTCAATACAGTCGGCGTCAATTGTCTCACGGTGGAAGATCCGGTGGAATACGAAATGGCGGGTATCAGCCAGGTACAGGTAAACAATCAGGCGGGCCTGACTTTTGCAATGGCACTTCGTGCGTTTTTACGTCAGGATCCAGACATTATCATGGTTGGTGAAATCCGCGATCAGGAGACGGCTGGCTTGGCGGTGCAAGCATCACTCACTGGTCACAAAGTGTTTTCTACACTGCATACAAATTCTGCCGCTGGCGCTTTGCCGCGGCTCACGGATATGGGTATCGAACCGTTTTTGCTGTCTTCATCAGTGACGCTGGTGATGGCTCAGCGTGTCACTCGCCGGCTCAATCCCGAATATGCGGAGTCCTACAAACCGTCACCCGAAGAAATAGCGCAGCTGCAAAAAGTTTTGGGTCGTCATTTTGACGCTTGGCTACAGCAAAAAGGGATCACGGTGGATCAGCTGATGCTCAAGCGGCCGCGTCAGGATCTGAAAGAAAAGGAAGAAGGTTTTAAAGGACGGATCGCTATTTTTGAAGTGATGGCGATCAGCCCAGAAATTCAATCGCTGATCGTGCAAAATCGTCCGGCCGTAGAACTGGAAAAGGTCGCCCTTGATCAGGGGATGTTATTGATGAAACAGGATGGATTTATCAAAGCTTTGGAAGGAATCACGACGATAGAAGAAGTTTTGCGTGTGGCTGAGACTTGACAAACGTGAGGAAACTTGATAGACTGGTAAGTGACTATGAATATATTTAATATCTTAGACATGCTTGTAGAACAGCGCGGATCAGACATCCACTTGATCGCGGGAGTGCCTCCGATTTTGCGGGTGGACGGTGATTTGGTGGCAGTGCCCGGTGTACCGGCGCTGGGGGCACAAGAATTGGATATTTTGATCGATCCGCTGATGAATGAGCAACAAATTAAAATGTTTAAAGAAAGAAATGAATGGGATTTTGCTTATCAGCATGAGGATAAAGGTCGTTTCCGTGTCAACGTGTACATGGCTAAAGGTAAAAAAGCGGCGGCATTGCGTTTGATTCCGTCGAAGATTTTGACGATCGAAGAACTGAATTTGCCACCCATTTTCCAGATGCTGGCGACAAAAAAACAAGGCTTGGTGCTGGTAACCGGCCCGACGGGCGAAGGTAAATCCACGTCACTGGCTGCTTTGATTGATCGGATTAATTCTACTCGTAATGAACACATTTTGACCATTGAAGATCCGATCGAGTTTATTTACGAGCCCAAACAAAGTATTATTTCCCAGCGTGAGCTAAATCAAGATACTCAAAGCTGGGCAGTGGCACTTAAATCCGCGCTCCGGCAAGATCCAAATGTGGTACTGGTGGGCGAAATGCGTGACTATGAGACGATGGCGATGGCGATCACGGTGGCCGAAACTGGTCACTTAGTGCTCGCTACTTTGCACACGGCTACCGCCGGGCAGACGATTGACCGTATTATTGACACGTTCCCGGGTGCTCAGCAAGAACAGATCCGCCAGCAGGTGGCGGCGTCGCTGGAAGCGGTAGTGTCACAGCGTCTGCTCAAACGTATTGGTGGCGGACGGGTGGCAGCTTTTGAGGTGATGTCTGTCAATAGCGGTATCCGCAACCTGATCCGTGAGGCGAAGACTTTCCAGATTGATAACATTTTACAGACCACGGCGGCTGAAGGTAATATGCTTATTGAGACCTCGCTGTATGATCTGGTTAGTCGCAATATTATCACCAGAGAAGATGCTCTCAGGACTGCTTTCCGGCCAGGACAGATGAGCAGAATGTTGGGAGGAGCTTAAAATGCCATTTTTTGATTATCGTGTCAAAACTCAATCAGGTAAAGTCCAAAAAGGTAAAGTGGAAGCGGTCAACATCACTCGCGCTGCTGAGACTTTGCAGCAAAAAGGGCTTTTTATCATCAGCATCGAGCCAGTAGTGGAGGGTAATGTTCTCAAAGTGGGCGGCCACAAGGGTCAGATGAAGTTTGACGACGTGGTGATCTTCACCAAGCAGTTGGCGGCGATTGTGGAGTCTGGTCTCACGCTCACGACTGGTATCAGTATCCTCATCCAACAGTCTACTCCTGATGTGCGGATCGTTTTGGAAGAAATTTTGCATGACTTGGAGTCGGGCAAAAGTTTTGCTCAAGCGCTAGAAAAACATCCCAAGGCTTTTGATAAGTCGTACATCTATTTGGTGCAAGCAGGTGAGTCTTCCGGTTCGCTGGATATTGTGCTCAATCGCTTAGCAGACACGATGGAAAACCAAGATGAATTCCGCTCTAAGGTACTGGGCGCTTTGATTTATCCGGCGGTGGTCTTGGTGGTGATGGTGGGCGTGGTCATCGTGATGATGACCGTGGTGATCCCCAAATTAATCGAGGTGTTTGAAGAATTTGGTGCGGAATTACCGCTGCCGACGCGGATTTTGATGTGGATTTCCAAATTTTTCACTGATTACTGGTGGCTGATGCTCACGATTATCGGTGTGGTGGTCGCAGTTTTTTGGGTGTGGTATCAAAATCCCGATGCCAAACGGATCGTAGATCGCTTCTTGGGTAAAGTGCCGATTTATGGTGATTTATCGCGAAAAGTGACGCTGACAAATTACACTCAGACGCTAGCAATGCTGGTCCGTTCCGGTGTGCCGTTAGTGGAAAGTCTTGATCTGGCCTCAGAATCTGTCAACAGTATTATTTTGCGGGATAATTTCAAGGAGATCCAAGAAAAGGTGGAAAAAGGTATTTCTTTTGGGACAGCCATTGAAGGCTATGATGAATTCCCGATGATCATGTCTCAGATGATCAAGGTGGGTGAAGAAACCGGTAAACTCGATGAGATTTTAGCTAAGCTTTCCAAGTACTTCCACAATGAAGCTTCTACGGCAATTGACGGTTTGATGGCGGCCTTTGAGCCAATCCTGATGGTGATTTTGGGTTTGGTGGTGGCCTTCTTGGTGATCGCGATCATCTTGCCGATCTACCAGCTCACGGATTCAATTTCGGTCTAGTAAATCCTATAATATTTTGGATACTCCAGGCTAAATTGATACGTAAAAATATATTATAGGATAATTTGCTATATTTCTGCCTGGAAAATTGGGGCGAAAATGGGTCAAAGTCCTATAATATTGCAAGTAAAACCGGCTAAAATTTGCCCTCCCGAGGGCGTAAAACAGTGGTAAAATACCCGCATGACAGGAATGACTTTTTTGCAGCTGGTAAATTTGGGGCAAAGTGTGGTGGTGGCCGCTTTTGGTGCGATCTTCGCGAGTTTTTGGGCGTTGGTTGCTTACCGACGCGAGCATGGGCGTGGCTGGGTAAAAGGCCGGAGTGAGTGTGATACTTGTGGTCATCAGATCGCCTGGTGGCAAAATATTCCCCTCCTTTCTTATCTTTTTTTGCGAGGGCGGTGCCATTATTGTCGCGCACGGATACCCGGGATATATTTTGCCTGGGAATGTCTGCTGGCGGCGTGGGCGGTTTTTTGGTGGTGGCGGGTGTGCCCAATGGCGGAGTATGCGGACGTGACTAATCTGGCAGTGTTGCCGCAATATGGGAGTGTGGCTGGGCAATGGTTAGCGCTCCTGGAGGCGATTTTGATGCTGCTGCTGGGGGCAGTACTTTTGTGGGTAGCGCTGGTGGATGTCCAGCGCCAGTCAATTGCTAACGGTTGGTTGTGGACGGTGGTCGGTTTGACGCTAGCGCGCTGGGGGTCGTGCTTGGGTTATGGTAGTTTGACGGTGAGTGATTTTGGGGTCAGTCTGGCAGGCTGCCTGGCTGTAGGCGGCGCTTTTTGGCTGATAGATCGGCTTTCACGCCGTTTTCTGGGCAAGGCAGGGATCGGCCTGGGTGACACGGTATTGGTGATGATTTTGGCGTGGTGGCTCTCACCCGTGCAAGTGGTCGTGATGTTTTTGTTGGCTTTTTGGATCGGGGCGGTGGTGAGTGTCTTGGTGTTGGTTTTTTTGAAACTGGCCCGGCTGCCGACAGACAAATTGACGGTGGCATTTTTGCCGTTTATCGTGAGTGCTTTTTTGGTGAGTTATTTTGTGGGTGAGGATTTGTGGCGACTAGTGATGGGTGGGTGAAATTTACCCATTGACGAGTGAGTGAAAATGTGTTACTATGTACACATGCAAGGCAGGAAAAAAGCATTTACACTTATAGAAATTTTGGTGACGGTGACAATTATCGGCGTGTTGACGGCGGCGGGCGTGACGAGTTACGTGCGGGCGCTCAAAAACGGCCGTGACGGCCGGCGTAAGTCGGATATTGCTAATATCCAGCAGGCGTTGGTGATGTATCGGTATGAGAATACAAATTATCCAGCTTCAGCTGGAAGCGCGACGCAAAATTGGAAGAATGTAGGCAGTAATTATTTGGCGACTACTCCAGTTGATCCGCTCAATACTGGCGATTACGTGTATAAGTATTACGTCACATGCAGTTCGAATAAGAAATTTGTGATTTGTGCAAAAATGGAAAATAATCAAGGTAATGCGTCCGCGTATAATACCAGTAATTGCACTTTTACTTCGGCAGCTAAGGGCACTTATTACTGCTTGACAAATCCGTAAGACAAATGATAAAAAATGAAGGTAAATAGAAAAGAAAACATGACAAAAAAAACTTTAGCGGCATTCACTTTAATTGAGTTGCTAGTGGTGGTGGCAATTATTGGTATTTTAGGGACTTTGGGGACGACGTCATACGTGCGGGCGCTCAAAAATGCGCGGGATGCGCGGCGTAAATCAAATGTGGACGATATTGCCAGTGCTTTGGATATTTACTGGGCGGAAAATAATGGGAATCTGCCGGCTGAAGCTAGTGTCAAAACAACCTTGACTTCGGGAGATAAATTGCTCAATGAATGGCCAACTGATACGGTTAGCGGTTATGATTATTATTACCACCTGACAAGCACGACTTCGGGCGCTAATACTTATGTGGTGTGTGCAAATGTGGAATTAACTGCGAACGCCAATTCAAAGGATAATTGGGGTAGCAGTGGTCCGACTGATTCTGCGAAGTTTTTCTGTAAAAAAGGTCCGTAATTTCTACGGTAGGTAACGATGCAAACGCGCAGTTTTTCCTCACGAGTTTTTGCAGATCGCCAGGGTGGTTTCACGCTGGTGGAGCTTTTGGTAGCGGTGGCGGTGATGGGGATATTGGGTGCGAGTATGATGGGCTTTTTGGGGAATTTTTTACAACTTAAATTTCGCACGGAAGCGCGTATCCGGATGCGGGAGGAAGGTGAGTATGCTCTTGATCGGATAGAGTATCTAGTGAGAAATAGTATCACGCTGCCGGATATTTGCGGACGATTGGGTACAAGCGGTAGCGACGTTTGCAATTTGAGCAGTACCCCCGCCAACTGGACAGAGTTTAAAGATGCTTATTCTGGAGGACATACGAGTAGCGGCTGCGGCACGATAAAATTTAATCTTCGTGGTGAAAATTTATCTAACGACTATTTGCACCGGATGCGGGTTTTTAGCGATGGTAATCAGTTGTATGAAGTAAGTACCTATCCCACGGGGACTACACATTCTGCCAATAATAATGCGCTGAAAAATCAAGCCGGCACGTATAATCTTACTCGCTCCAATCCAGGTTCTACGGGCGCTGCACGGTTTAATGTGAATAATTTTGCTGTAAAATGTACTTACGATCCCACATTTCTTAATGGTTATTCGGTGAACGTCAGTTTTGATATTTCTTATGCGCGTCGCTCGCTTAATTCTAAGGAAACTGGATTTACGGAAAAATTTTCTCGTGACATCGCGGTGCGTAATGCCGTGAAGTTCCAAAATTAGTCTCAATTTCTCGTTTTGATATTGTTTGATGTCTTTTTACCTCTTGACACTGCCTGGAGGTATGATATAATGACAAAAATGAGCGCGGGATAGCGAGCTATTTTTTTATACTCGAAATGCGCTCCAGACTAAAGTAAAAAAGTTGAAGAAGAATAGGAAATTATGACGAAATCGAAATCACAAAAAATGTGGGAGATGCTTAAGGAAAAGCAAAAACCGCTGTATGAGGAATTTAGTAAAATTCACGCCGCATTCCAGGAGGACGCTGAGGCTAATCGAGCAGAGTTTAATCGTATTGGCCGAGATTTTGTGGGTATAGTGCGGGCTTATGAACGTCGGCTTTGCGGCGGGATGGAACGGACGAATCGCTCAGTTTACTCCACTAATGTTTCCGAGACTTACTGGCGTTTTGTCCGGCAAGAGTTCCCGTTGATTGATCAGGTAGGGGTGGTGGTCCGCGGTTAGGCGGCGGCACCAAGTGAGCTGTCGGCGTGCATATTGCCACTCGGCGTGCTGCCAGTCTTTGAGTGCTGTGGCCACATCAATTTCGTTTTTTTCTAGGAGCGCAAGCTGCGTAAATCCCAGTGGGGTGCGGTTTAAAATCTTGGGCTGATCAAGAATATCTGGCCAGTCGGCTAAAACTTGACGGACTTCGGCTCGTACGGCTGGGTCATGAAACCTTGTTTGTACGCGTTGGTATATTTGGGGACGTAGTTTTTCCGGCGAAACATCTGGCAGATACCACAGCTGTGTGATGTGTGTAAGGCTGGGAAAGGAGTGATCTGGGAGGTGAAGCTTGGTGGCTAGTGCTATTTCGATATGACGGACGAGCCGGCGCGGATTGTGAACGTCAGATTGGTTCATTTTTTGGTACATGTCGTTGTCTAGCCGCTCCAACCAGGACTGCAACTCCTCCACACTCATGTTTTCAGCCGCGAAGCGCACGTTGTCATCTGGCGGGATGCTGGTAAAATCACCACTGGTTTGGAGTAAGCGTTCGTGACAAACAATAGTGCCGCCCACCAAGATAATCTGGTCGGCGCGCCGCCTCGCCAAGCCGACTTGCTCGCGGGCACTATTGAGCAATACACCAAAAGACCAGTCTTCATGAAGGCGGAGTGTGGCGAGATTATAGACGTGTAAGGTGGATGGATAGGCTGTTTGTAGTTTTTCCCAGATAGGTAGATCGGCCACGCTTAGCTGAGGAAATTCAGCGTAGACTTGGCGGGAATCCAGCGAAATAACACTCACTCCCCTGCCCGCTTGTAGCCAAGCGGAAGCGAGAGTGGCAGCCAAATCCGTCTTGCCGGTACCAGTAGGACCAGCGATAGAAAGTAGTTGGTCAGGCTTAAGCATGAACATATCAAACGATGGTGGGCCGGGTGGCCAGCTGATCCTTATTAATGATCTTATCTAAGATTTCAAAACGTCTCTTTTTGACTTCGTATGGGACAGTATCTGGGTAGATTTTGGCTGCGACCGTGCCTGGTCTGACAGAATACATGGCCACAAAAGCAACGATAAATTGGGCCTTGTTGACCAGATCTAGTGTGGCTTGGAATTCTGCCTCGGTTTCACCGGCAAAACCCACAATAATATCCGTGCCGATCTGGAGCGTGGGATCGAGGGCACGGAGTTTGCCGAGCAAATTTAGGTAATCGCTAGCCGTATAACCGCGATTCATCCGTGATAAGACACTGTCAGAACCTGATTGGACAGGTAAATGCAAGTAACGATCAATTTTCTTATTGCGTCCGACTTCATCGATGAGTTCTGGGTAAAAATCCCAGGGGTTACTAGTGAGGAAACGGATTTTGGTGACAGCGGGCAGCTCACTGATGGCCCGTAAAAGTTCTACAAAGGGCGGTAAGCCTTCATATGGCCTGTAACCTGATCTGTTATCGGGCAGATCTGATTGGCGGAAAACTTCTTTGCGTTGACCAATGGCGACTTTTTCTAGTCCCCAGGAGTTGACGTTTTGGCCCAAAAGGGTGATTTCGTGATAACCTTGATCTATCGCCTCGTGGACGTCTCGCATGACGTCAGCAAAAGACCGGGATTGCTCACGACCGCGGGCGTAAGGGACGACGCAATAAGTACAAAAAGAATTACAGCCGTAAGAAATTTGGACAAATGCTTGATTTTTGTCTTGTCGCTTGGCGGGATAAGCAAAGTTGGTCTCCCCTACTGACTGGATGTGGGTCAGAATGGGGAAACGGGCGCGCAAACGGTCGCGATACCGGTTCATACAGCCAGCTAAGGTGATCTGGGGACGCCGGGCAGCGGAGATGTCGCCAAAATAGGCTTGCATGCTATCGAGGAGTGAGAAGACGCGGTCATCGGCAGCCTTACGGACAGAACAAGTATTGATGTAAATAATATCGGCCTGGTGCCAGTCATCGGTAGCCTGGTGACCTTGGGATTCGTAAAAGCCGGCTTGTCGCTCGCTTTCAGCTTTATTTGCCTGACAACCGTAGGTTTTGATATAGTAAAGCATACATATATTATAACACAATAATCACCAGAAATGGAAGAGATTTAATGTATATAATTATAAATTATGGGGTTATTATCGCATAATTACCGCATTATTCACGCAAATATTGCAACAATAATTATATTATAGGATTATTTCCGCATAATTGCCGCAATTTGCCTCTTGTTTTTACTTTTTTTGTAGTATAATCAGGCTCATGAAAGAGAAAAACTGGAGCATGTGGCTCAAAAAAGCAATTATTGGCTTGTGTCTGGTGGCAGTATGTTTCTTGCGCCTGGCAAAATTAGACCAAATCCCGGCAGGAGCCACAGTTGATGAAGTGAATTTTGGCTATATCGCTTACAGCCTGGCACAGACTGGCAAGGACGAACACGGCGTTTCCTGGCCGCTGATTTTTGAGGCTTATGGTGATCAAAAATTGCCAGGGCAGGTATATTTGATTTTACCGCTGGTGGCGCGCTGGGGTTTAAATCTGTGGACCACCCGCTTGCCGAGTGCTTTGATGAGCTGTGCTCTAGTGGTGATGATTTATTATTTGGTGCGCTCCTGGGGTGCTGGCCCGAAGACGGCTTTGCTGAGCAGTATTTTGTGGGCGCTGGCGCCAGCGCCATTTATATTGGGTCGTGGAGCGTGGGAGAGCAATCTGGCGATGGGGTGTCTAGTATTGGGTTTGATTGGCCTGGGGCAGATCAGCTTGACAAAACCTGAGCGGCAAAAAATACCTTGGTCGGCGGTGGTGTTGTGGTCGATTGGGTTTGCGGGAGCGTGGTATTTTTATGTCCCCTACCGACTGATTAGCGCGGTAGTCTGCCTGGTGATGTTGGCGGTGGCCTGGCGTGATCCAGCCTGGCGTGAGAAAAAACGCGTGATCGGCTTGAGTTTGGTTTTGAGTGCGGTGCTTATTTTACCGCTAGTGATAGGTACTAAAGTAAACTCTAATTTGGCCCGTTTATCGCAGGTGGGCAGTGGGCAGCTGGCTGGTTTGACGTTGGAAATCAATGAAAAACGGACTTTTTGTGCTTTGCAAGGGCGGATCCCGCGAGCCTGGTGCGATCTGGTTTTTAATAAGCTGACGCTTGGTAGTAAATCTTTGATCAATGGCTGGTGGTCAGCACTCGGTATAGATTTCATGGGACTTGCTGGTGAAAATGAGCCGATGTATCAAGTGAGTGGTTTCGGTCAAGTGCCGCTTGTGGTCTATTTGGGGGCAGTGGCAGGCCTGATCCCCTGTGTGGTGACCTTAGTACGGGGAAAAGGTGAAAGAAGGACTTTAGCCGGGCTTTTACTAGTGTTATTGTTGGCAAGCGTGACGCCAGCGATACTGATGGGCAACGCGCAAAAAGTGCGGCTGTCGGCGGTTTTCCCGGTCATCTTTTTGCTTTTCTCGTGGGGTAGCGAATATTTGCTTGGCTGGTATCAGCAAAATGTTACTACCTTGGCAACTCGTCGCGTTTTCTTGGTGCTTGCATGTCTGGTGAGTGTGGCGACGGTGGCTGACGGTGTGAGTTTTTTGACGACTTATTATGGTTATCATTACTTTAAAAATGACTGGCAAACCTTAGGTCACGTGGCACGAATAGATGAGACGGTAGAGCGCCAACAACCGCAAACGGTTTATTATCATGTAAATTATCCCGATGTACTCATGTTTTTGGCTTTTGATACCAAAATGGATCCGCGCTATTTCCAAGAAAATATTGTCTGGGGGCAGCGTGAACCGACGGGGTGGCGTCATGCTGTCTGCTTGGGCGGACGTTATTTCCAGAGTGAGCAATCGGTAAAATCGCTGGCCTGCAGTAGTGAGGCTTCCTCAGGCGGTGGACTGACGCTTTTTGTAGAACAAGACGGAGAACTGATAGATGAAATCGACCGCTATCTGGTGTCGATCGAAGATAAGACGCCGGCAGAATTAGCGCTGGCAAAAAGTTTACCACGCGCCTGGCCGATCAGATCAGTCAATGAAGCCAATTTACTGGCTTATATCGTTGATCTCGACTGGTACCGGGATACTTTTTGCTCTCCAGTACTAGAAACTAAGTAAACCTTGCTTGGCACCGATGTAACGGATCACGGAGTCAGCATTATTGACGGCCGCCATGATCGCTTCTGCTGGTGGTCGGTCATACAGGATCGTGCTGATAAAGCCTGAAGCAAAAGCGTCGCCAGCACCGGTGACTTCTACCGCTTGGCCGTGAGAAATTGCTTGGTAATCCGCAAATTTTTGCCCATCTACATAGACGATACCACCGGTTTCGCCGCCCGTGACTATGACATATTTGAAGCTGTCTAACAGTCGCGGCTGGATAGAAGGCACCATTGCCCACTCTTCGGAGTTGACAAAAAACATTGATGCTGGCGTCTGAGGTATGGCTAGCTCGCCGCTGACGAGCAGTTCTAGTTCTTTTTTGCCAGGATTCCAGGAAAAACTCATGTCTGTATTGTCAAAAACCTTCCAGATTTCACTAAGTGCGTTGAGGTTGCCGCCGACACTGCTTAAGTGGATCCAGTCACGTGAGCGCAGGTATTTGAGCGGGATGTCATAGTCATCGAGCATCGCGGCGGCGGAGCGTGAGACCATGACTGTACGCCCACCATCTGGGCCGCGTAAAATGACGCTGCAACCGGTTTTTTCGGCTTTTTCCTGGATAAGGTAATGAGTGTCTACATTTTCACGGATGAGTTCTGATTTGATCATCATGGCAAATTGGTCACGTCCAAGTTCGGCGACAATGCTGACGTCATGACCACGCCGGGCGAGGGCGACGGCGACGTTGGTGGCAGCACCGCCAGATGTGACGGCATGATCGCTGATTTCTATTTTGTGGCCGTATGGCTGACATAAAAAGCGCCCATCTCCAGTATCCTGAGGGGCAAAACTGGTTGAATCCAGGTAAATATCGACGAGAGCGGCACCAATGGTAGTGATTTTTTTCATGTTTTATTTTTTTCTAAGAGTACTTGATATTCCTTTTCCAATCCTTCAATGACAGCAATAAGCTGATTTTTGTTTTCCACGATCCGATAAACGTTACGTTCCTTTTCGCCAATTAAAAAATTGCGATTGATCGCCTCCATGACGTCAAACCAAAAACTGCCGTAAAGGACTAAGGGTTTGTGGTTGCCGTAGTATAAATGAGCAAGTAACCAGGCAGTGGCCCATTCTGAAAGCGTCCCGGTACCGCCATAAAAACACACGAAAGCGTCAGCCTGGGACATGAGACCAAACATTCGTTCGATATAATTGCGGGTGCGGATCTCGAGTGTAAGGTGATTGTCTTTGGATTGACCTTCAAATTCCGGCAGATCTTTGGGATTGTATAAAGTGACACCGATAATTTGGCCGCCAACGGACTCAGCGCCTTGAGTGGAGGCTTGCATCACGCCTGGCCCACCGCCATTGACAATGATTTTGCCGTGACTGGCAAGTTCTTGGGCGCAGGCGAAAGCATCTTGATAGACCGGATGCTCGGGACCGATGTCTGCACTACCAAAAAAGGCAATCCGATCGAGGTGCCAGTCGGTTTTGAGCCTGGGGACATGGACACGGGTTTGCTGGATTAAGGTGCTACGATCGGTGTTTTTTAGCTGGGTGGAGGTTTTGGTTTTGCTCATGCTTATATTAAACATTATTTAAGCTTCAAAGTCAAGAGCATTTCTGCGCAAATTTTGCAAGAAAAGTGCGTAGTGAAAGTGTATAGTTTTGCGGTATAATGCAAGGAATTGGTGCGGAATTGATGAGTTTTGCACCAGATCGGGATAAAGATCTTGACAAATTGAACACTTTGTGGTATAATTATGGGGTATTATGAAAAAAGTAATATTATCATTAATGACAGCGACCCTACTTTTTAGTGGTGTCGTGACAGTTGCTGCCCAGCAGTCGGGCGAACTGATACAACCAATGCGAGTGCCAGCAGCGCTGGAAGCGACAGCACAGGCGCAAGCCAGCGGGAGCGCCAGTGTGGTCATCAGAGAGACCAGACAGCTGATCCAGGAACGCAAAGATCAGGACGTCACCGAAACTGCGGGTAGCAAGATGGAACAGCTGACCACTCATCTTCTGGAACAGCCAGAAACGCCCTTGTCTTGGAATAATTTTATAAGTCATTTTGTGCGGGGAGCGGTCAATCGCGGTTTGCCGAGTACTTTGCTGGCTCTTTTGATCCTTTTCCCCTTGGTGTCGAGCGTGATCGCTTTTTCGCGCCACGTCGTGGGTCTGCGGGGTTTTGGTATTTACACACCAGCTGTGCTGTCGGTGGCGTTGGCGTCTACCGGTATCCCGATTGGCATTTTATGCTTTGTGATGATTGTTTTTGTCTCGGTATTACTGCAAAAATTGATGAAAAAGCTCAATCTGGCTCACTTGCCCAAAACATCACTGATTTTGTGGGGTGTATGCGTGAGCGTGATTGCCTTCTTGATCTTGTCTAGTTATGGCGGATTTACCAGCTTTTTTAGCTTGAGTATTTTCCCGCTTTTGACGTTGATTTCGCTGTCAGAAAACTTCACCAGTACTCAGCTAATTTCTTCTACCAAAGAAGCAGTACGCCTGACGGTAGAAACATTGATTTTGGCAGTGGTAGCAGCGGTGATCATCAATAGTGACAATGTGCAGCGATTTGCTATCGTTTATCCGGGCTGGACGCTGGTTTTTACCCTGGTGATTGATTTGCTGATCGGCCGCTATAACGGTTTACGGCTGATGGAGCTTTTCCGTTTTAAGGCTTTAGTGAAGAAGGAGTAAACCTTTATGTACGGTCTTAATACTCGCGAGATCCTGGGCATGAACGCAAGGAATCGCCTTTACACCAGTAAAAATAGTAAAAGTGCACGCAAAATTGCCAATAGTAAGTTCTTGACTAAAGAACTAATGGAAAAAAACGGCATCAACGTGGCCAAGATCATCGCGATTTTGGCAAATCATGATGATGTTGCTGATTTTGACTGGAATAAGCTTACTGGTAATTTTGTGATCAAACCGAGTAACGGTAGCGGCGGTAAAGGGATCGCTGTATTTAAGAGTCGAGATAGTGATGGCAGTGCGATTGATACTATGGGCGGCCGCTGGACGCTGGAGGCAATGAAGACTCATTGCTTGGATATTTTGGAGGGCAAATACAGTTCTCATCCAGGCGTGGAGACGTCAGTGATTATCGAGGAACGGGTGGAAATCCATCCGCAGCTGGTGAAGTTTTGCTATAAAGGGACGCCAGATGTGCGCGTGATCGTGTACAATAGCGTACCGGTAATGGCGATGTTGCGGTTGCCAACCAAAGAAAGTGAAGGCCGGGCAAATCTGCATCAAGGAGCGATGGGCGTAGGTGTAGATCTGGCTACAGGGATTACCACTACGGCGATCACTGGTGGCGGGCGGCCGATTACCTATGTGCCAGGCACAAAGAAAAAATTGGCCGGATTTTTGGTGCCGCATTGGCAAGATATTTTGCTGACGGCGATTAAAGCAGCCAATGTGTCTGGTGCTTATTACTCTGGTGTAGATATTTTTATTGACAAAAACAAAGGGCCGATTGTAGTGGAACTTAATACTAGTCCGGGACTATCTATCCAGTTGGCAAATCATAAAGGTTTGCGGCGACGATTGGAACGGATCAAGGATTTGCAGGTACTTTCCCCGGAGCATGGCCTCAAAATCGCTCAGGCTATGTTCCGTTCGAGTTTGGCCGAAAAATTCACGCCGCCAAGCGAGCGGGCAGAAATAGAAATTGTAAGCACAGGTGAGTTGATCCTGGGTAAGAAAAACCGTCGTCAGCAAGAGTTTTTTGTCAATACCAAACGCTCGCGCAGCTGCATTTCCCGTGAGCTGGCGACCGAGCTGGGGCTTTTGGCGCCGGAAGATTTGCTCTGGGTACAAAAAAGTGAAAGTGGTGAAAAACAGCCGGTGATCGAGGTAAATTTTGTCATTAAGGGCAAGAAAGTGAAGACCAGTATGCTGGTATCACGCCAGCTGGATAAGAGTAAGTACAAAATTCACCTCGGGCGTAAGGATCTCAAGGATTTCGTGATCAAGGGTTAGTGGCCAAAGCGGCTGTCGATAGTTTCCCATAACTCGGGATAATCACCCTCGTAGCCGAGCGCCCAGATGGCGATACCGCCAAGGTGGAGATTTTCTACTAAGTCAATTTTATAATTGATAGATCTTGCATTTTCAAAAAAGCCTATATGACAACGTTTTTCGTGTGTTTGTTCACTTTCTGTCTCATTAGCGCTGGCTGGTGTCTCTTCCTGATCGGGCAGTTCTGGGACTGACTCGGCCGGCGTATCAGGGTCGCTATCTTTTGGCTGACCATCTTCTGTGAAGACGATGTAAGGCGTGAGTGAGCTTTCGTCCCAATGTTCTACGGCGTCAGAATGCGGACTTTCGAGGATATTTTGGGCGCCACGGTAGGTAAGCGCTTGGCCAGTGCCCGGATAAGTCTTGGCATCAGCTAAGTCACAAGACGTTGTTTCCCAAGCATAACCATAGAATGGTATCGCGAGGATGATTTTTTCGGCGTCAATGTAGCGGCGCATGTTGATGACGTCATCCCAGATGCTCCCACCCCAGACATTATCCGTGAGAATGGGCGATGATGAGCCAGGCGTATCGGCGCGACGGGTTTTATAGTCGTAGCCCATGATGATGATGCGATCGACGATATTGCCGATCTGGGAAAAATCCCAGAGGTTACTTACCATGTTGGCAGCACCGCCGTAAACATCCAGAGATAGCTTAGTGCGGGGATGCTTGGTTAAGAGCATATTTTTGAGGTCATAAAGGAAAAAAGTGACGTCTTGACGCTCTTGTGGCGTGAGCGAGCCGAGGTACTCTAGATCGAGGTTGATGCCATCAAGCCTGTCGGTGGCGATGAGATCGTCAATTTGGCTGATGAGGTTTTCTTGACACTTTTTGCAGGTGACAAGAGAATAAATGTCATCAGAATGCGAGGTGAAAATAGTGACTTCAAAGTTCATTCGTTGTCTTTCGATCTGATCGAGGATTTGCTGGAAACGGCTGGAATGATAAATTCTCTCGCCACCGTCTTTTACCAGATTGCCTTTGGCGTCGACGGCAAGGCGGAAATAGGCTAGATGTGAGACAACGTCATCAATTTGGTAATTATCCACACTCCAGTAAGGCAAAAAACCGTAGACAATGCCAAGATTGGCGCTGGCAGTGCCAGACTGGCTTGCTTGGTATGTGTAGTCGCCAAGGATGTCTTTTTTCTGTAAAAAATCCCTATTTATCGGGTAAATTACTTGATGCGTTTGCCAGATACTTATCCCCAAAAGCACGGCTAACCACAACCCCAAAAGAAAGCTCGAAATAAAAAACGGGCGTAATTTCATATCTTGTCTTTATTGTAACTTACGAGCGGATAAATTGCAAGCTTAATCTCCATATTGGGCGGGGGCAATCTCTTCACCAATGTACTCGGTGTGATTAAAAATGAGTTTGCCGTTTTCGTCGCGGGCGCGAGGGCAGTCGGTGCAATAACTGTTGGTGAGCGGGTCAAAGGCAATAGTGTAGTCACCCGCTTGCAGCTCACCGCAGTCTTCATCGCCGACTGGAGGGACGCCGGTATTGGAGCAAATATAAATCGCTTCTCGGCGGATACCAGATCTGGTGGGGGCGCCGTCGGCCCAAAACTTATCCTTTTGCTGTTCGCCGCAAGAATCATTCATTGGCGTGCCGTCTTCATTAAAGGTAAAATCCTGGTCACGCCGAGGCATGCCTGTCCAGCAGACCATGTCTTCTTCGATGTCGCCTACTACTGGCCACTCAATATCTTCTTGATTTTCTAGTAAATAAGACATTATATCGTGCCAGATGGGAGCGGCACCAGTGACGCCAGAGACAAGCCGACCGTTCATTGGGCTGGAGTCAGTATTGCCCACCCATACAATGCTGAGCAGATCTGGGGTAAAGCCCACTGTCCAGTTGTCACGCAAATCATTGGTGGTGCCAGTTTTTACTGCTACATCGCGTTTTTTTATCATAAGCTGCGAATTAGAGCCAAAACCGAGCCAGCGCGCCCGGTCATCTCTCATGATGTCGGTGGTGAGGTAAGCGGCTTCATTGCTGAGTACCCGGTTGACGGTTTCGCCGTCGGCAAGGTCTTCAAATTTTTGATCGGGGTGTTCTTGTAAATACGTCACGAGTTTTTCTCGCTCGGCCAGGTCAGCCTCGTAAAGGACATTGCCTTGATAATCCTCGACTTTAAGTAGAGCAAGTCCTGGCATTTTGACGCCCATATTGGCCAGTGCTCCATAAGCTACGGCCATATCCACCATTTTTACCTCTCCCCCACCAAGCGACAGCGACCAACCGTAATTTTTGGCGTTGGTCCAGGTAGTGATACCCATTTTTTGTGCCTGGTAAATAAAACTTTCCAGCCCAATAATTCGCAGCGCTTTGACAGCAGGAATATTGAGTGAACTTCCTAACGCCTGGCGCACGGTGGTGGGGCCATTAAAACCGCCATTGTAGTTTTTGGGACAGTAGTCTTTTTGACCGATGTTTTGGAAACAGGTGGGAATATCAAGCAAAATAGAGCTGGGGTTGAGAGCTTTTTGCTCGAAGGCGGTGGCGTAAACTAAAGGTTTGATCGAGGAACCAGGCTGGCGTAAGGCGGTGGTGACGTTAAACTGTCCGTCTTGCTCGGTGTCATAGTAATTTTTTGAGCCGACCATTGCTAAAATTTCGCCTGTTTTGGGCTTGGTGATGAGCATAGCACCGTTGCCGACATCAAGCTTGGCAAGCGTTTCGAGTTCCGCGGCCAAGGTGGCCTCGGCGGCTTCTTGTATCGTCAGATCGAGAGTGGTAGTGACGCGCAGTCCGCCGCGCATGACTTTTTGTTCGCCAAATTTATCAATGAGCAAATCGCGGACGTAAAAGACCCAGTGTGGCGCTTGGATGTCGATAGTTTTGGTGGTATAGACGAGCTGCTGGGCAAAAGCTTCATCGGCCTCGTCCCTAGTGATAAATTCCATCTCCACCATATTGTCTAAGACTTGTTTTTGACGATTTTTGGCGGCGGTGGCGTCTGACTGAAAGGGTGAATAACGACTGGGCGCCTGCGGCAGACCGGCCAAAAGTGCGGCTTCAGCCAGGGTGAGTTCGGTTGCTTCTTTGCCAAAATATGTTTGTGCGGCGGAGCCGATACCTACAGCTGTACCGCCGTAAGAAATATAATTAAGGTACATTTCTAGGATTTGGTCTTTGGTGTAGCGCATCTCGGTGATGATGGCTAGGGCAATTTCTTTGATTTTGCGATCATAGGATTTTTCATTGGTCAGGAAGGCTTTTTTCATCAACTGTTGGGTGATAGTAGAACCGCCCTGCGCAGTGCGGCCGCGGATTTTGTTGACGATAAAAGCGCGCATGATCCCGCTCGGGTCAAAACCATGATGAGAGTAAAATTTTTTGTCTTCGATCGCAATGCTGGCTTGGTAGACGTATGGCGGTAAATCAGTGAGTTTGACCGGGACGCGTCTTTCGTCATCATACAGATCATAAAGAGGAGTGCCGTGACGATCGTATATTTGTGTGGCGACGCTAAAACGAGCATTGCCATTGACAAGTTCATCGGGCGAGGGTAAATCTTGTAGGAGCGGTGATACTTTCCAGACGATGATACCAGTGCCGATCACACCTGCGACTAAGGAAATTATAAATAACCATTTAAAACTTGTCCAACAAAAATGTAAAATGGGGTGAGCGTGTTTTTTGGATGAATGGCGAAAAAATCCCTTTGGGGCGGGAGAACGTGAGAGTGCTGGTGTAGTTGTCTCACTCATGGGCGCATTATACCTGATAGTGAGGCATTTGTCAAGTTAGCAGTCTGAGTGTTTGTCTGCTAATGAAATTATTATGTTTTAATTATGGCTATATATCAATATAAATTAATTTATTGTACACAATAAATACTCAATTTAAAAAGTTAATTTTTTGTCTGCATAAGCTGAGTGAAAAATTGCGGCTCAAAAAGTGAATTGGTGTGATATAATGGCCGCAAACAAAAAGAAAGGATGGATGAAAGATAATAAAAAGTGGTTGGTGATCAGTATCGTGATCGCGTTGATTTTGGTGGTGGCTGGTGGCGTGTGGATGACACGCAAAAAAAATGGTGGTGCGCCCGTGAATCCAGTGAATGTAGTGTCACAAGAAAAACAAGCTGACAGTTTAGAGGGCCAATGGCAAGATACTCACAGCCAGCGAGCGGTGATGGAAATCCAAGATGTGGGTACAAATGTCTACTCGGTGACGATCACGTGGGCTGGTAGCGCATTTGACGATACGATGTGGACTTTTTCGGGAAGTTTTGATCCCAACACGGGGCGGTTAGATTATAATAATGCGACCGAGTATTACCGCAATTTTGAAAATGAAGATGTGGTGCAGGAAGTCCGATCACAAAACGGCACGGGAGCTTTGATCATGGAAGACGGCAAGCTGCGTTGGCAAGATGACGTGCGCGGTGATAGCGAATCGCTTTTTGAGTACGTCGCGCCTCTTTTGCCGCCCGAACCGATCAAAACTGTGGACGGTACGCCGATGACGCCACCTGACGGCCAACCGCCAGCGGAAGAGCAGTTTATGGGCTATACGCCGTCAGAAATTGCTCAGGCTGAATTGCTGATCGAGGCAGAAATTGCTAGTTTTGGTGAAGGTTTTGAGCTGCACTCGCTCGATCCACTGCCAGAGCGCAATAATCAGACGGAACTTGATTACATCAATTCGCTCGAGCGTAGTGAAGTGCCGTACACCCATGTTTTGGTAGTGGGTTCTAGTTTCCACACGCCGAAGGAATTTGCGGAATTTACTGCCTGGGAACCAGACCTGGAATACACTTATGAGTGGTATTTGGGCCGCCATGATAATGACGATTGGGAAATTGTCACTTATGGTTATTAATTTTAAGTGATGACTATCAAAAAATCCCCGCTAGAAGCGGGGATTTTGGTGTTTGTGGTTTTAGTTGATTTACTTAACCCCAAAAAGACGAACTGGAAACTTGTCAAAAGCTTGATTTGTATTGTCGCAGTGTTGACGGTTTGACGGTAGGGTATGTGGAGGAAATATAAAGTGCACTTTTTTAATCATGGTAAACAACGACTCATATCGCAAGATGTCAATGCTTTCAAGTATATTAATGCCTTTACATTCCTTCAAAAAATAATCCCCAGCCACTAATTATGCCTGCAAGGATAGATATGATCAAAATCTCTTCTTTGAAGATGCGGATAAACGTTTGTTTGCCATCAAAATCTTCTACATCTCGATAGCTTGCGATTGCTTCTTTAATTAATTCGATTATTGGCAAGAGGATGATTGCTAACAACAGTCCGATTATTGCTGGAATTAAAATGATTAAGCCGACAATACTTCCTGTTATGGTGATAAAACTAGTCAACACAAAGGCAATTATGGTAGAACAAATAATTTGTATTAAGAGGTGTTGCTGCCCTATCCATTCAAGAATAGTTTTTGGTTTATGCGGTTTGTCTTCAATTGCTGGATGGTTTTTGTTTGTTTGAGATTTTTCTTCATTTTTATCTTTTACTTTGTGCGGAGTTCGGCTGACGAACCAGACATATAAGCCAATGATAAAGAAGGATATTAGAGATCCTCCTAGAACATATTGATAAAAAGAATTAACTTCGCCGCCATGCATATATTTTGATATTTTAACATAGTGAGATTGAAAAAGCAATATCCCGCCTGGAAAGGCGGGATAAGTGTAATTTTGTATTCCGCAATGTGTCGGGAATTTAGCTCACGGCCTTGATAACGGCGGCGAAAGCGGCCGGATCATTGACGGCGAGATCAGCTAAGATCTTGCGATCCAAAGCAATACCAGCTTTTTTGAGCCCGCCAATAAAGGTAGAATAGTTAAGGGGACTACCGGCAGCTTGGAGGCCAGCACCAATGCGCATGATCCAGAGTTTGCGTAGATCTCGCTTGCGTAGCTTCCGGCCAGCAAAAGCGTATTGACCGGCGTGTAGGCGGGCTTCGTTGGCGCGTTTGAAAAGACGGTGATTAGCACCACGGAAACCTTTATTGGCCTTGATAATTTTTTTATGTGCCCGATGACGGACGTATCCAGTTTTAACTCTCATAAATTAGATTCCCAACATTCTTTTAATTCTGATAGCGTTGCGGCCGGTCACTTGAGTGAGGCGACGGTAATTGCGCTTGGCTTTCTTGCTTTTATTGGCGCGTAAATGGCGCATATTTTGCGTGCGGCGCAAAATTTTACCAGTGCCGGTGATTTTGAAGCGTTTGGCCGCACCCTTTCTGGTTTTGAGTTTAATTTTTTTTGCCATAACTTTATCCCTTGCTGGCGATCAGTACCAGTAATAATTTATAATTGCGGCTCCACCTGATCATCATCGGCGGCCGGCGTATTGGCAGGCACGGGCGCGCTAACTTTTTTTTCTTGAGCCTGTTTGCTATTATTGTCATTATGGAGGCTTTTAGCCTTGCGTGAGGGCATTAATTGCATTTGGATGCGCTTGCCGATGAGTTTGCGTTCGGTTTCTACTTGAGCGGATTCTCCGAGAGCGCCCACGATCCGATCCAAAATCTCATTGGCGAGGTCTTGCTTAGTGATGGCCCGGCCACGCAGTTCCATAGAAAGTTTTACTTTGTGATTTTTCTTGATAAATCCGTCAATTTTGCGGATTTTGGCTTGGAGGTCGTTTTCATCAATAAAGGGACGCAAACGGATTTCCTTAATGTCTTGTACGCGGGATTTTTTGCGTTCTTGCGCTTTTTTTTGTGATTGCTGATATTTGTATTTGGAAAGCTGGATGATTTTGGCCACTGGCGGATCAGCCTTATCAGTGATCAAAATGAGATCTTTTTTTTCACTGCGGGCGCGGTTTAAAGCATCATTTTTACTCATGACGCCTAGAGATTGGCCTTGTTCGTCCATCACTCGGAGTTCATCGTAGCGGATCTGCTGGTTGGCAGTGACGTTAAAACGTTCGCGTTGGCGATACGGACGAGAGTAGTTGGTTTTTCTGATCACTCAAGATCTTTCTTTTTAATTTATACTGCTAGTCTGGATCCAGACTTTGCCTTGATCCTCGATTATACCACATATTTTGCAAAAATCTACTGGCAATTTGGGGCAAAATTGTGTTATAATACCTTGTTCTGGAAAAATGGACTCTTGGCTCAGTTGGTTAGAGCGTTCCCTTGACATGGGAGAGGTCAGAGGTTCGAATCCTCTAGAGTCCACTCTCGGCTGCTTAGCTCAGTTGGTTAGAGCGTCCGGTTTACATCCGGCAGGTCGGGGGTTCGAGTCCCTCAGCAGCCACAAAGAATAGTTTAAATTTATTGTGTATAGTATATTCCAAAACTAATTTTGCAAAATTTGACAAATTTGCAGTTCAAAATGGCCAGAAGTGTGATATAATATGAGAACTTTAGAACACAGAGTCGTGCTTTAACATTAACTGAATGATGTATGGAGGCGAGAGAAAAATTGCCTCTTGCATTTTCGAGAAAGTGTGGTATAATCACAACTCTTAATTCTGAAATTAGCAAGAGATCGAAAGGTCTGGAATCGGAAAAAGGAATTATGGCGATACGTGGCGATAAAAAAGATGCATATAAAATTCGGGTCAGACTCAAGTCTTATGATCATCGAGTGATTGACGAGGCTTCTGACAAGGTTCTCGATACAGCTTTGTCTACTGGGGCTCGGGTAATTGGTCCGGTACCGTTGCCGACGGAAAAAAAGTGGTTTACGGTCTTGGCATCGCCACACACTGATAAAGACGCGCAGGAACATTATGTGATCCGGACGCACAAACGGGTGATCGACATCGTGGATCCGACCAGTAAAACGATCGACAACTTGATCCACTTGGAACTGCCTTCTGGTGTGGATATCCAGGTGAAAATGTAGGAGATAAAGGAACTTGAAGTAATTTGAGTTAAAAGCATATGATAGACACAATCTACGCAACCAAGAAAGGCATGTCACAAGCATGGGATGTAAATGGCAAACGTCTGCCCATTACCAAGTTTTTGGTTGAGCAAAACGTGATTGTGGGAGCAGTGGATGCTAAAGTGCGCACCGATAAAAAAGACGTCGCTGGTTGGAGTGACTGCCGGGTGCTGGAAGTTGGTTACGGCGAGAAGAAACTCAAAAATATGACCAAGCCGATGCGCTCACGTTTGGAGAAATTGCAGATCAAACAAGGAGTACGCGTCATCAACGGCATCCGTGAGCAAGGTGATGATAAATTGGAAGTTGGCAGCAGCGTAAATACGGCTGCTGTTTTGAAAGTGGGCGATGTGGTAGCGGTGCAAGGCACTACTAAGGGTCGTGGTTTTGCCGGTGGTATGAAACGTCACGGCTTTCACGGCGGACCAAAAACTCATGGTCAATCTGACCGCTGGCGGGCCGTTGGTTCAGTTGGTAATCGTACAACTCCAGGACGCGTGTGGCTAGGTAAACGTTTGCCTGGTCACATGGGCGTGACTACCAAGACGGTTTCCGGACTGGTAGTAGCGTATTTTGATGCGACAAGCGGTGAGTTGTGGCTTACCGGCCCTGTCCCTGGAGCTTTTAATAGCATTGTTGCAATTACGAACTCAGGTAAAGTGAAAAAGGATTTTGCTTTGGATGAAAAAGCTTCTGGCCTCGCCGGAAAACAGCAGCAGGAATCTGACTCAGCTGCTAAAAGTGAGCAAGATAGTGAGAGAACTCCAGAGTCTACTAGTGAAGAACAAGCACAAAAGGAAACTAAATAATGCAAGCAGTAACAAAGGATACGAGCAAAATTTTTGAAGGTGAGGTAAACCACAGTTTGCTCTCTCAGGCGCTGACTGTGTATTTAGGTAACCTGCGTCAAGCGACGGCGAAGACGAAAACTCGCAGTGAGATCGCCCGGACGAAGAAGAAATGGTTTAAGCAAAAAGGGACTGGTAATGCTCGCCATGGCGCACGCACTCCGAATATCTTTGTGGGTGGTGGTGTTTCTCATGGGCCGACTGGTACGCAGAATTATCGTCGCAGTTTAAATGTGAAGATGAAACGCGGTGCTTTGCGTAGTGCTTTGGTTGCTCAAATGGAGAATGTGTTCTTGGATGATCAGATCGAAAAAGTTGAAGCCAAGACCAAGTCTGGTGTGACAGCGTTGGGTGATAAACTAAGTCGCACCGACCGCTTGTTGCTGATCGTCAGTGATAAGACGGCAACGATTACTCGTGCTTACAATAACTTAGAGACTGTTTACGTAGTGACGCCAGAACGCGTCAATGTACTTCAAGTAGCCAATGCTGATCGGATCATAATGAGCCAGGACGCTTTGGCGAAATTAGAGACAAGATTGATGAATAAGGAAAAATAAGTTATGCATACCTTTGTGATCAAACGTCCTATTGTCACGGAAAAAACACTCAAGCTGATTGAGACGCAGAATACTTATGTTTTTGAGGTGTCAAAGACTGCCGAGAAGAACCAAATCAAGAAGATGGTAAAAGATCTTTTTGGTGTTGATGCTGTGAGCGTGAATACAGTAATGGGCCATCGCACGGCTAAAAGAACAGGTCGCAAACGGTTGGCGGTGACTACTGAACGCACTAAGAAGGCTTTGGTCACTTTACGTCCAGGTCAGACGATCGAGCTTTTTGATTTAGAGACTGAACCAGAAAAAGAGGTACAAAACTAATAATAAAAGAAGACTGACATGTTAAAACAATCGAAACCAACTAGTAATGCAAGACGACACCGGGTAGATGTACTCGATCGTGAAGTTTATAAAGGTGCTCCTGAGCGCTCTCTTTTGAGTGCTGGTCATCTAAAACGTAAGGGTCGCGGTTACAGGGGACATGTAACTGTGCGACATCGTGGTGGCGGTGTGAAGCGTCGTTACCGGATTGTTGATTTCACTCGCACTAAGGCAAATGTGGACGGTGTGATACAACGGATTGAATATGATCCGAATCGCTCCGCTTATATCGCTTTGGTTTACTATGTAGATGGTGAAAAAAGATATGTGATTGCTGCTGAGGGTATGAAGGCTGGTGATCGGATCTTAACGAGCGATAAAGCTGATGCTAAGGTAGGTAACACCATGAGCTTGCGCCATATTCCTTTGGGTGTGCCGATTCATAACTTAGAATTAGAACCTGGTTATGGGGCAAAGTTGGTACGTACTGCTGGCGCGGCGGCACTGATCCAGTCCAAAGATGACCATTTTGCGACGATATTGTTGCCGTCTAAAGAAATCCGTCTCTTTAAACTTGACTGTCTAGCTACAATTGGTCAGGTGGGTAATAGTGATCATAAAAATGAAAAACTTGGTAAAGCGGGTCGCAAACGGATGATGGGTATCCGTCCTACTGTGCGCGGTACAGCACAGCATCCAGGTTCGCATCCACATGGTGGTGGTGAGGGTCGTAGTGGTATTGGTTTATCACATCCAAAGACTCCATGGGGTAAGCCAGCACTGGGTCACAAGACTCGTAAACATTCTAAGAAAAATAAAATGATTGTCAGAGATAGAAGGATGAAGTAATGAGTAGAAGTGCGAAAAAAGGTCCATACGTGGACGAGAAATTATTGAAGAAAGTGATGGCACAAAAGGATAATAACGCCCGCGATGCCATTAAGACTTGGGCTCGTGCAAGTATAATTGCTCCTGAGTTTATCGGTCATACTTTCAGTGTCCACCAAGGAAAGAAATTCGTGGAAGTCTATGTGACTGAAGCGATGGTCGGTCATAAGCTCGGTGAGTTTGCACCGACGCGAACATTTAAGGGGCATGGCCGGATCGTGAAACGTGTCTTAACTAAGACTTAAAGGATGAACATGACAACAATTATAGCCGAACAAAAAAATATTCGTCAATCTTCAAGAAAAGTGAGATTGGTAGCAAATCAGGTGAAGAAGCTAAGTTTGTCTTCTGCTGTGGCGCAATTGAGTGTCATGGAGAAAAAAAGCAGCTTGGTAATCCTCAAGACGCTCAAGCAAGCTTTGGCGAACGCGATGAAGAATATGGGGTTGCACAGCAGTGAGTTGGAGTTGGCAGACATTGTGGTGGCTGATGGGCCAATCTTGCGAAGAATGAGAGCAGTATCACGTGGACGTGGTCATGGTATTGACAAAAGAACTTGTCACGTCCGGGTGGTTTTGAAAACTAAGGAGACTGAGACTTTGCCCGCGGAAGCGATGGTAAGCGCAGAAGGAAAGAACTAAGACTATGGGACAAAAAGTAAATCCGATTGGTTATCGAGTAGGTGTCACACAAAGTGCGGCTTCCAAATGGTTTGCTGGTAAGCGCGAGTATGGCACTTTGCTCTTACAGGACAAACAACTGCGCGATCTGCTGAATAAAGAACTGGAGATGGCTGGTTTGGTGAAAGCTGAGATCGAGCGCTCTGTGAATGCCTTAAAAGTGACGATCTATGTTTCCCGGCCTGGCGTGGTGATTGGCCGCGGTGGTTCTAGTTTGGAGACTCTCAAAAAGAAAGTGGAAGGTCTGGTAAACAAAAGCGCTAAGAAGGGTGAAAAGATACGCGTGGATATCAAAGTGGAAGAAGTAAAGAAAGCCGATGCGAGTGCTAAACTCGTGGCTGAGAAGATTTCTGGCCAGTTGATTAAACGTTTCCCCCACCGCCGAGCAGTAAGTCAGGCGATCGAGAAAGCAATGGCAGCTGGAGTTAAAGGGATTAAGATCCAGCTTTCTGGTAGAATCGGCGGTGCTGAGATTTCTCGCAGTGAGAAATATTTCCAAGGCAGCATCCCAACACAGACTCTACGTGCAAATATTGATTATTACGAAATGCCTGTGCACACAAAATCTGGTTACGTGGGCATAAAAGTATGGATACATAAAGGGACTTTGAACGCTTAAGTTCGAGTGATACAGCTATGTTAGAACCGAAAAAACGTAAATATAGAAAATGCTTCCGCGGTAAGAACCGTGGCAAAGCGCAGCGTGGAAACCAAGTAGCTTTTGGCGATTATGGTCTTAAGGCTCTGGAACATGGCTTGTTGAGTGATCGTGAGATCGAGGCAGCTCGTAAAAAAATCACTTTCGCAACGAAAAAAGTGGGCAAGTATTGGTTTAGAGTTTTCCCGCACAAACCTGTAACCAAAAAACCGGTGGGTGTGAAAATGGGCAGCGGTAAGGGTGATATTGATCACTATGTGGCCGTTGTGAAACCAGGTATGATCTTGTTTGAGATCGGTGGTGTGGATATGGTGACTGCAAAAAGTGCTTTTAGTAAAGCCGGTCATAAGTTATCTGTCAAAACGACGTTAGTGAGTAAGGATTAAGATGAAAAAAGCGGAACTGCGCGAATGGCGCGCTAAAGATACGAGCGAAATAGACGCACAAATTAATTTACTTTCGAGTAAGTTGACGAGTGCTTACCTCACTAAGAGTGCTGGTAAACTTGAGAATACCGCGATGATCAAAAATATCCGCCGTGATATTGCCTGGTTGAAGACAATTGTGGGTGAAAAAGCGGCAACATTACCTGTAGAAAGTCAGTCATGAAAAAATTAACTGGAAGAGTGGTATCACTTAAAAACGAGCAAACAGCAGTGGTGGAGGTGGAAAATCATTTCCAACATCCGCTTTATAAAAAATACTTGACGCGGACGAAAAAATACGCTTGTCAGTTAGATAAGGGTGTGAATTTGGAGCTTGGTCAGGAAGTGGAAATAGTTTCTTGCCGACCCATTAGCAAAACCAAGCACTTCCGTGTGAGCAGCGATACTGCGACTGAGGAAAGGGAAAAATAATTATGATACAGTTACGATCAGTACTCGATGTTGCTGATAACAGTGGCGCCAAGCAGATCCGAGTCATTCAAGTTCATGGAGGTTCTAAACGGCGCTACGGTTATGTGGGTGACGTAGTGGCAGCTTCTGTCATTAAAGCTGATCCTAACGGTACCGTCAAAAAAGGCGAAAAGGTAAAAGCAGTGGTAGTACGGACGAAAAAGGAATTCCGTCGTGCTGGCGGTGAATATGTCCGTTTTGGCGACAACGCAGCTGTCATTATCACGGCGCGCGAGAATTTGGATCCGATCGGCACGCGTGTGTTTGGACCGGTGGCTCGTGAAGTAAAGAATGCTGGTTTTACTAAGATCGCTAATTTAGCTCCGGAAGTGGTGTAAGAAAGCAATATGAAATTCAAGGTCAACGATCAAGTCATCATTACAAGTGGTAAAGATAAGGGACGTAAGTCACACATCACGGCTGTGCTACCAGCAAAAGATCAAGTGGTAGTGGAGGGCGTCAATATGTACACCCGCCATATCCGCAAGATGATGGGCCGTCCTGGTGAAAAAGTGCGCCGCGAACGGCCTTTGCCTACAGCCAAGGTGGCGATCTTAAATGAAAAAGGTCAAGCTGATCGTATTGGCTTTGTGGTGGAAGACGGCGTGAAAAAACGCATTTACAAAAAGACAAAGACAGTAATCAAAGAGAGTTAATATGAATAGACTAAAACAGCGATATATACAAGAAATTGCGCCGCAGCTACAAAAAGAATTAGGCGAGGTGACCCGTTTTGAAGTGCCCAGATTACGTAAGGTTGTAGTCAATATGGGTGTTTCTGATCCTGCGGATCCTCGTGAACGCCGTCGGGCTTTGGAAAATATTAGTGCTCAAATTGCTTTGATCACTGGTCAAAAGCCCCAGGTGACAGTGGCAAAAAAAGCAATTTCTAATTTTAAACTGCGCGCTGGTGACCCGATGGGTGTAATGGTGACGTTGCGCGGCGAAAGAATGTGGGAATTTGTGGATAAGCTGATTGCAATTGTGCTACCTCGGGTGAAGGATTTTAGAGGAGTGAGTAAAACTGCTTTTGATGGACATGGCAATTATAGCTTGGGAATTGAAGAGCAAATTATTTTCCCACAAATTGAATATGATAAAATTGAGCGCATCCGTGGTTTACAGGTGAATTTTGTCACCAATAGTAATGATAAAGATGCTTATCGGATGCTAGAATTATTAGGTATGCCTTTTGCTAAGGATTAACGAGACGAAGGAATAGATATGGCTAAAGTTTCTAAAATCGAGAAAAATAAGAAACTCGCGCGCAAGCAGGCGCTTTATCGCAGTTTGGGAGTAAAAAAACCCAATAAAGTAGCCAATCGCGTCGTTAATCGTTGCAGTATTACTGGGCGGCCGCATGGTTATATGCGCTATTTTGGCTTGTCACGGTTGACTTTTCGTGAATTGGCCAATCGCGGCGAGTTGCCTGGTGTGGTGAAAGCGAGTAAGTAAGGACCAAGATGACTGATACGATTGCAGACATGCTGATAAGAATTAAAAATGCTTACTTAGCAAGTAAGGATAAGGTGACTTTGCCTTCATCTAAGGTTTTGTCTCGCATTGCCGAAGTGCTGCGTGAGGCTGGCTATTTGGCTGAAGTACAAAAAGTCCAGAACGAGAAAGGTCAGACAAATTTAGAGCTAACTCTCCTCTACTCTGGTGTGACTCCTGCTTTGACGGATTTGAAACGTGTTTCAAAGCCTGGTTGCAGAGTGTATGTCTCGGCCTCAGAAATACCAGCTGTTTTACATGGCTATGGTTTGGCGATTTTATCGACGAGCCAAGGTATTTTGGCAGGTAATGTAGCTAAACAAAAAGGTTTAGGCGGTGAGCTATTAGCGCAAGTGTGGTAAGAAAAAGAAAGATATATGGCAAAAATTACCAATAAACCAATAATTATACCGTCCGGAGTTACGGCGAGCGTAGAAAATGGTGAAGTAGTGATCAAAGGCAGCAAAGGCAGTCTCAAGGTCACGATTTTGCCAGGTATCGAAGTGCAACTGGACGCCGATAAGTTGACGGTCAAACAATTGAATGACGAAAACCAAACTAAGGCTTTCGTGGGCTTGATTAAGGCATTAATCAGGAATTCCATTGAGGGTGTAACCAATGGTTATACTAAGACTCTCAAGCTGGTGGGCACCGGTTATCGGGTACAGGCTCAAGGGAAATGTATTAGCTTAGCAGTGGGCTTTTCGCATACGGTGGAGTTTATGCCTCCTGAAGGAGTGGAACTAGCGGTAGAAGGCCAGGACACGATCAAAGTGAGCGGTTTTGATAAACAACAAGTAGGACAAGTAGCGGCCAACATCCGTAAAGTACGCCCGCCAGAACCTTATAAAGGCAAAGGTATCCGTTATGAGGATGAGGTAGTACGTCGTAAGCAAGGCAAGACAGCTGCTAAGTAAGGATCAACATGACAACAGTAACTCATAATTTAAGTAATAGACAAAGACGTTTACGACGGATGCACCGGCGGATAATGGCGGTGGAGTCACGGCCAAAACTGGTGATCACTCGTACCAACCGTTACATAAACTTGCAGGTGATTGGTGAGAACGGCTATGTGCAAGCTAGTGAGAGCGATTTTGCTTTGGTGAAAAAAGGTCAATTAGATCGGGCTCTTACTAAGACCGAGCGCGCGAGTGCCACCGGCAAAGCTTTAGCGGCCAAACTGCAAGAAAAGAATATTAAAAAATTAGCTGTAGATCGTGGGGCTTATCAATTCCACGGCCGGATCAAGGCAGCGGTAGAGGCAATCAGAGAGAATGGAATTGAGGCGTAATATGGCATTTAACAATCGTAATCAAGATGCGAATGCAGAAGAGAAAAAGTACGAAGAAAAAGTAGTACAGGTTTCTCGGGTATCTAAAAAGACCAAGGGCGGCAACCAGTTCGGTTTTTCGATTTTGGTAGTTGTAGGCGACAAAAAAGGTCGTGTGGGCGTAGGCTTGGGTAAAGGCAAAGACGTCCTCTCCTCTATCAAAAAAGCGGTAAAAAAAGCCAAGAAAAATATGATCCATGTACCTATGGATGGCACTACTATTCCTTTTCCAGTGCGGGTGAAAAAAGGTGCAGCAAAAGTGCTTTTGAAACCGGCACCAAAGGGTTCGGGAGTGATTGCTGGTGGTGCGATCCGCAGTGTGGTGGAGGCAGCTGGTATTCGCGATCTTTCTGCCAAAATTCTTGGTTCTGGTAATCAAGCGAGTAATGTATACGCGACTTTTGCGGCGCTTAAGCAAATGGAAAAAATGGTGGAGCTTAAAGGCATTAAACTCAAATCTATTGTCGAAATAGAAGCGGAAGAAGCTAAGAAATTTGAGGAAGAAGCAGCGAAGGCAAAAGCCGCTGATAAGCAGAAAGAAGCTGGTAAAAAGGCTGATACTAAGTCTAAGAAGCCTGCCACAGCTGCCAAAAAGAAGCCTGTAGCGAAGAAAACTGAGAAAAAACCAGTCGCAAGTGCTAAGAAAACAGAGAAAAAAGTAGCCGAGTCGGCTGAGAAGCCGGCGTCTAAATAGAGAGGCCAAAATGTCAATTTTAAATCAAAATGTCAAAGTGACTGATAAAGCAAAAAAGCGTGGTGGTCGTGGTTACGGCAGTGGTCGTGGTAAGACTGCTGGACGCGGTACCAAGGGTGCTGGCGCACGCAAGAGTCCGCACATGGCGCCAATATTTGAGGGTGGCCAATTGCCTTTAGTGAAACGTTTACCAATGATCCGTGGTAAATCGCGCTTCCAATCTTTCGCTAAAGTGGGCGAAGTGAATGTGGGTGATTTGGGGAAACTGGAAAGTGATACCGTCACCTTAGAGACGCTCAAACTGGCCGGATTGGTAGACAAGCGCGTGAAAGCAGCCAAAATCATCAATACTGGCAAGTTGGAGAAGGCCGTAAACGTACAAGGTTTGCGGGTATCGGCTGGCGCCAAGAAGGTGATCGAAACTGCCGGCGGCAGCGTCGCCTAAATCCATTTTTGATAGAAATAATAAATGCTGCCTGCGGGCAGCATTTTGGTAATGCACTCAATTTTACTGATGATAAGAACTTATATTGAATAAATATAAGTTATTGACAATTCGTGACCGCTGGTTTATAATAGCTTTGACCCTGACAGGTTGAGTGTCTGCGCTATGATAGTGGGCATGGTAGACGGTAAGCGGAACTGATGGAGAGACTGCCAAATTTCTTTCGCTTACTTTGTCAGGGTCAGTGAAAACGGGCAGTTTCTCCGGATCTGCCGGAGTGCTAGCTCATGAGAATAAGGAAAGGTGACTATGCACATGCGGCGGCGGATCATTTTTGTGGCAATTTTAGCGGCTTTGGCGGTAAGGGTTACTGACCATGGTCAAGATCTAATTCCTGTAGCCTGTGCGGCCAGTTCTTCTATGACTACTAGAAAGCTGGTAGATACGCCATTGGCTTCTGTCATTGCCACTGGCGGGCAAGTAAAGTTGGTGCGTCTAGCCGCTAATACTTGGCAGACGACTGGTGACAGTAACTGTCCCGACGGCATTACCTATCCGGGTGGTTATGCGAAGTGTTTTAGTAGCGAGACTGCATATTTGCAGTCATGTCACAAGGCTACTTGCTCTGCCGATGAGGTCTGGAGTCCAACTGCTCGGAAATGTATTCCCATCGTAGATTTCGGCTGTCAGCACACAAATAATTACATGACTATGCAAGATTGGGATGGATGCAGTGCCCTTGCGACTCCGGCGACAGGCGGAAATAATTTTACAGCTGGGCCCTGTTTGATTGATAATCGCGATGGCAAGACATATAATGTCCGTAAGTTTGCAGATGGTAAATGTTGGATGGCAGACAACTTGAAATATGGTGGCGATTATCACTATTGGCATGACATTAAAGGCAAAGGCGTAGATATGTGTGCTGATCGCTTGGCATCAGTTTATCAAGCCGATGGCTACACTCAAGTAGTCACAGATAAAACTGCTGCTGACGCGCCTGCTGGTCGATTTTGGTATGGTTCATACGGAGATTGTCTATATCCTTATTCCTCTGTATCTGCAAGCGACAGTTCGCAAAAACTAGGTTATTTTTATAATTGGATGGCAGCTACACAATCTCCTTGTGGTATTTCTGGCCAAGATTGTAATCCTGATGCTCGCATCGTAAATATAAACGATAGCGGTTATCATGGTACGCAATATCTGCAGGGAGTTTGTCCGGAAGGGTGGCATATCCCTACCGGCGGCAGTGATGGCGAGTGGTCAATCTTAGTGGATAGAGTAGCTGGTATCGTTTCTGGTAACAATCACATTACAAATGAGACTGGTTTAACTAATACTTGTAATGATATGGCGTCATCATGTTATGTTGGCGCTGGCACTAGTCGTAATGGTGGTTCTGGCTCTCATGTGGTGGCGTTTTTCAAAAAGGGCGGCGGGTTTAATACAATTCAGTACACTGGCCGGACATCATTTAACTACGATACTGACTGTTCGGAATTAATAGTGAGACTGATATTCATTGGTGGTGAGAGCATGTATTGGTCTTCAACCGCCAAAACACAAGACCGCGCATATCACATCTATTATTCAGCCGATCGTGTCGGCGCTCTTGGTTTTATGCCGGGAATTAGTAAATATCTTGGCATGCCTATTCGTTGCGTCCAAAGCAATTAAGTTTTGTCATCAACTACTCTTTCTACTTTTTAGATGTGCTGCGCTCTCAAACAGGGCGCAGTTTTTGTGAGATATTATTGGCAGTCTTGACTGTTGTCTGCTAATGTTTTTATTATATTTTATTTATATTGGTAAATAAGTATTAATTTATTTATTGTACACAAAAAATACTCAATTTTATTTTTCTCATTTACCGAAGAACTGATTGTCATTACCGAATATGTGATAAAAATTACCGAATAACTGAAATAGTTGTCTCAAAACAGAAACGGGAGGCATTGCTGTCTCCCGTTTGCTTGGCAAATTGATTTTGATTTAGTCAATTGCAATTTTAGTGCTTTCTGGCAGTTTTTCGGTTTCTTCCTTTTTGGGGATGTCGATGCGCAAGATACCATCTTGGAAGGATGCTTTGATATCTTCTTGGGTGACGTCATCGCCCACATAGAAACTGCGTGAGCATTCGCCGTAGAACCGTTCTTGACGGACAATTCGGCCGGATTCTTTTTCGTCATTTTTCTTGTGCTGCTTGGCGGCGACTGTTAAGTATCCGTCCTTGAGTTCTACATCGATGTTGTCTTTGTGAAATCCTGGCAAATCAATGTCGAGCTCGTATTTGTCGTCATGTTCGCGGATGTCAGTTTTCATCAGAGCATTGCTGGGAGAACTGAAAAAATCATTGCCGCCAAAAAAGCTGTCGAAAAGATCGAAATCGCTGTGGCGTCTTCTGGGAACCATTGTCATGTACATGGTGCTCCTTTCTGTAATAATTTATAATTGAGTTAATTATACCACGATTTTTGGCAATGTCAACACCTAACTGCTAGTAGTGCTAAAAATTGGTGCGAGAAATAGGCAGAAGCGTGGTATAATAGGCGTATGAAAGAAGCGTTTAGGCGAGTTTTGGCATGGTTTGATGAGTATTTTTTGCTCTATATGAGCGTGTTTTTGCTTTTTTTCATCCCGCTGTGGCCCAAAATTCCTTTGGCCTCGATTTTGCCTGGCTATATTGTCCGGTTACGGCTGGAAGATGTGTTGGTCTTTATCACATTTGTTATTTATCTCATCCAGATGTGGCGAGGTAAGGTGCGCTGGCGGATGCCCACTTGGCAGCTGATTGCAGCTTACGTTGCGTTTGGATTCTTATCTATACTGACGGGAATTTTTGTCATTCACACGATTCCTTTTGATTTAAAAGATGGCGTGTGGTCGATCAGTAATGTTTTGGTTGCCGGAGTGCATGTGGCGAAGTCATTTTTGCACTGGGCCCGTTACATCGAGTACTTTTTTCTGGCTTTTGTTTTTTATAGTAGTATCAAAAATAAAAAGGTGTTGCCAATTTTGTCAGCCTGCCTGGTGACTACGGTGATGGCAGTGAGCGTGTATGGCTGGGGACAAAAGTATTTGTACTGGCCAGTGTATTCTACGATGAATCGGGAATTTTCTAAGGGTGTGGCTTTACGCTTGACTGAGCATGCGCGCGTGCAGTCGACTTTTGGTGGTCATTATGACTTTGCCGCTTATTTAGTGCTCTTACTGCCGTTTGCCTGGCTGATTGCTCGAGAAAGTCGTAAAATTTGGCCGGGTGCAGCTGGTAAATTCATGCGGGTATACTCCTGGCTGGCACATTTTGCCGGTGTGTGGTCGCTGATTATTTCGGCGGCGCGGACTTCATTTTTGGCTTACGGCGTGAGTATGCTGTTGATGTTTGCCTTGGATGTTTTTTTGCGTTCTGGCGAGTTCAAACAAAAGATGGGTGCGTGGTTGTGGCAGCAGGTAGTATATTTTGTGATTGTTTTGGTGATTATGTTTGGCTGGGGCGGCGATATTGTGGAGCGTTTTGAGCATCCTTTTGATCGGATCAGCTTGGTGCATAATTCTTACCAGGCTCTTGTGGCTTGGCGGCAAGAGTTACCAGGCAAACTTGGCTGGAAACAGCGTGAACGACCGGAAGGCGTGGAGATGGGCGAGTTTGTGATGGATGAACAATCTGTCCTGACGCCTACCGATACTCAGCCTTCGCCCATTGTCAGTGATAATCCTCCAGCTCAGGAATTTGTGACGCAAACACCGACGCAAATAGAGAGCGAAAGTGAAGGTGCTGCCACGAAGATGTATGAGCTGGACACGCGAGACGAAGGAGCGAGCGAAGTGGTGGAGACAACGGCTCAAGAATCGCCAGCACCCAATGACAGCTTGATACCAGAGCAAGACTTTGGCGAAAGCCAAATCACAGATGCCAATCGCCCAGCGGACGTGTATGTAGACGTCCCAGATTTATTGACAGCTTATGATGCTTCTGGTAATGCGTACACTTACGAAGCGCCACGTACCTGGTCAGCGAATGCCGAAAAGTACGGCTTATCTATGGCAATTCGGTTGGATACGCTTTGGCCCAATGCGATTGCAGGTTTTAGCCGTAATCCTTTGCTTGGTAGCGGCTATGGTACTTTGACCAAGGGCGACTCGCTGACGGTGTTTACCGAAGCTGACAGTACTGATTGTAATTATTTACGCACGCTTGGTGAGACGGGACTTTTAGGGTTTATCTGTTTTTATGGAGCGATTGTCTGGGCGCTCATTAGTGCTTGGCGGCATCGCTTGGTGACTGATCCGATTTATCGCACGCTGATTTTAGCTTATTTTGGCGGTATGATCGGTATTTTAGTCAATGCTTTATATATAGATGTTTTTGTCGCCTCAAAGGTGGCCTTTACGGTGTGGATGTTGACGGGCATTTTTTGGGCGAGTGTGCGCTTGATTGATAAAAAAAGTATGACTGTTGACAATGCTTGAAAAATTTATCCGAGCCCGGCGGGCACAAATTTTGGGGGTAATTGTAGCTTTGGGTTTTGGTTTGCGCTTGTGGCGCTTGGATTATCCCTTGATGGATTGGCATTCTTTTCGTCAGGCGGATACAGCATCGGTGACGAGAGAGTTTGTGCGTCATCACTATCCTATTTGGCGGCCGCATTATCACGATCTGGGCAGTGTCCAAAGCGGTCAGGATAATTTGACTGGTGATAGGATGGTAGAGTTCCCACTGGTGAATTATTTTATCGCTCTAATATTGCAGATTTTTTCTAGTTGGTCACTGGTGAGTTTTTCACGTTTGGCGGCGGCGATATGCTCGAGTGGGAGTGTGATTTGTGTTTATTGGCTGGTCAAAAGAATGATGGACAAGGATGAATATCACTGTGAGATTATCGCCTTGTCGGCGGCAGCCGCGATGGCACTGCTACCCTACTCTATTTTTTATGGTCGCGCAATTTTGCCGGAGCCATTTCAGGTTTTTTTGGGATTGGTATCGCTAGTAAGTTTTAGTTTTTATCTGGAAAAAAAGACTTGGCAGGGTTGGCTGATTACGTGTTTGAGTTTGATGGCGGCATTACTGGTCAAGCCGACGACAGTTTTTTGGGGACCTTTATGGGTTTTTCTTGCCTGGAGACATGATGGCAAGAAATGCTTGCAAAGCTGTGATTTGTGGCTTTTGGCTATTGTCAGTGTCTTGCCTTTGTGTTGGTGGCGGCTGTATATCCAGCAGTTCCCGGCTGGCATCCCGGCGAGCGATTGGCTGCTCAACGGACCGCTACACGGTACGCCTCCGCGCTGGCGACCGATGTGGTGGCGTTGGTTGTTTTACGAGCGTTTGGGTAAACTCTGGTTAGGCGGTTTTGGCAGTATTTTTGCTTTGTGGGGCCTGTGGCCAAGTGGCCGAGCTGAGACCAAAAAGCTTTTTAGCGCTTTTGACGGTTTTACTTATTTATGGCTGGGATGCGATTTTGTTTACCTAAGTATGTTTGCCACGGGTAACATCCAACATGATTATTATCAATATTTACTTTTGCCGAGTGTGTGCATTTTGTGTGGCCGCGGATTGGCAAAAGCGATGGTTTATTTGCAGTCTTTGAGTAGAAAGGTGGATAAGAAGGTGTTTTTTTGGTGTACAGCAGTAGGCTTGGCGGTGCTTGTAGGATGCGGTTGGTACGTATCTTGGAGACAGGTAAAAGGGTTTTTTGATATTAATGACTGGCGTCCGGTCTATATCGGGCAAGTGGCAGCGCGGATGTTGCCACCAGACGCTTTGGTGATCGCGCACGCTTTTGATGGCGATACTAATTTTCTTTTTCAGACCGAGAGAACTGGTTGGCCATCAGGGCTGGATTTGGAGGAGAAAATTGCCAAAGGTGCGCAGTTTTTTGTGGGGACTAATACTGATGATTTGTATCACTACTTGGATGAGCATTTTTTGAAGATGTATCAAGATGAAAACGGTTTTATTTTTGATCTGCAGGCTTCCCGTGCGGCGCAGATAAATGTGGAAAGGAACGAATGAAAATTTTGATGCTGACGCCTTATCTCCCCTATCCGCTTTTATCTGGTGGACAGATCCGGACTTATAATTTACTCAAAAAAATGGCCGATAAACATGAAATCACTCTGTTTGCACTCATTAAAAATGAACAAGAAAAGCAATATATCAAGGAATTAGAACAGTACTGTCACAAAGTGTGCGTTTTTAAGCGCTCCAGCAAGCCTTTTACGGTGCGCAACATTCTGCGGACGGCGGTATCTTCTTATCCGTTTTTGGTGATCCGCAATCATGTATCTTCGGTCATTGACGCGGTCAAGCGAGAGCTGGCGTCAGAGCATTACGATTTGATCCACGCAGAGACGTTTTATATGATGCCACATTTGCCGGAGACCAATGTGCCGGTCATGCTGGTGGAACAGACGATAGAATATTTGGGTTATGAGAGTTTTGCGGAAACTACACCTTGGCAGATTTTGCGGCCGCTTTTAAAAATTGACATCAATAAGATCAAGTATTGGGAAAAGTATTACTGGGAGCATTGTGATCGTTTGGTGACGATGAGTGACGAAGACAAGGAATTTATCGCGCGAGAGATTGACGGTAAGACACCTATAGACGTGGTGGCCAATGGTGTGGATACAGCGTGGTTTAGTGAACAAAAATATGGCCGTCGTCCGGAGCCGACGCTGCTGTCGGTGGGGACTTTTAAGTGGCTGCCAAATGTGGAAGCAGTGCGGTTTTTGGTACAAAAAGTTTGGCCGCTCATCAAGGAAAAACGCAGTGATATTAAGTTGTGGGTAGTGGGCAATGCGCCCACGGCGGAGATTTTACATCTGGCGGCACGTGATCCACAAATTGAAGTGCCAGGACGGATTGACGACATCCGAGAAGCTTTCGGCGGTGCTCATATTTTGTTGGCACCGGTGTTTTCTGGTAAGGGGACACGCTATAAAATTTTGGAAGCAATGGCGAGCGGGACGCCGATTATCGCCACGAGTACGGCGGTGGAAGGTTTGGGCGTGCGCAACCGCGAGGAAGTCATTATTGCTGATACGGCCGAACAAATGGCTAGTGAAGCGTTAGCACTTTTGGACGATATACGCTTGCAAGAAAAATTATCTGTAAACGGTCGCAAATTTGTCCGTGATCATTATGATTGGGAACTGATAGCTTCACAATTAGACCGGATTTATCGTGAGCTAGGTAAAAAAGAAGATGAGTAAAAATATTGATTTATCAATAATAATAGTGAGTTATAATGGAGCGTTTTGGCTCAAAAAAACTCTGGAAACTCTTGATGAGCATTATTTGCAAAAAACTGCGCGCGCGGTGGAGGTAATTGTGGTGGATAATGGCAGCGACGATGAACTACTTTCTATGGTGCGCGAGCATTTTTCGTGGGTACAGCTGATAGAATTAACCGAGAATAAGGGTTTTGCCGGGGCAAATAATATTGGTATTGATCGTGCCCACGGTAAATATGTGATGTTACTCAATCCCGACACACAACTTGATCAGCGAAGTAATATTGATAATCTCGTGGATTATTTACAGTCGCATAAAAAAGTGGGAATGATCGGGCCAAAATTGGAAATGACTGATGGACGGCTGGATCTGGCTTGTCATCGCGGTGAGCCCACGCTCTGGGCGGCAGCTTGCTATTTTGGAAAGCTGGAGAAATTGTGGCCGCGTTGGCGAGTGGTCAACGGTTATCACCGACACGATCTGGATTTAGAAAAGATACATCCCATAGATGCAATTTCCGGAGCAGCGATGGTTTTGCCGCGACGAGTAATTGATCAGATCGGACTGCTGGACGAACGTTTTTTTCTTTATGCTGAGGACTTAGACTGGGCTAGACGTGTGCGTGAAGCTGGTTACCAAGTGGTTTATGATCCGGAAGTGACAATTATTCATCACAAAAATAAAACGGGAATTGCCAACCAAGATGCAAAAATTTCTGGTCGGTCGCGAGAATACTTTTTCGATACCATGCTGCAGTATTATGACAAGTATTACGGTGAGAAGTTACCGCGTTTCGTACGCAATATAGTCAAAGCAGCGGTTTTTGTAAAAAAACAAGACATTTAAATTGACAAATTTGTTTACGTTTGTATTTTGTTTGTTCACTTTTTCCAGATGTGAGTGTTTAACATTTGTTAAACAAATGTTAAACAAATGGGATGCTTATTTGCGTTCACATCGCGCATGTAAAAATACATACAGTTGACTTTTTAATGATTTTTGTTATAATTTGGACGTGCAAGTTACTAAATTATATCTTCAGGATTTTCGTCAGTTCCAAACAGCGACGTGGGAGTTCCCGGCACGCATTACTTTGATTGTCGCGCCAAATGGCTCTGGTAAAACGACGATCATTGAAGCTTTGCATTTGCTCTCTACAGGTAAAAGTTTGCGCGCTGGTAAAACTGTCGAGATGATCCGTTTTGGGCGAGAGCTAGCGCAAGTCCACGCGCTCACCGACGAGCAGATACGATTAGGAATGACATTAACTGGTGGCATCGTCAACGGTCAAAAAACTGCGCCCAAACATTATTTGCTGGACCGCACAAAAAAGCGGGCGACAGATTTTGTGGGTAATTTGCTGACGGTTGTCTTCCGGCCAGAAGATTTGCGATTGATTGAAGGGGCTGGCGAAAGGCGGCGTGATTATCTGGACGGACCGTTGATTTTGACGAGCCAAGTTTACCGCGAAGCGCTCAAGAATTATCGAGCAGCGCTGCTGCGGCGCAATAAGACCCTCAAACAAATTAAGGAGACAGGCTGGGGTCAGGATGTTTTGCATTTGTGGGATGAACAAATGCTAGAATATGCGCCGGTAGTGGCCAAAATGCGAGCAGAATACGTGGATTTTGTCAATAAAAATGTGCCTTCACATCGTGATTATTTATTGATTTATGAGCCGTCACTGTTGACGCGCGAAACGCTAGAGTCACACCTGCGAGCCGAAATTGCTTGCGGACATTGCTTGATTGGTCCGCAACGAGATAATTTGGTGATCCAAGCACCGCTTGGCGGGCAAAATGTAGATCTGGCAGTGTATGGTTCGCGCGGTCAGCAACGTTTGGCGGTCTTGTGGCTAAAAATCGCGGAGCTGACTTTTTTGCAAACGCGTACTGGGCGTCAGCCCTTACTGCTGCTGGATGATATTTTTTCGGAGCTGGATGAACAAGCGCGAGAATTAGTGCTGGCACAGGTGCGCCAGCAAGCGACAGTGATTACCGCTTTGGATTTACAGATAAAGAAGTATCTGGACGGAGACGTGGGAGTGATAAATTTATGAAAAAAAACTGGCCACAGGAAGTAAGAGCGATAGTAATGGTCTTAGTGACAGCGGTGATAGTGCTGCTTGCATATGCGGGCATGGGTGCGTGGACTTCACGAGGTCGCTTGAGTGTGTATTTAAGATCTTTACCAGACCATAGCATGCTGACGGCGCGCCTGGCGGGACAGGATTTGCGCTTGGAAGTGGTAAATACTCAGGCCTCAATCGGTCAAGGGCTTTCTGATCGTCAAGAAATTGGTAGCGACGGGATGCTTTTTGCTCTGCCGGCACGGGGGACGTATCCTTTTTGGATGCCGCGGATGTATTTTGATTTGGATATTGTGTGGTTGGACGATGGTAAAGTGGTGGATATTAGTCCACGAGTGCCAGCGCAGCCCGGTGTGCCGTTGGCAAATTTACCACTATATACTAGTGAAAAACCAGTAAATATGGTACTGGAAATCGCTGCTGGACGGGTCCAGGCTTGGGATGTATGCGTCGGAGACGAGCTGGAAATAACTCGTCATTAAAGCGTGGTTTTGAGAATGGTTGCGTCGCCTTCTAGAGTGTAATCTCCCATTTTGGCCGGTAAATAGGCAGTTTCTCCTTTGGTGTAGGTATAGATGATCTGATCTTTGGTGAGCTGGAAACTTCCGTCTAAACACATGAGGACATGAAAACTGCCAGTAGTGACGTGACAAGGAAGTTGTGAGCGCAGTTGGAGACGAGAAACGGTGAAGTAGTCACACTTAACTAGTTTTTGGATGGTATTGCCAGAGTCTAGAGATTCTACTTTGCCTGGGACGGTGTCTGGAGTAGGTGTCAAAAGGCTGACGGCGAGAGCATCTTTGATATGCAGAGGACGTTTTTTGCCGTTGAAATCGATGCGGCCATAATCGCAGACTCTATAAGTAAGGTCACAGGATTGTTGGATCTCGGCGATGAGGATACCTTTGCCGATACCGTGGATAGTGCCGGGCGGTAAAAAGAAGACGTCGCCAGGGTGAACTTCTACCTCGCGGAGAATTTCTGGTACAGTATCGGCTTGAATGTGTTTTTTGAAGACTTCTAAGTCGGTAAGCTGTTTGACGCCGTAGTATAGTTTGCTGCCAGGCAGAGCATCGACTACGTACCACATTTCTGTTTTGCCATCGGCATTGGGGCCGGGACCAGCGTAGCCTTTTCCAGGATGGACTTGGATGGAGAGATTATCCATAGCGTCGATATACTTGATGATCAGGGGGAAATCTTGACTGCGAGCTCGGCTGGAAATGACGGATGCACCCATAGTGGCTAGATAATCGGCGAAGCTTTCGCCGGCAAAAATACCATCACTGATACGACTTAGACCGCTGGGATGAGTGGAAATTTCCCATGATTCGGCAATATTTTTGAGTGATTTGTCTGGATGTTTGCCGTATGCCTCGAGGCGGTGACCACCCCAGATCGTATCGCGTAAAAAGGGATCCATTTTGAGCGGGATGAGTTGTTTTTTTGTCATATGTGCTATTATATCATACAAAATGGGAGAAAAACAAGCAAAAACCTGCCACCAACAAATGCTGATGGCAGGTTGCTTTTTTTACAAATTTACGCTTTGATGATGGACATCGTATTGGTGCCACCCACGCAGTGTGGGACACCATGCGTGACGATAATGCGCTCACCTTTGACGATAATGCCTTGATCTTTGAGATATTGAATAGTTTTGGCCGCATCAGAGGCAATTTCTGACTCAGCTAAAATCGGAGTGACGCCGTAGGCTAGAGATAGTGAGTAGTAAACTCTCTCGTCACTAGTGATGGCGAGCACTGGCCGGCTAGGATGGAGGCTAGCAGCCAAAAGCGCCGAACGACCAGTAGTGGTGAGGCAGACTAAATGGTCAACTTCAAGTCCACTGGTTTCAGTGAGTTCGATAGCAGCATTGATGACTGCTTCCTGAGGATCACTGGTCACTTTGATGGTGAGATTATCGTTGGCGTAGGGCTCATTGTAAGCGGCGATAGTGGCTTGCGTTTGGACTGCGCGCACCGGATATTTGCCGATGGTGGTTTCTTCCGAGAGCATGATTGCGTCGGTACCATCATAAATCGCATGGGCGACGTCTGAGACTTCAGCGCGAGTGGGCCGTGGTAGCTCGGTCATACTCTTGAGCATTTGGGTAGCAGTAATGACTGGTTTGGCTTGAGAACGGCATAAATCAATAATGCGTTTTTGCCAGAAAACAAGTTCCTCGTATGGCATTTCTACGCCCAAATCGCCGCGAGCGACCATAACTCCGTCTGAAGCAGCGACGATCTCTTCAAGATTGTCGAGGGCTGCTTGTGTTTCGATTTTGGAGATAATTTGTGAGTGGAGACCACGTTTGTCTAGCTCGGCGCGCAGGAATTTGATGTCTGCGGCGTCACGGACAAAGGAGAGACCAACGTAGTCAATCAAATCAGTACCGACTGCGCCGTCAAGTTGTTCGTAATCGGCAGGCACGAGAGAAGGCATGTCAATAGTAACGCCAGGCACATTCATGGTCTTGCGATGTTTGACGGTACAAGCAGTAAGCGAGGTGAGCACGAGATGATCGCTGTTTTTGCCGGTAACTTCGAGTTCACAAGCACCATCATCCAAGAGGATCATGTTGCCGATTTGCAGTGATTCGACAACGTTTTGAGGGATAATGACTTTTTTGACAGCGTCTAGGCTTTCGTTGTAGGTGAAGACACAGGTCTCCCCTTCTACCAAGTCAAACGGTTTTTCTTCAGGTAGATTAATACGGATTTCTGGCCCTTGTAAGTCCAGTAAAATGGCGATACTGGCGTGTTTTTCTTGAGCTACCTTGCGGACACGTCGGATACGCTCTTGATGCCATGCTGGGCTGGAGTGTTTGGTATTAAAACGGGCCACGTTCATGCCGGCATCAATGAGTTTGCCGATAATTTCTTCTGTTTCGGTCGCCGGACCGATGGTGGAGACTAACTTGGTTAATTTTTGAGGCATTGTTCCTCTCTAGCACTTGGCGTGCAACTAATTTCGCTTTTCTAGACAGTTAACAAATAACTGAGCAAGACGTATATTGTACCACAATTTATGATTTTTTGCCGGTTGATTTCTTTGTCGCTTGTTTTTGCTGGCTAGATTTTGTTGTAGCTGGCATTAAAGCCACCTCAAGATTTTCGGCAACGTTTTTGGTGGGGATAAATTTGATTGTTTTCTTGATTTCTTCTGGTATTTCCACCAAATCACGTTGGTTTTCCCAAGGAATGCAGACAGTAGTACATCCAGCGCGAGCGGCGGCAATGGATTTTTCTTTGAGTCCACCGATACGCAGGACTTTACCACGCAAGGTGACCTCACCCGTCATGGCAACGTCTTTGCGTACGGGTCGCTCGGTGAGTGCGGATACAAGTGCAGTGACGATAGTAACGCCAGCAGATGGACCATCTTTGGGGACAGCACCTTCTGGGAAATGGATATGAACATCGGTATGATCAATTTTTTTGATCGTAAGACCAAAATCTTTGGCGTGAGCGCGGACATAAGTCATGGCTGCTTGAGCAGATTCTTTCATCACGTCGCCTAGTTGACCGGTGAGCTTGAGCTCGCCTTTACCCTCACTGGTGGCCACTTCGATGAATAAGACGTCGCCGCCAACGCTTGTCCAGGCAAGCCCAGTGGCCACACCAACTTCATTTTCTTGATTTTTGATGCTAACGTCAAATTTTTGCGGCCCGAGGAATTCGGCGATTTTTTCTTCGTTGATGGTGATGGATTTGAGTGCGGGATCGGCCACTAGAAGACGAGCTGATTTGCGCATGATTTTATCCAGTTGGCGCGATAGTTCGCGCACGCCAGCTTCTTTGGTGTAATTCTCGATAATCTCATTGAGAATTTGATCCGAAATTTTGACTTGCGAGGATTTGAGGCCGCCGTTTTTGGTCGCTTCTGGCAATAAATATTTTTTGGCAATGATTTTCTTTTCCGAGACGGTGTAGCCAGCATAACGGATGATTTCCATCCGGTCTAGCAGCGGATCTGGGATGTCAGTGGTGTTGGCCGTAGCGATGAAAATGACTTGTGATAAATCATACGGCATATCTAGGTAGTGGTCTTCAAAAGTCTTGTTTTGGGCTGGATCAAGCACTTCTAGGAGCGCCGCTGAGGGATCGCCGTGATAATCGTAATCCATTTTATCAATTTCATCCAGCATAAACACAGGGTTACTAGTGCCGGCTTGCTTGAGGCCGCCTATAATGCGTCCAGCCATGGCGCCTACATAGGTGCGCCGATGTCCGCGGATTTCAGCTTCGTCACGCACGCCCCCTAGAGAAATGCGAGCAAACTTGCGTCCGAGAGCCTTGGCGATGCTTTGGCCGATGCTGGTTTTACCTACACCAGGCGGGCCGACAAAACAGAGAATAGTGGGTTTTTCGTTGACTTTTTTTTGTTCTTGATGAAGTTTGAGGACGGCGATGTATTCTAGGATGCGATCTTTGACTTCATCGAGGCCGTAATGTGATTCATTGAGGATTTTTTCGGCTTTTTGTAAATCAAGGACATCATTGCTAAATTTATTCCATGGTAAATCAAAAACTGTATCCAACCAGTTGCGCAAATATGAGCTTTCTGGATTAAATGACGAGGTGGAGCGGAATTTTTTCAGTTCTTTTTTGATTTTCTTTTTGATTTGCTCGCCGACATGCAATTTTTTGAGCTTATTATCGTATTCGGCGGCATCATCCTCTTCATCACTGATTTCACCCAGTTCTTTTTGGATCATATTGAGCCGCTCGCGCAAAACATTTTCGCGCATGTTTTTTTCCATTTTGTGCTGGGTTTTTTTGATGACATCAGTTTCGATTTTGGCCACCTGAAGCTCAGTAGCTACTTGAGCGATAGTGAGCTTGATACGTTCGCCTACATTGACGGTTTCGAGTAATTTTTGTTTGTCTGCGGGACTGGAGGACAAGAGATTGCCGATGTGATCGCAAGTTTGTCCAGGCGGGAGGATTTTAAGGAAAGCGATAAAACTATCAGATTGCTCGATCATACCGACACTGACTAGTTTGGAAAAATCACCAATTAAGTGAGAACGCATTATTTCGAGCTGATCCATGCTGATGTCATACTGATCTTCCATCGCTTGGACACTGGCGATAATGACTTGTTTGGTGTTTTCTGCCCAGTCACGTACACGGGCACGATATAAAGAGGTAATATTGACGACATAGCTGTCATCTTTGCGGTCATGAGTAATGTCGCCGACTTTGGCGATGACGCCGACATCATACAGATCTTTAGTTTTGGGATTTTCGATATTGGGACGACGTTGCGAGGTGACGAAAATCAAATTGTCTGACTTACGGCAGGCGCGCACGGCGGCTTTGGAGGCGTCGCGGGTAAACTTCATTTTGGTCTGCATACCAGGGAAAAGGACACCTTCTTTTAGCGGTGCGGTGGGCAAAAGTACGATTTCACTAGTATTGATGTTATCTTCGATAGCTGACATAATGGCGCATTATACCACAGATTTTAGCAGTGTCAAGTGGCAATTGCTAAAAATACCTCTTGCCATGTGTGATATAATAAGCTCGGGAGTAATAATCATGGATAAGACATTATTGACATTAAAAAAAATAACGGTCACGGCCGAGGGTAAAGAGATTTTACATGAAGTAGACTGGCAGTGGTATGCTGGCGAGACAAAAGTGCTTTTAGGGCCTAATGGTGCGGGCAAATCTACGCTTGCGGGAGTAATCGCCGGTTTACCTCAATACTCTCTAGTCAATGGTGAAATATGCTGGGAAGGACAACCGATTAATGAAAAAAGCTTGGACGAAAGGGCACGAGCAGGAATTTTTCTTACCTGGCAAGAACCGGTAGCGATACCCGGCGTGAGTGTGAGTAATTTTTTGCGTGAAGCGAGCGAAAAAGTGACCGGGCAGCAGCAGACAATTTTTGCTTGGCAGACTAAGTTGAACAAATTTTGTGAACAATTACAACTGTCGCCGACCGTGTTATCTAGAGAAATTGGCGTGGGCTTTTCGGGAGGCGAGAAAAAGAAATTGGAACTTTTGCAAATGTTGGCACTGCGGCCCAAAATGGTGATTTTGGACGAGATAGATTCTGGTCTGGATACGGATGCAGCGCGAGTGGCCAGAGAAGTGATAACCAACTATCAGCGTGAATCAGGGGCGGCTTTGCTCATCATTACTCACACCGGTGAGATTATCCGAGGTTTGTCAATTGATCAGGTGGGAGTTTTGCGCCGCGGACGACTACAGATATATGATGACGAGCAGATTTTGGCGCAGGTGAGGCGGGATGGTTTTGCTAGTCTCGAGGAAGACAAACATGAATGGTCTGACGCGTGAGGTGGTGATGGAGTTGTCACGCCGGAAAGAAGATCCGCAGTGGATGCGAGAATTGCGTTTACAGGCTTTAGAAATTTATGAGACGACTCCTCTACCCAGCTGGGGGCCAGATCTAAGTGAGCTGGATTTGTCGCAGATTACTACTTATATCCGGGGACGAAAGACTGTGGCTGACTGGGAAAGTGTCCCTCCAGAAATTAGACAGACTTTTAGTCAGTTGGGTATTCCTCAGGCCGAGGAAAAATTTTTGGCTGGCGTGGGGGCACAAATTGATTCGGAAATGGTTTATCACCGTTTGCAAGAAATGGTAGCAGAACAAGGAGTATATTATGCAGATCTGGAGTCGGCGTTGCATAGCGATTATGAACCGATGATTAGAGAGCATTTTGCGAGTTTGATCACACCACATGATCATAAATTTGCCGCATTGCACGTGGCTGTCTGGTCTGGCGGATCTTTTGTCTATGTGCCTCCGGGTGTGAGTGTGACGTTACCTTTGCAGGCCTACTTTCGACTTAATGCTCGCGGTGCGGGGCAATTTGAGCATACTTTAATTATTGTGGATCAGGGTGCGAGTTTGCACTTTATCGAGGGCTGCTCGGCGCCACGATATAACGAGGTCAGTTTGCATGCGGGCAGCGTGGAACTTTTTGTGCGCGAGCGGGCGACTTTGCGCTATACTACCATCGAAAATTGGTCACGTAATATGTACAATCTCAATACCAAAAGAGCACTAGTAGCGGATGAAGGCATCATCGAGTGGGTTTCTGGGAGTTTTGGTTCATGTAAGACTTGCTTGTATCCAGAAAGTATTTTGGCGGGTAGGGCGGCAAAATCTAGTTATCAGGGAGTGACGATGGCGGGAAGCGGACAGTGGCTTGATACGGGGGCAAAAGTCCGCCACTTAGCACCTCACACCACTAGTAGTGTGATGGCAAAATCAATTGTAAAAGGTGGTGGGACGAGTAATTTCCGCAGTAGTATTTGGGTAGATAAGCAGGCACGGGGCGCGCTAGCGTCTTTAAATTGTCATAGCTTGATTTTGGATGAGAAATCGCGCAGCGACAGTTTGCCGGCGATAGTAATTAATAATGGCGAGATGGAGCTGCTTCAAGAAGCTACGACTGGACGCGTCAGTCGGGCGCAATTAGAGTATTTGCGCTCAAGGGGACTTGGTGAACAGGAAGCGACACGTTTGATAGTCAATGGCTTTGTGGATGGCTTTAGTCGCGAGTTACCGCTGGAATATGCTTTAGAGATGAATAATTTGATTAATTTGGAATTAAAACGTCAACCTCAGAAAGGACAAAGATGAGTGAAGTCTGGAGTTGGCTGGGATTTGATGAACAGCAGAGGATGGACGGCGTGGTGCAGAGGCTGGATCTGACCACAAAAGCAGGTGAGGTGGCGAATTTTAGCCTTGATACAGATGAATTTTTGTCGGGACAGCAGGAATTAGTGCTAGAGATTTCTGGTGATATTGGAGATGGTGCGCTGGTGCATGTGGATATAATCGCTGTAGGCGTGCGCGGGCAAAAAATACACATTGTCAGCCGGCTTGATTTGGCCAAGCAGGCGCATTTGGAGGTTACTGAATTGCTAGCCTGCGATGGTGAAGTGTCGCTGGCGCGGCAGATAGATTTGGCTGGCGCTGACAGTAAAGTAGCGATTAAAACAGTGTATGTAGTGCGCTCTGGTAAGTTATCATGGCAGACTTTAGTCAATCACTCTGGTCAGCGCACTGAGAGTCATTTAGAAACCGTGGGCTGGTTGGCCGAAGGTGCGTATAAAAGTTGGCAGGCAAGCTTGGATATGCACGTTGGCTGCAGTGAGAGTAAAGGTAGTGAGAAGGAAACGGTGTGGGTGACTGGTAAAAATGTGGTCAATAAATCTTTGCCAATGATTAAGGCGGACGAACAGAATATGAGAGCGGATCACAGTGTGGCGATCGGGCAAATTCCTGAGGAGATAGTCGTTTATATGCGTAGTCGTGGTTGGCGGTATGATGAGGCTAAGCAGTATTACGGTAAGGAAAATTTGCGACATAATTTAGACAGTGTGAGTAAAAAAAGTGTACAAAATAAAATGTATAATATTATTGATCAAATTGTAAAATAAATATGATAAATCAAGAAAAATTATTTTTAAATACAGAAAAAGTTTTGAGTTTGCGCGGTGATTTTCCACTTTTAAAAGCTCATCCGGGGCTCATATATTTTGATAACAGTGCCACTACACAAAAGCCGCAAGCGGTACTGTGGGCGGAGCAAAACTGGTATACAAATTTAAATGCTAATCCGGGACGAGGGATGTATGATTTGGGTGCACGTGCAACCGCTAAGTATGAGTGGTCACGCGCACGTGTGGCACAGGCTTTGGGAGCAAATCCGGAGGAAGTGATTTTTACTAGTGGTGCGACAGCCGGACTGAATATGGCAGCGATGATGCTTGGTGACTGGGTGACAAAGGAAGATGAGATCGTGGTGAGTATCGCTGAGCACCACTCAAATCTGCTGGTGTGGCGGCGGGTCGCCCAGCAGCGGGGCGCCAAGATAGTATCTGTGGGACTTGATGAAAACGAATGCCTGACCAGCGAGAATATTTGCAAGGCGATGAGTCCCAAAACTAAAATTGTAGCGGTCACGGGAATGTCTAATGTATTGGGCCAAAAAGTAGACATAGCGACAGTAGTCGCGCGCGCTCATGAAGTGGGCGCGTTGGTGGTGATGGATGGGACGCAATTAATTGCCCATGAGAAGATTAATGTGATTGATTGCGGCGTGGACGTGCTGGCTTTTAGCGGCCATAAAATTTATGGTCCTTTGGGAGTAGGAGTGCTTTTTGTAAAACAGCAGCTGGCTGAAAAATTGTCACCGGCCTTGGTGGGTGGAGGGATGATTGGTGAAGTGAGCCAAGAGAGCGTCACGTGGGCACCATTGCCCCACAAGCTGGAAGCAGGGACGGTAAATGGTGCCGGTGCGGCTGGTCTAGTGGCGGCGCTTGATTACCTTGAGGAGCTTGGTTGGACAAATATCCTCGCGCGTGAAAAAATGCTGACCGAATATGTGATAAAAAAGTTGCAAGCCGTACCCGGCGTGCGGATTCTTGGCAGCCAAGATCCGGATGATCATGTGGGCGTGGTGAGTTTTGTTTTGGCTGGTGTACACGCTCATGACGTGGCGACGATTTTGGCCAGTGAGAATATTGCCGTGCGCGCCGGGCATCATTGCGCCGCGCCGCTGCATGAGACACTTGGCGTGAGCGCGAGCGTGCGGGTAAGCCTGTGCTGGTATAATTTGACGGCAGAAATAGACAGATTTATAGACGTGTTGGCGAGTGTGCGCGGGAGGATGGGAATATGAGTCCGAGTTTTTATGGTGAAGTGTTGACAGAACATTTTTCTCATCCACAGTTTTACGGTGAGCTGGAAAAGTTTGATCAGCGCCAACTAGGATTTAATCAATCTTGTGGTGATCGGCTAGAATTAATGATCCGTTGGGATGGCGAGCGGATAGGACAAATGAGCTTTGTGGGCGAAGGTTGCGCACTTTCGCGCGCGGCAGCGGATATTGTCTGTGGGCTTTTTACTGGTAAGACAAGAAAGCAGGCGCGCGAGCTTTACGATATTTTTGTCAAGCTGATCGCGGGCGAGCTTTTGACCGGTGAGGAAGAAACTTTGCTAGGTGAAGCGGTGGCGCTGCGGGAAGCGGCAGCAATGCCACTGCGGACGAAGTGCGTCCAGTTGGCATGGAGTGCGGCTGCGGCAATGTTGTAGTTTTTACCAGTTGACAGCGAGTGGCTGCTTATGCTAGAATGATCGGCGAAAGAGAAAGACATTAATGAAGTATAAGCAAAGGCCAAATGCAAGATTTGCGTGTGTGTGGTGATGGTCAATTATTTTCTGGCACAGTTTACGGGTGTTGTTTTGACAGACCGGAATTGGCTGATATACCAAATTTAACCCGGTGTATCAAGTCGATCACAGATATTTCATTGTTCATTTTGATTCACGACTAAACTAACTTCTTCATACTTTTTGTAAAAAGTCTCTCCCCTGGAGAGATTTTTTACTGGTAAAATAGACGTCCTTGTGGTATAATGTGAGCATGGAAATAGCGATTTTTAGTCTTTTGATCGTGGTGACATTATTGATGATCACCAATTTGGTGGTGACGATTGTCAGCCGCTCACGCCAGCCAGATTTGGAAAAATCGCTGTCACTCCAGCGGCGTGAATTGACGCTGAGTTTGGAATCTTTTGGTCAGGCACAAGAAAGACAACTGAATAATCTTACCGCCATGACCGAAAGGAGACTGGAGGCAATGCGGGCGACTGTGGACGAAAAACTGCAGACGTCATTGGAGCGGCGGTTGCAAGAATCTTTTAGCGAGGTTTCAAAACGGCTAGAAATGGTTTATAAAGGTCTGGGCGAAATGCAAACTTTAGCGGCTGGAGTGGGAGATTTGAAAAAAGTGCTAGCCAACGTGAAAGTACGCGGTACGTGGGGTGAGGTGCAACTGGGCAATTTGTTGTCGCAGTTTTTGGCGCGCAGTGATTATGAAGAAAATGTGGCGACTGTACGGGGCAGTAGTAATAGAGTAGAATTTGTGATCAAACTGCCAAATAAAGATGATACATCAAGATTTATTTTATTGCCTATTGACGCGAAATTCCCGCTGGAGGGTTTTAACGTCTTGCAAAACGCGCTGGAAACTGGTGACAAACTGCAAATAGAATTAGCACGCAAGCAGTTATACGGGAGGCTGAAAAAATGTGCCAAAGATATTAGTGACAAGTATTTAGCACCTCCAGAGACGACAAATTTTGCGATCATGTATTTACCGCTGGAAGGGCTGTATGCGGAAGTGAGCCAAAACGAGGCCTTGTGCCAGCAGTTGCAACAAGATTTTCGCGTGACGGTAATGGGACCTAATACTATCGCAGCCTTCCTCAATAGCTTACAGCTAGGGTTTCGCACGCTCACAATCGAGCGGCGCTCGGCTCAAGTGTGGCAACTTTTGGGCGAAATCCAGACAGAATTTGCTACGTTTGGCACCATTTTGCAAAAAACCCAAAAAAAGTTGCAGGAAGCGAGTAATATCATTGCGACAGCACAGAGCAAATCGACGACCATTAATCGCAAACTGGCGAAAGTGGAGCAGCGTCAATTGGAAGATTAATGTTTTTGTTCGGTTTTGAGAGTAATGAGATGAATTTTGGGCGGGGAAAAAAAGCGGAAATACGGCATTTCATTGCCAATTCCCGGAGACACGAGCATTTTGGCTTGATCAGTGTCTACGAGCCCGAGTTTGTATTCCCACTTAGCGATCCGCCGGGGTAAAAAAGGCTGATAGCGAAAAAAAGTAATTTGTGAGCCGTGAGTATGGCCGGCCAGCACAAGATTGACGCCGTCGGTTTTGGTGAGTCGGTCAATGAAGTTGGGCTGGTGTGAGAGCAAAATGGTAAAAGTATCGAGCGGTGTGTGGCCATGAGCCGCGTGAAAGTCGGGATGTCCATACCACATGTCCCCTACTCCGTCGAGACGGATTTTGTGATCGCCTTTTTGGAGCGTGACGCCTTGATTGTGAAGTAGAGTGATATTGGCTTGGGCGAGGAGTTTGGCATTGAGCTCACGGCTTAAATCGTAGTCATGATTGCCCAAAACCGCAAAACTGCCCAGTGCCGGCTGGTCGAGTTTTTGCAAGACACTAAGCAGCTGGAGATAATCGGTAATTTGGCGTTGGCGCGGTCTGTGACGCGTCTGTAGGTAATCACCGCCATAGAGGATTAAATCTGGATGTATCCGATTAATTCTTTTGACCATATTTTGCAGACGGCGGAGATTGGAAAAAGGCCCGTGATGAATATCACTGATAAAAATGATCCGCAAGTTGTGGAAAGCTGGCGGCAGCTGTGGATCACGGATGATGGTTTTTTCGATGGTGAGCGAAAAAGTCTCCGCTGCGGCGTAAGATGCAAAAAGACCGGCAAAAGCGAGTAAGGGTGTCATGGGTGAGTTTCGATAATATTGACGATTTCGCCGGCAAGCGCGTGACCGGCAGCTAGTTGGACGAGGAAGGAAAAAAGCGGATAAGAGGATAAATCTTGCTGAGCGCGGGCTAAAACAGCAAGAGTATTTGCTCCTTCTGCCGTCCTGCCTGCAGCTTGCATTTTGGTTACGGCGTCATGGAATTGGAGTCCTTCGCCGAGCAAAATCCCAAACTGATGATTGCGGGTGTCTGGATCTGTGCTGCTCATGACCATATCATTGCCCCAGCATTGACTGGCGAAGCGGAAGGTCGCTTCCTGTGCGCCGTGAGCGAGAGCATAGTGCTCACATTCGCTGGCCAGCAGTGATAAGACATGAGTTTGCGTGCCGTAAGCAAAACCTAAGCCCTTAGTAAGGCCGACACCTACAGAAATGACATTTTTGAGCGCGCCGGCATACTGTGTACCGATCACATCAGTACTTTTTTGTAGGCGCAAGTAGGGACTTTGAAAGATGTGGGCGAGCTGATCCAAGACAGTAGGATTGTCGCAGGCGATAGTGGCGCCTAAGTACTGTTCGCTCACGAGACTAGCACCCGTGGTGCCGCCTGCCAGGACCGCGAGAGTCACGGGCAAGCCTTGCAGCTGGGAAACAATGGTATCACCCAAAACTTTTCCTGTCTGCGGATCGAGAGCTTTCATAATGGAGACAATGGCGAGAGGGCGCGTGATCAGCGGTTGCAAAGAAGCCAGCACAGGCTCAAGACCCGTGGAAGCGACGGCAAGCACGAGGACGTCACAACTGTCGGTGCATGCTTCGAGACTAGTGGTCGCGGTGATGCGTTCGAGTTCTACGGTGGGATAAAGCTCGGGATGAGTGTGTGTATGATTGATATGATCAACTAATTCTTGCCGCCGGGCGTAAAGCCATAAATCTAGTTTGGGATCATGCTTGCGGTCTAGGTGAGCCGCGAGAGCGTAACCAAAATTGCCAGCACCAAGAATCGTGAGTTTTGTCATGGTTTATTATAACACTTATTCTCGGCAGCAGTCGAGCATTTTATTAAGGACGGCGCCGAGTTTTTTCCAGGTGGATTGCTTATTGGTGTCGCTGGTGGTGACAGCGGGATCTGTATGTGTAATGGGAGAACTGGCCACCGCTGGGATTTTATCGGCGTCATCGCGGCTGATGCGATCTTCCTGGGCAATATCGGTCATCAATTCCTTTTTGTCACTATCAGACAGCGTCGATTTGGCTTCGTTTTCATCAATCAAGTGCAAATTAAGCGCCCAGAAAGTATTGTAGAGGTTGTATGACATCTCAAAAAGTTCTTTGGCGTGTGCCGGGTCGGTCGCCATAGCTTTGGTGCCGACTTCCATGACCCGCATGCTGGCGGCCAGTAAATGTTTGCTGATACACCAGACTTCACCTTCGTAATCTTTGATGATAAGCTTGAGCAGCGTTTTGCGCATTTCTCGGATCTGAGACAAAAGCTCGTAATAACTATCTTTGCCCGTTTTATTGGCGGTAAAAAATAAGTGCTCTTCGATGGAAATTAAATTCATGATGCCAATAGATAGGTCTTGATCTGAAGAAAGATCAAGCCGGTGGCCTTTTTCTATTTTTTTGGCTTGCTCCATAAATTCATCAAGTTTGGCTTGGTCAATCATAATACCTTTCTCTTGTTTCCCTTATTTTACCATAAATTTGTAAAATTCACGTAAGAAAATTGTTAAAAATGGATAAAACGGTAATTTAAGCAGGCAAACTGTAATATTATAGGACTTTAACACATTTTTTGTAATTTTTTCCAGGCAGAAAAAATGGTAAATGACCTATAATATATTTTTATGATTAAAATTAGTCTGAGAACTTAAAATATTATAGGATTGATCTGATTTGGCTGTGTTTTTGCTGATCTTTGTGATATAATATGGGAACGGTGACCGCAGGCGACTACCGGTAGCAATACTGGAGGAAAGTCTGGACAGCACAAGAGAGGCTAGGTACAGAGTCACAGAGACGAGTCGTGGGAAACCACGGGTGCAACGAGATAATCCCTAGCTGCTGCAACCACCAGGTTTGACCTTAATGGACCTCTTGCCTATCATGGTCATGATCCCGTGGGCAATAGATAGATTGTCGCTAAAACAGAATCCAGCTTACTCGGGGTCACCGTGCTATTTACCTCTTGACAAGCAGGCAAAAGATGATATAATAAGTCTATCTTTAACAACAGCGATCTTGAGGCTCGGAAAAATTGGTGGAGCGAGACCCGTCTGTGATGCGATGAGAGTTATCCGCCGCTCTCCAAGATCTGTTTGTTAATGTCTTTGACGTCGTTGATGCAGATACTTTTATAGATATTGCCTGTTTATAGCTACCGATGTAAACACAATTGGCACTGTTATTGTCTTTGAGGCTGGCTAGAAGCTGGATGTGAGGGAATCGCGACGGTAAAATTTGTGCTTGCGGGAGAAATATTGCTTGATCAGCGACGTGTACCACGCTTTGGATGGACATATGTCCGATTTGCACTCTTTTGAATATAATTTTGTTGATCACGTTGGGATAAATGTAGATGGCGGGTGTATCGATGATCGGCACACCTGAACGCAATCTGAAGCTGTTTAGCTGGAGGAATATTGTGGCTGTCAATTCTCCGAGAAAGACTGCTTGTCTGGAATTAGTAGCAAGTGCATACAATAATTGCCGACTAAAAAATTCTCTGTCTGTCATTTCTCCCTCGGTAAGTATTTGGCGAAACGCTCCATAAAACCGCGGCCGATGCCCGGAATGACGGTGAGATCAGGCAGAGTACGCCAGGGGATGATACTGAGATAGGAAAGGGTGAGGTCTGTGAGGATAGAATTGGGAATTAAATGAAATTTGGCGGCGAGAGTGGCGCGCCAGCGTCGCCAGCTTTCGAAACGGTGCACCACTTGATCACTATAATGGAAACGGTAATGACAGCAGTTATCACAAAGACCGCAGCGCCAGTGTGGTCGTCTTTCGTCAAAATAGCCCAGCACGTAGCGCTGGCGACAGGTACGAAGGCGTAGGAATTTTTGGATGTGTTTGAGCTGGAGCAAGAGGACCATTTTCCGGGTGAGTGCGAGATTGGGATTGGATTTGATAAAATTGAGACTAATGTGTAAATCTTGATCCGTATAAAAAGCGTAAGCGCGAGCTGTCTGGCCGTCGCGCCCACCGCGACCGATTTCTTGGAAGTAGTTTTCTAAATTGGCGCTGATTTGAGCGTGGATGACAAAACGCACATGGGGCTGATCGACACCCATGCCGAAGGCGTTGGTGGCGACGATCACAGGAGTGGTGCCGGCGATAAATTCTTCTTGGATGTGCTGGCGCAGATCTTTATCGAGTCCGCCATGGTAAATTTTTACTGGGGTAGCGGGGCGCAGCAATAAGTTGACGAGATCGGCGATGTAGACGGCTTGTTTTCTGGTGAGGACGTAAATAATGCCGATTTCGCCTTGGTGGCGCTGGAGCGTGTAAAGGATTTTGAGAATTTTGTCGTGCTCATTGCGGCAGGGCTCGACCATGAGCTTGAGGTTGTCTCGGGCAAATGACTGCTGGACGTGGACGGGATCTTGTAGCCGACAAAAACGAATGATGTCGGCCTGAGCACGATTATTGGCTGTCGCGGTGAGCGCAATAATTGGTGGACGTTCCATAGGGAAAATGTGCTCGATGATGGCGCCGAGGCGCAGGTACTGTGGGCGGAAGTCATGACCCCAGACGCTGACGCAGTGAGCCTCGTCGATGGCGATGATGGTAATTTTTGCCTGGCGGCAGCAGGCCTGGAAGCGGGGATTGGCAAGCGTCTCTGGGGCGGTATAGACGAATTGAAAACGGCCGGCAGCAAAATCTTGTAAGCGTTGGCGCCTCAAATCCGGCGCGAGAGTACTATTGATAAATGTGGCTTTGAGTCCTCTTTTGTGGAGATTGGCGACTTGATCTTGCATCAAGGAAATAAGCGGCGAAATGACGAGAACACTGCCGCCCAGATAGAGACCGGGGATTTGGAAACACAAGCTTTTGCCGCCGCCGGTGGGCAGGATGGCAAGGACATCACGCCCGGTACAAAGGGCGGAAATGATTTCTAGTTGCCCCGGGCGATAATGCGGATAGCCAAAGTGCCGCATCAAGATCGCCTCGAGATCTTTGGTCAGTGACATGAATATGGATTATAACAGCAATGATTTCAAATTCTTTCAAGATATAAGAGAAATTATAGAGTAAAAAAGGAAAAATAGCGGTATATAGGGATTATTTTATGATAATATTTGATAAAAACAGTGAGATTTTACTGAGTGACTGACTTGTAGTCAGCTCTTGACAAAGCGGGTGAGTTTTTGCTAGAATGGAGTCATGAAACGACAACTGGCGTTTACTTTGACGGAAATTTTGGTGGCGATCGCGATTATGGGCGTGATGGCGCTTTTTGGTTTTGCTAGTTATAGCCGTTTTATGGACCGGTCGGCGGTAGAAAATACGGGTAAAGAGCTGATAACTTTTATCCGCACGGCGCAGATGCGGTCTAGAAGCGGAGATCGAGGGACAGGGAATTGTCGTCCCAGCGACATCACTGTTATTGCAGATGGGACGAGTAAACTTAATGGCTGGAGAGTGGACTTGAGCGCCACTGGTGCTACTAGTTATCCGGTGTGTACGGTAAGCGGCAGTACTATGACTGGTGATAAGCTGAGTACCAAACCGTTTGAAAGTGGGATTAAGTTATATTGTAGTGCCACTAGTACATGCAGTAACTATATTTATACGAAATCTGTTTTTGGTGACACGTGGTATAATGCGACGTCACAGGGATCGACAAGCGATCAAAATAGTCATATTTTTGTAGTGACTGACGGTACGAATAATTATCGTTTTGTATTGGCCAATGGTTCTGTAAGTAATGGATCATTTTGTGCTCCTTTAGCCGATTGCTTTTCTGGTACAGTGACAAATATGGAGTAATTATGAATGTGTATGAGAACAACCGCCAATCTTTACCCGCCACCACGATCGTAGAGGTGCTGGTGTCGGCGGCTTTGATTGGGATAGTTTTGGCGGCGCTGGCGGTGAACATGGTTTATACGCAGCGGACGCTGGAAAATACTTATTTGCGCACGAAGGCGCTGGATGCGGCCCAAAGTTGCTTGGAGCGGTTTCAAGCTTCACGGGATAATTTGGAATGGCCGCTGTTTTGCAAGGCGATGACACAAGGTTTTGGGAATTTAGTCCGACAAGAAAAAATAGAGTATTCTGGTTCGGCGGCGAGTCCGATTTGTGGGACTTATTCCGTAGTGGGTGTAAATCCGCAGAATTATACGTATACTGTGAGTTTTTTTCCTGGCAGTACTACGACAGTTAGTGGTATTGGCAGTACGAACAAGAATGATTTGAAAGGTACTAGTTATTGTCGTGGCGATCGCTCATCTGCTTTTTATGTGGGTGTACGTGTGTATTATAATGATGCATTGGAAAATGAGAAATTTGTAGATTTATATAAACGTTTTGAGCGCGGAGCGATGGACGCAGAGTACTGCCCCACTGGGTCTTGCTGAAAATTTCACTACTTGCAAGAGCTGTTATTATTATGTTATAATTGACACGTGAAGAAGAATAAAAGGTAATTATGGCTGACGTATATGGGACTATCAGAGACTTTGGCGGTGTAAGTGATGATGATCCAATTATTCACGGCGGCGTGAGTTTTGATGATCCGATCATCGAGAATCCTCAGTCAGAGGTGGCGCACCAGACCGATCCGGTTCAAGCAGCTGGTACTCCTAAAGAAATAGTTTCGGAGATCGTAGTGGAATACACGCCGGCTCAGCCGGCGAGTGTTGTTTCTAGCGAGCAGCAAGGTTTTGTGCCTGCCGCACAAGTGGCAAATGATGTGTCGGTGAATAATTTGACTAATGAAGATGAGACGGTGACCGACGCACAGTTAGCGCCGCAGTCGGTAGCGGCAGAAGTACCGGTGTCAGTGGCCGAGCCAGCAACAATGCCAGAAATTACTCCGGCGCAGGCGGCTGCGGCAGCAAGTCTTGATCCTCTGGCCGGACAAAATCCTACTGTTGACGCGCAAGTGACAAATACTCAGGCGCAAATGCCGTCGCCACAAGAAACGGCTCCAAAAGAGTCAGCTCGCGGCCGAAAGAATTATTTGGGTATAGTTGCTGTGCTGGTGGTTGTATTGATAGTGGCAGCTTCTGGTTGGTGGTGGTTTGCCCGCCAGCAGACAAAAGAAACGGTGCCAGATTTAGTGGCTGATTATCAATTAAAATCTAGCGATACGCCGATGTTAGGTAAGTGTCGGCCTGTGGTAGACACGGCGCTGCGCGCGAGTGTGGATGATTTTGCCCGGGCGATTGAGTCAGATGCTTATGAAGTGACCCCGATCACTGACGAACACAAGCAAACGTTTGACTTTTTCCAGCGTTATAGTCTTGGGACGGGGGCGCAGCACTGTTTCGCTTTAGAATATTGTCAAAATCATTTTGCGGCTAACTTGCCTTTTGATTTGGCTTTTGCTAGGCAGGCATATATCGAGAAAAACTACGGCGCTGGCGCGACCGTAGACGTGCTCGGTGATGGTTTTTGGCAGCCGGCATCGAGGTTGCGAGCTGACGTGCAAGATTATTTTGGTGTGGCTGACGCTGAGTTAGGATTTTTGCCAGTACTAAGTGGTCAGACGATTAATGACGTCTATAATGGCAACAGTGATACTTTCTTAGCGCTGGTTAATCCGGTGTATCCGGGGCCGTATCATTATCAGTTGGTAGAAATGCGCCAGCACCGCCAGACCGGACAGCGGATATTTGTGGCCGTGAGCGTGAATGACAAGCAGGATTGCAGTGTGACGCTGGGCGGCGAACAGTGTGCTTGTCCGAGCGCTCGTTATTATTTGGTGCAAGATTTGAGTCCCGCTACCAGTAAGCCGATTTTTACTCATGAATACGTACAAGTGATAGATAAATAAGCAAGAAGGAGAATATATTATGCCTACAGATAATCAAAACAGTCCCGCAGCACCAGGTACAGCTGGTTTGTCGCCACTGCAAGCAGCGCGGTCAAATTTGTCTAATTTGTCTACTGCAGGGCTTAGCGCCGCCAGTGTCCCAGGTCCGGCTGTCTCGCCGCAAGTAGTAGCAACTAATCCGGCCAGTATCCCAGTGCCGACACCGCCGGCGTCGGCTGCTTCTACCTTGCCAAATGCTGCTCCCACGGCGGGGATGCAAATGCCTGCAACTCCAGTGATGACGCCGAGTGCGCCAGTAGCGCCGGTAATGCCTGCTACTCCTACCCCTGTTTCGATGAGTGCTCCGGTAAGTCCCATGCCAGCCCCATCGCCGGTAGTACCTGCTGTCTCCCCTGCTCCGTCGAGCGTCGGCTCGGCCAGCAGCATGTCAGCGTCGCCGATAAATGTGAGTGAGAATCAGCCAACTCCTGTGATCCCAGACCCGCAACCAGTGCACGCTCCGGTGGCCAGTGCGTCGCCAATTTTGGCGAACAATACTCCTGTCGCCGCGCCGGTGATCCCGTCGGTGGCACCGCGCGCTCCGGGAGCAGAGATCAAACCGCCACAACCAATTGATCAAGCCAGCGTGCCTACTGATAAAAAGGAGAAAAAAGTCGACGTGGTAATGATAGTGTTGTTGGTGATTTTGGCTGTTTTGGTTGGTGTGGCCGCTTATTTGTGGTGGATGAATGCGCAAGGCAAAAGCATTTTTTCGCCGAAAACAGCGGACATGCAACCAGTGGCGGTAGAAGAACCGGCGCCGGTGGCGGATGCGAGTGCCAGTAGCAATATCGGCGGCGGTTTTGATGAAAATGATATTTGCTATGTGGATCCTAATTTGGACGGCAAGCAAGAAAAAGTCCAGGATTTTGTACAATGGGTAAATGAGTCTTTTACTGATGTACCTGACGGCGATGGTAATTATGCCTGGCTTTTTGATTATTTCATTGATAGAGCTGCGATGACTGCTGATCTTTGTCACACTCATCAACAGTACTGTCATGTAAATTTTGAGGCCGAGCCGAAGTACGCTGCCCAGTTTACGCATTTTAATCAACAACGAGAACTGGAAGCGCAAGGTCTGCCAGTACAGTATGATGCTTACGTGGCTGAGGCTGATTTGCAGCGGTTAATGATGGTAGATTTTAATATGGATAGTGTACAATTTTCTGATCCGGCGATGGGCGAAAATTCGATGGCACCCAACGGCTGGGTGTATAGCAATGCCGCTGGTGGCTTGATGGCTTTTGGCGCTTATGAGCCAGTCGCTCCTGAGTATTCTTACCACTTTAGCAAGGCGATGCGCTTGGATGCTACGGGGCAAGTAGTGCTGGTGGGTGAAGGCGTGGCTACCTCGAGCTGCAAGGAGAGTAATAACTGTGTGTGTGAAGCATCACGGATTTACTTATTGCTAGAAATGGGTAATACTGACAATTTATACTTCCAAGACGTCTTCGTCGAACCTTTGCCGGGGCAATTTGCGCCGGTACAACTAGGCACGCAGGACACAAATCTTTACTACTAATTTGATTTCGATGCACTTACAAAAAAGCGGCTACAGCCGCTTTTTTGTGTATTTTTATTCCAGCACCAATTGATAAAAACCACGCTTGCCGATACGCAGTACGTGATCAGGTAGTAATTCGAGTGCGCCTTGTTCATGTAGACGGCGGATTTGCGATTTGCTCGTTTCCGGCTGGGCGAGTTTGGCAAGCTCAGGCAGGGGAAGGTCAAAATCTGGGATAGTGACGATGGGTAAGTGATCGGGGAGCTTTTTTTCGGAGACGGTAGCTTGCCAAAAGTCAGCGGCATCGTCGGCGGCTTTTTGATCGTGGAAAAAGGTGGTGATAGTATGAGCGAGCTTTTTTTTGTAAATCATTGGATTGGCACCAGCACTGATTTCTTTTTGCATGCTGGCAATTTCCGCGTCGTCTACGTCTGTCAGGAGAGTGAAATACTCAATGATGACGTCATCGGTAGCCGACATGACTTTGGCGTACATACTGCGCGCTGGCTCATCCATGGCGATGAAATTATGGTAGCTTTTTGACATTTTGCGGCCATCGAGTCCATTGATGATGGGCACGGTAAGCACCCATTTTTCATGATTATTGTAGATTTTTTGTAAACTGCGTCCCATGAGCATGTTGAAAGTTTGGTCGCTGCCACCAATTTCTAGGTCTACGTCCATAGCTACGGAGTCATAACCTTGCAACATCGGGTAGATGATTTCATGGCCGTAGATTGGAAGATTTTTTTTGAGGCGAGCCTGGAACATGTCGCGCTCAAGCAACTGCTGGACAGTAGTTTTGGCCAGCAGCTGGACGATGTCAGCGTAGGTGAGTTTGTCTAGCCAGTCGCCGTTGTAGCGGATTTCAACTTTGTCAAAATCTAGCACTTTGCTGGCTTGCTTTTTCCAGTTTTGGAAATTTTGCTTGATTTGCTCGTCTGTGAGCATGGGGCGAGTGGAGTCGCGCCCAGAAGGATCGCCGATACGGACGGTGCCGTTGCCCACTAGGAGGATGACATGGTGACCGGCGTCAGCAAAGGCCTGGAGCTTGCGTAAACCGACACTGTGGCCGAGATGCAGGAGGCCGCCGGTGGGGTCAATACCTTGGTAAAGAGTAATTGGGCGCTCGGCCATGAGAGCGGCTAATTTGTCGCGATCTGGCAAAATATCTGCTACGCCGCGTGTAAGAATGTTGTTTTTTGACATAATGGGTATTATACCACAAAAGTGAGTGGCCGGGGTGGGAGGGGTGGTGCTGGTTAAA
>JAZQJV010000009.1:0-84492 GCA_045541795.1 Patescibacteria group bacterium | reverse complement strand
TACGCTTATATCTGCCACGCTGGCCAGCCGCTTCCCTGGAACGCAGATGCCGCCCTCATGGCCTTGCCGTTTTTTTACGCCGGGCACGTTTACCGCCGGCTCCATCTACCCGTCTGCCGCCGCCACCAGTGGTGGGCCTGGTTGATTTTGGCCGCCGGCGTGGTCATTGATGTCTGCTGTCTCCAGCTCACTCGTCGTCTAGGCTTTGAAGGTCTAGAATTTTTCCGCCTGCGCTTCGCGCCCATCTTGCTTACCTACACTGGCGCTTTCGCCGGTATTGCCGCTTGTGTGGTCTGGTCACAATTATTCACGCCCGCTTTTATCCGTTACTTAGGCCGGCATAGCCTGTTTATTTTTTGTTATCACCAAAAAGTATTTTTGCCGGTACTCACGGATTTTTTACTGCTTATTTTTGCCCAGGATGCCGCAAAAACGCCCCTTTTCCAAGCCACTTTACTAGTGACCATCTTGATCACGATGGCTGTTTTTGGCCGCTTAGGTGACTTTTTACGCACTTATAGGTTTAAGCAGCCGCGCTAATCCCAACCATTTGCGGCATTTGCGGCGGGTGGGGGAGGTGATGCTGTGGGCTAAAATTTGCCACCGCTTGCTCATCTGGTCGGTAACGGACTGCACCTTGACGCAGCAACCACGCCGCCAGCTCAAAAATCTCGGCACTCGTGCTCAGCGAGCCAAAGTGGTCACTATCGTGTTCTAGCGCCATCAGGATATTGCTGGCCTGGTCAGTATCCATGCTCCAGCCAGACTCACGTACTATCCGCCCCCAGGCTGCGGCCAGGCTGTCATCTTTGCCCAGCTGTACGCTTATTACCGCCGGCACTGGGGCAGGGTTGGCAAAATCATTCCAGGTGATATTGTGCTCGCTCGTGGTCCAGTAATTGGCGCCGGTTGTCGCCAGCCGCTCTAGTTCTTCCACTCGGCGCACGTCTAGCATCCAGATCAGGTCAAAATCCGGCGCCTGGAAAGTCACGGGCAAGTTACTGATCGCCGTTAATTCGCCCGGCTTTTTGGGCTTGATGATCAAAGACAACTCATCACTCACTTGATTGAGGTCAGAAATCACCTTATCAATTTTACTGGCTGGCAGCGGTAATTTCACTACCATATTTTCGCCGGCGAGCTTGGTTTTTACTTTATTAATCCCCACCAGAGGAGAAAACTCCACCACCGGCTCACTTGGCGAGACGATCGTCACGCTCTTGCCACGCCCTCGCAACCACAAATAAATACTCAGGGCTGCCGCCACACTGCTAAAGTTAGCATTTTCCCCGTACACCAACAAAATTTTGTTAGCCGTTTCTATTTTTTGCTCCAGTTGTGCGCTGTCAGTTACCATTGACCCTTTCTTTTTTCTTGCCAGTCACCCTATCACACTTTCGCCAAAAAAGCAAGTGGTAAAAAAGAGATTTTGTGTGGTATAATCTACCGCATGACATGGCTGAGTACATCAATACTAAATATCTTGTTGACCATCAATAGTTTGGTAGGCAATCTTGGCTGGACAATCATCATTTTCACGGTCATTTTCCGCGGCATTCTGCTTGCTTTCACCTGGCGCTCGCTCAAATCTATGTCCAAAATGCGGCAGGTCAACAGCGAACTGCAAGCCATCCGCAAAAAATACAAAGATGACCCGCAGGCCGCCAACCTCGCTCAGCTAGAGCTTTACAAGCGCTACAATATCAATCCCATGTCTGGCTGCTTGCCACAAATCCTCCAGATTTTCATGCTCATTGTTTTTTACCAGGCTCTCCGCCAACTTCTTGGTCATGAAGGCGTGGCCAATACTAGCTTTTTTTGGCTGGATCTTACCCAGCCCGACGCCTGGCACATTATTCCGATTTTGGCGGCCGCCACCCAGCTATTTTTGTCTGTCATGACATTGCCTGGCGGCGAGACCCGCGACATCGTCCCCAATGACTCCCGCAAAAAATCCATCCAAAAACTCAATGAGGAAGAAGAAGACATGGCTCAGATGGCCGCCACCATGCAAAAACAAATGCTTTTCATGATGCCATTTATGACCGGCATGATCGCCTGGTCACTACCTTCGGGCTTGGGCCTCTACTGGATCGTCAGTACTATTTTTTCCATCGTCCAGCAGGTTTTCCTCAGCGGCTGGGGCGGCATCACTCTTTATTTTAAGCGATTTATCAGTATTTTCCAGCGAAAGGAAACATGAAGATTGAGGAATACCTACGCGGTTTGCTAAACTTGATGCTCTTTGATAATTACGGCATCGAAATGGAAGAAGACGAGCATTACGTCACGCTCAAAGTCAGCCTCCCTGAAGCCGAGTCAGGGGTGCTCATTGGTTATCACGGCGATACGCTCGCCAGTATCAGACGCTTGCTGCATACCGTTTTCATCAATGAGATCGGCGGTCGGCACGTCATTTTACACATCAATGACTACCGCAATCGGCGTGAAGAAAAAATCCGCCAGCTCGTAGATCGCGGCATCCGCCACATCCGCCAGACAGGCCGTCCCTTCAAACTCTTCCGCCTGGATTCAGCCGAGCGCTTTTTCACTCACAATCTGATCGCCTCCGATCCGCGCTACGCTGATTTTGTCACTTACTCCCGCGATACAGATGAGGGCCGCGTGCTTTATATCGCTCCCAGCACTGATGAAGAAGATGGACAAGACGATTATGACGGAGATGACGATCAAGTGTGACGGCGGCTCACGTAGCAATCCCGGCCCGGCCGCCTCGGCTTTTGCCGTGTGGCAAGGTGACGACCTCATTTATCGTCAGGGTCTTTTCCTTGGCACAGCCACCAACAACCAAGCCGAGTACAAAGCTGTTATCGCCAGTCTCCTCTGGCTTGAGCACCAAGATCCGCTTCCCGATAAAGTCACCTGGAAACTAGACTCCATGCTCGTCGTGGAGCAAGTAGTCGGCAACTGGAAGGTCAAAGATTTTAAGCTCCGCTATCTGCGCGATCAGATTATCGAAAAGCTAACCGCGCTCTACCCAGATCCTACCGCTTACCAATTCTTGCATATTCCCCGCGCCCAAAACTCCGTCGCGGATGCCCTCGTCAATGAGACCCTTGATATGCACCTACATCCCTCACAATAAGCGCAAGGTTTGCAGCGATTTAGCGGTATTTTTTAATTCTCCGATCACCAGCACCGGTGCCTGTTTTTCTATCTCCTTATGGGTGATCGTCTCATTATTCTGGTCGAGCAAAGCGGTGGACTTGGTCAACTGATACGTCTCCACTGTCTCGCCTTCGCCCGTGATCGCCACGTCCACCTTGGCGGCAGTGATATTTTTGACCACTCCCGCATGTACAAATCGCTCGGCCGGCGCCAGCGACTCCCCAGAAACCATGATCCGGCGTGGCTGGAAAGTCTCGCCATTTTGGATGCCGATTAGCACCAGCCAATTATCTACCTCTAGCCATTCGCTCATCTGGGCTTGATCGCCGCGCACGCTGTCACCATTTTTGACGATGGTGGTGCTTTTATCCGGCGTGATTAGCAAATCGCCGCCTTCCGGCAAGCTGATTTTAAAGGAATCATCCTTGATATTGCTTACTTGGGCGATGAAACCACGCGCCTTACTCACCACGTCATCATACTGCGAAATGATCTCAACGCTTTGGCTGTCGTCATGGACCAAGTTTTCTAGGTTTTGCAAGATTTGCGTGGTATTTTGCTGGGTGGTGGCGTCTTTTTCCATCGTGATCGTGCCAATTTCCTTTTCGGGTTCTACAAGCTGCACGGCCTCCGGCGTCGCCGGCACTGCCTCCTGCGCCCACGCTCGAGCGGGTATCATCCCCAAGATCACTGCTGTCAAAATTCCTGTATACATGACCATAATTATATCATCAAAAAGCCCAATTTCCCCCGCAATTTACGGCCGCGTCACTCGCAGTGTAGGCTCATCCCGTCATCATCCAGAGACAATACCTCACAACTCGTCGCGCCCGCTGTCTCATTGACCAGCCGCAGGCCCTTATCTATTTCCTGGAAAAACGCCTTGCGATAGCCAAAATCCACCTGTACTTGGTTCCCGTTTATCCGCTCCACACCTTCTACCGCCGTATCTGGCAGCAGCCACTCTGGATCAATCATATTGACAGCGTACAAATAAGGAGCTGCCCCAGCGTAACTATTGTCGTAATTTGGCGAGCAAGATACCTCCACGCGCAAATACGGCTTGCTTGCCTCGGCTACCGCGCCGTATTGCCCGTAGCGGGCGAGTACCAGGCAGCGTTGCTCATTTTTTTTGTGCACGTAAGCCGCCAGGCAGTTATTAAAAGGGTCAAAGGCATCATCTACCGGGCAATTTGTGATTTTTACCTGCTTGTAGTCCAGCTTTTTTAAAGCTCCAGTCACCGTCTCGTACGCCTGGCTGAGCAAAGGGTGTCGCAGGGCTGGGTGTAAGTCTGCGTTTTTCGTCTGTACGCTGGCCGGCGCCAGCTGATACGCCGTCTGGGTGGTGGGCACCTGGATACTTAGCGTCTTACCGCCAGTGATTTTGATCCGGTAGCCGTCGTCACTGCGCCACCAGGTAGGTGTATCCAGCGAATACACGGTCTCGGCCGCGCCTTCTTGCAGTGAAGTCGCGATTTTTTCGCTCACGCTGTCACGCACGTAGGGGATCGGGTCTGATTGTAACTGCTCTTTGGCGCCCGCAGCCGGCTCTGGGGTGGGTTTGAGCGTGCAGCCTGCCGGGCAACTAGTGGAGCCATTTTGGGCATTGGTGGCCATCTCCGCTTCTTTTTCCTCACCCAGCATTGATTGGAGTGCGTCAGAAACCACCGAATTTACCTGGGGACGGGTCGCTACCAACTGCTGGCGATTATTGAGTACTGTGGCCGCCACGATTACCGCCAAAAGCAAGGCAATTACACCAACTGAAGTTATCGCATCTTTATCCATAACCTATATTATATCACATTTATGGCATTTTGTCAAGAGTTAATTTCAGTCTGATGTCTTTTGATCGCCAGTTGCTGGCCGCTCACCGTCATACTGATAAATCCGCTGATTTATCAAGACAAAAATGCTCCCGTCTGCTTCTTGCAGCCCCAAAGCCGCAGCCTCCCGCAAAAAACTATCTCGGCTCACCAGCAGAGTTTTTCCCTTACTATCGGCAAAAATCAGCTCCTCGCGCTCTGGCGCCAGCACTAAGACCTGCTCCCGATAATCGCCGTCTAAATAAAGCCTCCCGCTCACACTTGCCTCCAATGCCCAGGTGACCTCCCGCCCGCGCAAAAGTTTGCTGACTGCGCCCATGCTCGCCGCATACACATGGCCGTCTAAGTAAATATCACTGATGTCTGTCACCCTCTCGCCTTCGGCCAGCCACTTGCTCGTTTCTTGATACTGGCCGTCTTTAAAAGTCAGTTTGTAGATCCCATTTTTGCCCGCTGCATAAAAATTATGATCAAAAAGCCGCAAAACCTCTATTTCTTCCGGCAAAACGATCTCATCAGTGCGCGGGATCCAGGTTTGTTTGTCTTCGTCATAAAGGTACACGCCGTCTGCCCAGAGGAAGACCTCGCCTTCATCGGCCAAAATCGCGCTCGCGCGCCCCGGCAGGCTCGCCAGCGGCTCGTAGTTTTTCGTCGCCGTGTCGATCAACATCGCTTCCTGGCGGCCTCGGTCTAGCACCGCCGCGCGCCCAGTATCAAAACTAATCCGCTCGCTCCTGATCCCTGTACCCGTCAGCTCCAGATCATAAATTTCCTTCCACACGTGTGCCGCTTCCCTCCGCGACAGCAGTTCGTCATGCTGACCCGGTACCCGTTCTATTTTTTGCACAATTTCCTCACTGATACCTCCATACGTCAGCATTAAAACTATCGTCACCACCGTGACGGCCGCAACCCCTGCCAAAATCCCTGCTGTCCGCATGGGTTTATTATAACACAATTTTTACTCCGCCAAGACGTAACGCACGCCTTTAGTCACCCCACGTTTTTCGATCACGCCTTTTTTGATCAGATCCTTGATGTCGCGCAAAATCGTATCCGTGGAGACATTGGGCAGGGCTTGCTGCGCTTCTTCTGAGGAAATTTCACCTTGATGCTGCAATATTTCTAGCAAGATGATTTGCCGTTCCGAAAGCGACACTTGCCGGCCCAGCTGTTCTTTGAGCTTGAGGTCTTTGGACAGTTTGAGCACCTGACTTTTTACCTTATCCACTTCTATCGCCAGGCCGTAGCCAAAGTATTCCAGCCAGTAGGTCATGTCTTGGCTGCCCGACTGCTGTACCGAAAGCAGCGCCTGATAATATCGGCTCACGTCCGCGTCAAAATACTGCTCGAGTGAGAAAAATTTCTTGAAGTCATAACGAGAGCAATAAAGCACTAGCGTCGCCATTGCCCGCGCCGTGCGGCCGTTGCCCTCGATAAAAGGATGGATATTGACGAGTTGGTAATGAGTGATCGCCGCCTTGACGATGGGGTGGACGGCCTGCGCTTCAGGGCCATTTAGCCACGTAAAAAAGTCTGCCACCAAAAAAGGTACCTCGCTGCTGTGCGGTGGGCGGAAAGCGATTTCATCACCAGTCACGGATTTGACCACCACTTGCCGGTCACGGTACACACCCACAAAAGGCTCATCTATCAAGCGATTAGTGGTGAGGGTGTGCAGTTTTTTGAGCGTTTTTTCGTTGTAAAGTTTGTCTGGCGCGAGTGACTGCTGCTGATCTATCCACCAGATCACATTGCGGTAATTGATCACTTCTTGGATGTCACGGTCACGCGCCATGATCCCGGCTTTTTCGCTGATGGTGCGCAAATTGGAGTCATCAATCATCACCACTTGGCGGGCTTGCTCGGCCGTGAGGTCATTACCTTCGATTTTCGTCCCGTAGTGGACAGTGCGCTGGAGGGCGTCGTCACGAAATTTCATCTCCCAAGCCGGTACGAGGGGGGAGTTTTCAATCAGCGCCCGCGCCGCTTCTATCCGCGAGATATACATCAACAGGTTATTGGTGATGGTATAATTTGGTACAAACATAATTATCGGTATTATACCACAAAAACCGCAATTTTTGCGGGAAAAATTAGCCCGATGAAAAAATACCGAAAATTCAAATAAAAAATAGTTATTTGTACAATTTAATACTATATATTTTGCCGGTTTTGAGGGTTTTAGTAAGAAAATTTTCATATTATGGGATTAAAATGATCTAGTTGACTTTAACTCTGCTTTATGTTTATAATGAATCCCTAAAATGACAAAAAGCAACAAAAGACCTAGTAAATCCATCAAAACCGCTCCCAAAAAAACGGCTCGCGCTTCAGCTGCTTACCGCGCGCGCCAAAAACAAGCCCTCAAACCGGCCGCACAAGGTTTTCGTTTCCTTTGTGACTGTATGATGGGCCTGGCGGCCGCACTCATTGTCGGCTCAGCCTTACATCTGGGCGCTTTCCGCGATCATTCAAGCCGGGTACTTGGCGTCTCCACTCATCTAGACAAAGACACGATTTTACAGACCATCAATCTGGAGCGTGCTGGCTCGGGCCTGGGGCCACTCACTCTTGATGAGCGCCTCGATCAGGCAGCCCTCGCCAAAGGCGAAAATATGTTGACAGACAATTACTGGGCACATGTCAATCCATCTACTGGCGCCGAGCCGTGGAGTTATATCCAGGCTAGCGGCTATCAGTACCAGTCCGCCGGCGAAAATCTCGGCCGGGATTTCACTGATGAGACCTCACTCGTCAAAGCTTGGATGGATAGCCCTTCCCACCGGGAAAACATCCTCAATCCCGCCTTTAGTGACGTCGGTCTAGCGGTGCTCACCGGAGAAATGGACGGCCAAGACGTGGTGCTGATCGTCAATCTTTTTGGCCAGCCCAAGCTCACCACCGGGCAGATCACTCAGGTGGCCACCTATAATCAAGCTGACGGCCAGCTGGTGCTGGCCGGGCAAGTCGTGCCGGCAGTGTCCCGGCATTCGCTTTTCCGGCTCGACTGGCAGTGGGTACTGGCTATGATCACAGGAGTGGGGATCACTTTAGTGCTTACCAGGCTCAGTGCCGCTCGTAGCTACATCCCTAGGAAAAGACGGAGGTAAACATGCTATTTAACTTCTTACAATTTTTATGTTCTATTTATGTCCATAATTACGAGGTGATCGGTTTCACGCTGGCGGCGCTTTGCGCTCTGGCGGGTCTCATCCGTCAGCCCACGCGCCGCCGAGTGCTGTTTTTTGTTGGCTTCTTACTACTGGTACTGCATTTTGAGTATTACAAGCACATCAGCGATGGCCTGCGTGATCAGACGCTGGCGACACTTTTTGTGGATCGGCCGCACTATCGCGGTCAGTGGCTGACTACGGTATTTATCCAGCATGTCATCCCTTTTACCATGTGGCTGGTAGCCTGGGGAAGTATTTGCCTGGGGCTGATTTCACCCCGCTGGCTGGCCAAAAAACTCAAGCCCGTGGCCAAAAAAGACGGGGTCGACAAAACCCGCCAATCATGATATAATCAGTCCGGTTATTATTAAAAACTAGAAAGGTATAGTGAAAAAACTTGCCAATTATACTAAGTGGATGCTGGTGCTGAGCGGCATACTCATGATCGTTTTGAGTTGCATCATCTTCACCAATCCCTTTACTTCTGCTTGGTCAGCAGCCAATTTGGCCGGCTGGATCATGCTTATTGCCGGTATCGTAGACATCGTTGCTTTCATTGCCAACTTTGACCGCTTCTACGCCGGCTGGCTTTTGGTGCGCGGTCTCGTGACGGCTTTGATCGGCGGCGTTTTTGCCTTCCGCCCCGAGATGTCTATGGATCTGATCATGATGATCCTCGGGATCTGGGTGATCATCGCGGGCGGCGTGCAGTTTGCCAATGCATTCATCGTGAAAGCGGTGGGCCTTCGTGACTGGTTTTGGCCGGCCTTGGGTGGCATCGTCGAGATTATCGCTGGTGTGATTATCTTGATGAATCCAGGTTTTTCGCTGGCAGTGAGCGCTTATCTCATCGCCGCTGGGTTGCTGGTAGACGGTATCACCAATCTGGTGGACGCTTTCCGTATCCAGCAAGGCCTGAGTGAAGCCAAACGCTGGGAAAAAGCCATCAAAAAGCTTTTTGGCGCCAGCTAAATAGTTCTAAGCACACAGGAAGCGCCCGTTTACGGGCGCTTTTTTGAAATTGGTACTTGACAAAAGTGTCACAATATGATATAATAAAAGTTCTTTGTGGTTGCGAATCCCTGGCAATGGCGCCGGAAAGTTCGCCCGCTCTGTAAAAAATCTCAAGGAGGAATGTTCATTGTCTCACTCTCACACTATTAGATTTAAGACGCAACACCATGCTTTTTCCAAGCCTGCCGACGCCATTGCTTATACGCTGGCGTTTGGGGTGCTGATGCTAACCGGCATCGGTATATGTACCGGTGTTAGTTGGCTCTATTCCTTGATTTTTTGATTATCCCCGCTCCGGCGGGGATTTTTTTGACCACTAATTTATCGCCGCCAGCAGTGCGTCCGCGCGCTCGTGAAAATCTCCGCTCCACAAATAACTGCCTACGGCCGCTCCACTCGCGCCCAGCTGCGCTAGTTGTCCGAGTTCTGCTGGCTTGATACCGCCGTCTACTAGGACTTCCGGATTGACGCCATATTCCCGTTTTAATTCTTCCAGTTCCTCCAACTTACCCAGCACGTGCTCATCAAAACTTTGTCCTTGCTGGCCCAAAGGCACCGCCATTAAAAGCACTTGATCTAGCAGCCGCCAAGAGCTGTCATCAATACTTTCTAGCGGTGTATCCAGATCCAAAGCTAGTCCTGCCTTCCAGCCGCGCTCGCGTATCGCTTGCAAAAATGCCGTCTGCTCGCTCATCCGCTCCACTTGCCCGGCCACCGCGCGCACCGGTATCGCCGATCCTTGTGCGGCGAGTTCCCAGACATAATCCAGTGGGTCTTGTGTCATCAGGTGAAAATCCGCCGTCAGCTCACCCCAATCCAGATCGACTAAATCATAAGGCGTGGCCGTCAGCACCGGGCGAAGCGTCCCGTCAAGCACATCTATCTGCACCGTCTTGAGTCGGCCGTCGTCTGCCACCATGGCGAGCTTCTCTGCCATCACGTCTACATCAGATTCTAATAATGCTGGCAAAATTATCATCATTCACCTTCTTTTAATTTTATTTCTGGAGTATCATCGTCTGCATGTACTCGCGGCATCAACGGTGTCCGGCAAAACCGGTCTACCTTTTGCAAGCGGCGCACAAAACGCTCATCGCGTAAAAACGGCGTCGTCAAAAATTCCCGAATTAGTTTTTTTTGCTTATCCATCAATGTAAATTCGGCCGCGATCGCCAAGGCATTTAGCCCGTCATCAGCCGTCGCGCTGCGTACTTGCTCGATCGTCAGCCCTAGTCCACAGTAAATGCCTTCATGACGGTTGGCCGCCATGCTCACGCCTACGCCCGAGCGGCACCAAAAAATCATTTTTGCGCCTTCCTCATGGTAAAACTGCGCCACGGCCGCCCGTACAAAGTCTGGATAATCGTCCCCGGGATCAGAGACGTGAGCGCCCACGTCAATAGTCTCGTAGCCAAGTTCTTCCAACCAGTCCCGGATTTGATTTTTGCAATTATAACCGCCGTGATCTGCTGCCAAAATTATCCTCATATCCTTATTATATCATAAAAAATGCCGTTTTTGGCAGCAATTTGCGCTCATCTAGGGGTATTTTAGCGGTAATTGATGATAAAAAATTGCCTCTTGCAAAATCTTCTAAAATTAGTTATACTGTACATAATATTAGTGAGATGGAAGACTTATATTATGAACGAACAAGTGCTCAGTCCAGAAATAGAAAAAGCGCTCGCCGATCTGCGCCAGGCTATTATTGCCCAGCTGCAAAACTCAAGCTCTGCGAGCACGTCCGCTCCGCTAGAACCGGTTTCGGCCGCGATTAATCCGATCGCTCCAGTAAATGAAATGTCTCCGGCGTCAGTTGTCACGCCGGCTCCAGATGCACCAGTAGCGCCAGCCGGGCTTGAATTACCAGGCTTAGAAGCCATACCCACACCCGCATTCACGCCTGCCGCTCCAGCCGCCATACCTACTCCAGAGACTTCTACTATAAACTTACCGGATCTTGGCGCCAGTACCAATAACGTCACGGATTTGTCTGGCATGGCGCCAGAGGCCGCTCCTGCTGCCTCCGCCAATAACGGCCTTGATGACTCAGCGCCCATCCTACCCCCTCTCGGCGGGCCCGATTTGTCTGCTCCGGTAGACCTCACTGCTGCCGCTCCCGCTGACGCTGGCGTCGCTATCCCGCCGGTCATGCCTGCGGCCACTATTGAGCCAGCGCCCGCTTCAGCCACCCCAGAAACCATCTCTGCCGTCCCCACGCCACCAGTGACCACCGCTCCCGAGCCGGCGCCCGCTCCCACTGGTCTACCCAAAGCCAATAGCCTCTTAAGTAGCGTCTTAAAGAAAGGTTGGAATTCAAACCAGTAAACGTTATGAGTACTACCAAAGTCACTATCGAAGATCTTAGCTTAGGCACTCCCAAAACGAGTGCATCTGCAGCCTCACGCCTGGGCAATCCGGTGGCCGGCACCAATCTCTCGTCTAGCAAGCCGAGCTCTGGCCCGCAACTTAGTGACTTGGGTCAAGTCAGTTTTGCTCCGCCGTCAATGATAAAAAAGTCCGGTGCACCGCAGAAAAACGCCAAACACACCTCCAGCGTGATTATCAGCGATCTCCAGTCGGGGGCGGCTTCTTCCATCAAAAAAACCGCCTCTAGTTTCACCGATCCGCTCACGGGCGAGAAAATCACCCCCACCAAGCAGTCCAGCGTCAAAACGCCCAAAGCGCCCAAAAATTCGCTGACCACCGACTCTGGTTTTGATTTTTCCAAGACCCAAGAACTTTTTACCGACGAAAAAGACCGGCTGACGGATCTGATGACCTTGACCCTAGACAAAGATAATTTTGTGCCCAATCTCATCACCATCATGGATGCGCTGGTAGCGCCCACTCCAGAATACGACCAAGCCGTCCAAGATCTTGAGGCTACAAACTCGCCAGATTTTGACGCCAAGAAAAAAACCGCTCTTCAAGATCTCGCCCGCGCCATCACCAAGGCTCGCCTAGATCTCACTCATCGCCTAGACATCCTTTTTGACTCCTTCCCGCAAGGCAACAACTGGTACCGCCTGCTGGCTGCCTGGGACGTGCTGGATGATGAACGCTATAGCCATCTGCTTGCCAAACATAACTGGCTGTCGATTTTAGATCGATTGGCTCTGGATCTTATCGGCACAAAGCGCCAGCACGAGCTTGCGGCCGCTCGTGACCAGGGTACGAGTTTAGAAGATAATGTCCGCGCCCTCGTCGCCGGCTTAGAAACCAAAGACGTCACCCTTACCAAGGCTCAATCTGGCCTGCTCAACCAAAAGCTCACGCCTGTTGTCCGCACTTATTTGGATTCGGTGCCGCCCGCACCGCCCGTCACCGGGCCGAGTGCTAAGTGGGTGGAGGAGCAGTACGCCCGTTTAAGCCGCCGCCTTGATGATCTGCAAAACCAGATTAATGCGAGCCGCACGAGCGCTGATGTCTCCGGTCTTTCTGATTCTCTCACTGCCACGGCCAATCGTCTTGCTCGGCTCGAGCAAGCTACCGCTGCCGGCATCAAAAAACTCGGTGAAACGTCAATTTCTAGCTTCAGCAAAGTCGCCGCTGGTCTGGAAAACAAGCTCCAGCAAGAAAAGCAGACCAATGCCACCCGCCAGCAGGAACTCAATGACCAGCTCACCCGACAGCATCAAGACATCAAGCTCAAGCTCACCAGTATTGACGAGGCCATCACTGCTTTCCGCCAAAAACAAGCCGACAAAGACCAAAATCAAAACAAAGACATCCGCCAGCTGCGTGAGGAATTCCAATCCATCTCTAGTGACGCGAGCCGACTTTTGGCCAGCACTGATACCAACCTCGCTAAGATGCGCCGCGACATTGAGGAACGCCTTGAGCAGTATAGCCATCAGCTCACCTCTATCAAAACTGACCAGGTTCGCATTGATCAAGTGCAAACGTCTGCCCTTGCCAAGCTCACGGCGCAGGTAGGATCCAACAAATCTCAGCTTGCCTCTCTCACGGATCGGCTGGACAGTATGGCGGCCACTGATGACTCCTTTGGCGCGCTCCAGGCGCGCGTGGACGCTCAACTGCAAGCCATGACTACCAGACTCACCAATGAACTTGACGAGAGTCACGCCAAACTCGAAAAAATCGCCACTCAGGTAAGTGAACTGCAGGCTTACGCCTCACGTCTGGAGACAGAAAATGAAGAACTGCGCATCAGCAATGCCGGCCTCAAACAAGAAAACTGGCAAGCACGTCGCTTGCTGGGCGGCGACGCCGACCAATTGCTGCAAGCTGTCAGTGCGGCTCCTGTCGCCGCCCAGCAAGCCGCACTCACTTATGCTCAGCCGACTTATCAGGAACAATATGTGCCTACTCCTGCTGCCGCGCCAGAAATGAGCGTGCCGGCCGGGCAATATGAGGCCGTGAGTGAGCCTGCTACTCCTGCTTCCGCACCCATGGAAAATCTCCCCGCTCAGTCTGCCAGCGTAGCCGACATCCCACCGATGAGCGTCACTCCTGTCACACCTGAGCCACCAGTCATCCCCGAGCCCACCCCGGCACCAGTTTCCAGCCTGGCCAAACTCGGCTTTACTCATTCCCGCTTGGCACCTAATTCTCGCTTGATTACGGGCCAGCCGCTAGACTTTCCTGGCTTGGGCCGTGCCCTCCAGACCGCTTTGGTTGGCATCAACTCCTTCTCCAGCTGGCTGCATGAGCAAAAAGCCGCTCAAGCATCTGCGCCAGTGGCGGTCGCCACGCCTGCTCCCGAGGTCGCGCCGGCTCCTGCTCCCGCCACCAGTGATCAGTCCACTTTCATTCCTGTACCACCGCTGCCAGAGACTGACGGCACTGACGCCGTGATCTTGCCATTCATGAGCTGATCTGGCAGTCCTTGACGAAAACCGGCTTTTATGCTATAATATCCCTCCTTATGAGTAGTCAAAATATCGTTGTTACTGGGGCACGTGAACACAATTTGCGCGATGTATCCGTTTCCATCCCCAAAAATAAACTGGTGGTTTTTACTGGCCTTTCCGGCTCCGGCAAAAGTTCCCTCGCCTTCGATACCCTTTATAGTGAGGGCCAGCGCCGCTATGTAGAAAGCCTGTCTTCCTACGCTCGTCAGTTCCTCGGTATCATGAAAAAACCCGATGTAGAAAGCATTGATGGTCTCTCGCCAGCGATCGCCATTGATCAAAAAACCACCTCACATAATCCCCGCTCCACCGTAGGCACCATCACCGAAATTTACGATTACTTGCGTCTTTTATACGCCAAAGTCGGCCATCTGCACTGTCCCAACTGCGGTCGCGAAATTTCCACCCAGTCCGTCGATCAGATCGTGGGGCATATTTCGCGCGAAATCCAGAGTCGCCTTACGGGCGCTAATCTGCGCCTGATGATCCTTTCACCAGTAGTGCGAGACAAAAAAGGCGAATTTACCAGTCTTTTACAGTCACTACGCAAGCGCGGCTTCCAGCGGGTCCGCATTGACGGCCAAGTTTACGACCTCAACGAACGCATTGACTTACTCAAAAACAATCGCCACACGATCGCCCTCGTGGTCGATCGTCTCTCGCTTACCAAGGGGCAATTTCGCGACAGCGAAAAATTCAAAAACTTCAAAACTCGCCTTACCGCTGCTGTCGAGGAAGCTCTCAAACAAGCCGAAGGTTTTCTCATCGTCTCTTTTGTAGGCGATGCCAGCCTGGATTTCCCCGAGAAACCCAAAGTCATGGAAGACGTCCTTTTTAGTGAGCACTTGGCCTGCAGTTTTTGTGGACTCAGTGTGGAACCGCCGTTTCCGCTGCTTTTTTCTTTTAATGCTCCTGCTGGCGCCTGTCCTACTTGCTCGGGTTTGGGGAGTCTGCTCAAAATTGACGTCAAAAAGATCATTGCTCCAGGTCTCACTCTTTCTGAAGGTGCCGTCATCCCGTATGAGCGTACCATCGCTAGCAACACTTGGTGGTCACGCCTGGTACAGGTGGTAGTGGAGGACTTAGGCTACGACTTTCGCAAGACCCCATGGAACGAAATGAGTGACAAAGCCCACGAAATCCTCCTGTACGGCAGCACCAAAACTTATACCGTCGCCGGCGAAAACCGTTTTGGTGAAGCTACCAAAATCCGGGAAAAGTTTACCGGTTTTGTCAATGAACTCGAAGAACGTTATAACAATACCGAAAGTGACTGGGTACGCCGGGAAATTGGTCATTTCATGAAGACAGAAATCTGCCCTGATTGCCATGGTGACCGCTTACGGCCCGAGGCACTCAGTGTGACAGTGGACGGCCTTAACATTGCCGAAGTGTGCCGGCTCACCATCGAAAAGGCGATCGCCTTTTTCCAAGGACTTTTAGACAAAAACCTCATCCAACCCAAAGAAAAGCTCATCGCTGAGCCTATTATCAAGGAAGTCATTACCAGGCTCCAATTCCTCTTGAGCGTGGGCCTGGATTATCTCACTTTGTCCCGCCAGGCAAATACTTTAGCCGGCGGCGAGGCGCAGCGCATCCGCCTGGCGTCGCAAATCGGTACTGGCCTTACCGGCGTGCTTTACATCCTCGATGAGCCTACTATCGGTCTTCATGAACGCGATAACAAACGTCTTATAGATACGCTCAAAATGTTGCGTGACAAAGGCAATACCGTCATCGTGGTAGAGCATGACCGCGGCGTGATGGAAGCGGCCGACGTCGTGTATGACTTTGGCCCTAAAGCCGGCAAAAACGGCGGCCAGATCGTAGCCAGCGGCAGTGTGGATGAGCTCATCGCTGATCCCCATAGCCTCACGGGCAAATACCTCTCGGGCGCCAAGCGCGTCAAACGCATCAACGCCCCCATCACCAAGGAAAGTCAGCTCATGGCCACCGCCAAAAAAAATCTCCAAGGCCAAAAAATCATTATCCGCGGCGCCACCGGCAATAATCTCAAAAACCTCACGGTGGAGTTCCCGCTGGGCAAACTCATCGCCCTCACCGGCCTTTCTGGCTCCGGCAAATCCACGCTCCTGTACGAGACGCTCTACGCCAACCTCGGCATGTACTTAGGCTACAAAATAGACGACATCGCCGCGCCCATCAAAGCGCTCGACGTCCCCGCGGGTGTCAAACGCTTATGCCTGGTAGATCAGTCTCCCATTGGCAAAACGCCTCGCTCCAATCCGGCCACTTATACCAAGATTTTTGACTATATCCGCAAAGTTTTCGCCGAGACCAACGAAGCCAAAGTCCGCGGCTATGACGCCTCCCGTTTTTCCTTCAATATCAAGGGCGGGCGCTGCGAAGCTTGCCAGGGAGATGGCCAGACAAAAGTGGAAATGCAATTTTTGCCTGATGTCTACGTCCCTTGTGATGTCTGCCATGGCCGGCGTTACTCCGAAGAAACCCTTCAAGTAACCTACCGCGGCAAAAATATCGCCGAGGTGCTAGACATGACCATTGACGAAGCCTACGAATTTTTCACTGGTCACCTGGGCCTTCGTGAAAAACTCCACACCCTCCAGCTGGTGGGTTTGGGCTACATGACTTTGGGTCAGTCCGCTACCACTCTTTCTGGCGGTGAGGCACAACGCGTCAAGCTAGCCAAGGAACTTTCCAGCAATCGCACCGAACACGTCATTTATTTACTCGACGAACCCACCACCGGCTTGCATTTTGAAGACGTCCAGCGGCTGCTTTCCATCTTGAGCTCTCTGGTGGCTGGCAATAATACCGTCATCGTCATCGAGCACAATCTCGACATCATCAAAAATTGCGACTACGTCATCGATCTCGGGCCTGAAGGAGGGGAGAAGGGCGGCCAGATCGTGGCCACCGGCACACCGGCAGAAATTGCCCGTCATCCTTCCTCCTGGACGGGGAAATTCCTGGCGGCCGAATTTGCTCGTGACGCGAGCAAAACCAGCAAAAAGTAAAAAAGTGCGCTGCTGGCGATGCCAATCCCCCCACCCACACCAAATTCCCTACATTTACGATACATTTCTCCACCAAATTCCACATTTTTACGATATATTTCCTCACCAAATTCCAACATTTACCTCAAAGAACCTCTATGTAACCACCAACCTCCCGCCCCATAATTACCACTAAGCAAGCTCTCGCTGGCTGCGCTCCAGCAAAAACCGCCGCAAAAGGAAAGCCAAAAAGTAGGGCAGGGTGATGATTTGCCCGCTTACGCCGATATTTTTTGCGCACAACTTGATGCCAAAACTGATCGCCGGGTATTTTCCCTTCGTCACTAGGTTCTTAAGCGAGATCGTGCTCCCATCTTGAGCTTTTACCTCCACCGGTATCAGGTGATAGCGGTCACGTACAAAAAAGTCCATTTCGATCGTGCTTTTTTCATTGCGGTAAAAGTATAGCTCGTAGCCTTGCTTGGTGAGCATTTCCGCCACCATGTTTTCATACAAAGCCCCTTTGTAAGCGTTAAAATTGCGATTGTAACGCAAATCTTGCTGTACTTCATCGTCCAACTGGCCGATCAAAAGCCCCGTATCCCCCAGATACAGCTTATAATTATCCGGCTGATAGTTGCCGTGAAGCGGCAAATCCACTTGCTGCAAACAGTGACAAACATTGATCAGTCCAGCATTTTGCAGCCATTCCACCACGCCTACGTAGTCGCGCGTACGCGCATGCGGTGTGATTTTCGAGATGTGAAATTTTTTATTTTCCTCACCCAAAAAAACGGGAATTTTGCGCCAGACATTAAGCACTTTTGCCTGATCCAAGCCGCGCGCATACTTGGTAATGTCTTCCTCGTAGTCGCGCCAAAGCTGGCGTTGCATTTCTAGGCTGCCGCTAAACTCACCCCTGGTGACAAACTGTTGTACAATCTCCGGCATCCCGCCCAAAATCATGTAGTTTTGGAAGTGTCCAGTCATCGTCTCCATCTGGATCTGGGAAAGCGGTTGGAGCTGGATCATGCAGTCATACAAATCATCTATTTGTGCCGGTCTAAAGCCCAAAGCCCACAAAAACTCTTCAAAATCCAGACTGTGCATGATGTAATCTTGCTTGTAGCCGACGCTATTGGACTCAATTTCTTGATACGCTAAGCCCATCAAAGATCCCGAACAAATCACGTCAAAACGGCCATCTTGAGCAAAAAATTTCAGCGATGTGGCAGCATTTGGCAACGCCTGTAGCTCGTCAAAAAAAATCAGTGTCTCGCTCGGGCGAAATTGCAGATCCGGATCCTTGATCGAGATATTGCGGATCACCGCTCCAGGCTCGTATCCATCACGGAAAATATCTAAAAATTGCGGCTGGAGGGCAAAATTTATCTCCACCATATTATAGTAATGCCCGCGACCAAAACTCCGGATGGAATAAGTCTTGCCGATCTGGCGCGCCCCGCGCACGATCAATGGTTTGTGTGTGGGGTCATTCTTCCAGTTATGTAAAAAGACATCTATTTTTCTTTTGAGCATGAACTCATTATAACACAAAAAATTAAAAAGTCAAGCCTCAATTCACCAAATTCCCTACATTTACAATACATTTCCACACCAAATTCCAAACATTTACGATACATTTCCTCACCAAATTCCAAATTCCCGCAAGTACGCCGCTCCCGCCTCCATTTTCACTCACCTGTCTCCAAAACCCCGCTGCACCGCCACTTCCTGCCCCTTGACAAAACCGCCACTTTGTGGTATAATAGATGCATCATTAAGAGAAGTTGACTAATTATAAATTATGTTAGAAATTATTGACTTGACCAGCATCCCACATCTACAACTGCTTTCTAGTCTGCCGTTGCCGGTCAGCCATACGTCCCCGGGGCGTTTGCCCGGGCAGGCTTAATTTAGATTACTACTTCTCTTTCGGTAATTAGAAAGAGAAAATGACATTTGTAAACAATTTATCATCATTATTCGCTAGCCAAAATAAGCGTGGCACTGCTCGCATGACTACTGACACCAAACAGTCTCCAGCCAAGCGATCCAAAAACATCGCCAAAAAAGCCGGCGGCACTCGTCCGGCTCCGGCTCCCAAGCCCGCCGCCCCCAAAGTAGAAATCAATTACGAGCAGCTACGCCAAGAAGCCGAGGCCAAGGCCAAAGCTCAGGCGCAGCGTATCCTTGACCAAGCCCAAAATCAGGCGCGCTCCGTAGTCCGCGAGGCGCAAGCCCAGGCCAAAGAAACCATCGTGGAAGCCAAGGCCGAAGCTCTCAGCATCCGTTCTCAGGCCGATAATGAATCCCAGAAGATCCTGCGTCAGGCCGAGGAGCAGCAACGCACGCTGACTCAAAAAATAGAACGGATTGATCAACGCCTTTCTCAGATGGACCAAAAAGAAGCCTATCTGGAAAAGGAAAAAACCAAGCTCATTGATCTGCAAACTCAAGTGGAGCAGACCAAAAAAAATGTGCTCGGCCGCCTGGAAGAACTCGCCGGCATGACCAAAGACGAAGCGCGCGAATACTTGCTCAATCAAACCCGTCGCCGCGCGACACAAGACATGGCTCAGATCCTGCGCCAAAAAGAAGAAGAAATGCGCGCTGAGGCGGACACCAAAGCCAAAGAAATCTTGATTGACGCCATGAAATACGGCGCTACTGACTACGTGGCCGAATACACCATGTCTACCGTCAACCTCCCCTCAGAAGACGCCAAAGGCAAAATCATCGGCAAAAACGGCCGTAACATCCATGCTTTTGAGCGGGTGACTGGTGTCGACGTCGATCTGGATGCCTCGCCTACAGAAGTAAAACTTTCCTGTTTTGATCCCGTGCGGCGCGAGGTGGCCAAAATTTCTCTGGAAAAACTGATCAAAGACGGCCGCGTCCAGCCCACCCGTATCGAGGAAATCGTCGCCAAGACCCGCAAAGAACTCGACAAAGTGATGTTTGAGGAAGGCAAAAATCTTTGTCATGCCGTGGGCGTTTACAACCTCCCCAATGAACTGATGCAGCTTTTGGGTCGCTTTAAGTATCGCTTTTCTTACGGCCAAAATCTCATTTCTCACACTCTTGAGGAAACCCGTATCGGTATCCGCATCGCTCACGAGCTCGGGCTCAATGTCAACATCGTCAAACTCGGCTGTCTCATGCATGACATCGGCAAAGTCAGCGATGAAGTGGACGGCTCACACGTAGAGCTGGGTGTGAAAATTGCCAAAAAATACAACCTCCCGCAAGGCGTCATTGACGCCATCGCCCAGCACCATGAGGACGAACCATTCACTGGACCAGAACAGATCGCGGTCTACATCGCTGATGCTATCTCTGGCGCTCGCCCGGGTGCCCGCTACGAAAATTACGACGAGTACGTGCAGCGCCTGCAAAAGTTGGAAAAAATCGCCAACGAGCACCCAGAAGTGGCGAAGTCATACGCTATCCAGGCAGGCCGCGAGATCCGCGTCATCCTCGAGCCGGCTCACTCCAAAGACGATGACGTCACGCTCCTGGCAGACCGCATCCGTGATGAGATCAAAGCGCAGCTCACCTTCCCAGGTACTGTCACCGTCACGGTGATCCGGGAGACCCGCGGTCAGGCCATCGCCAAGTAAAACTGGCAGCAAAAATGACAAAAAGTAAGGTATAATAAAGACTATGATTTTAACTGGACAGATCATTTTAGGAATTATCATCATCGCTTGTGTTTTGCTGCAATCACAAGATGCAGGCCTTGGTTTTTGGGGCGGCGGCGGTGAGACATACACGACCAAAAGAGGCCTCGAAAAGGTAATTTTTTACGTCACTATCATCTGTATCATTGCCTTTGTGTTCCTCTCGCTGCTCTCGCTCACCCTTAGTGCGGCATGATCAAATTATACTGGTACATTACTGGCTACATCAGGAAACACGGATTGAAGTTTTTGCTGGCGCTGGTTATCGGAGCGGTGTTTTTTTCCTTGGTAGTACCGTATTTATTCCGCAATTTTTCTCACCGGCAGACGATCTACATCGGCCTGGTGGGGGAGTATGAGCTTACCAATTTACCAGAAGACATCACCAGGCAGCTGTCTCGCAGCCTCGTCCAGATGGATGAAAGCGGCGTCTTCACGCCTGCCAGCCTCGATCTAGCCGCGCGCTTCGCGCTAGAAGACAACGGCAAAAGGTTTCGTTTCACGCTTGAAGATGACGTCTACTGGCCAGACGGGCAACCGCTCCAGGCCACAGACATTAATTATCACTTGCGTGACGCCCGCGTGACGTATGAAAACAACCAAGTCATTTATGATCTCCCGGCGGTGCTCGCCAGTTTCCCGCAGCTTTTGACCGATCCGGTGCTACGCTTCCAGGAGACAAAAAAATACGGATTCATCCGTCATATTGACGTTTACGGTCTCAAAAACACCCGCCTGACCAGTTACAAATGGCAAGACCGCTCGCACTCCGCTCTTTCTCAAGTAGTCATTGATGACCTGGAGACCCGTATTCGTTACGTTTACCGTTTTTATTACACCCAAAACCAAGCTCTAGACGCCTATAAGCTCGGCCAGGTAGACTATCTGCCCGATATTACCAATATTGACGAGGTCAAAGACTGGGAGACGACTACCGTCCAAGAGCGCCGCCTCACCAATCAATACTTGGCCGTTTTCTTTAATACTGCCGACCCCGTCCTCACCAAAAATGTCCGCCAGGCCTTGAGTTACGGCGTGGAAAAAGACCGGGCCGGTTTTGACCGGGCACTCGGACCCATCAGCCCAGTTAGTTTTGCTTATTTCCCTGGCAGTAAGCGCTATGACAAAAATATTGACTCCGGCGTCGAGCGCCTCCTGGATGAATTGCCCGGTGCACCCATAGAAATTACTCTTACCACCACGGCCAGTTATTATGACGTCGCCTCCCGCATCAAGGAAGACTGGGACCAGCTCGGCGAAGCCGCCGTCAAGGCCTGCCAAGAAAGTGACAAAATTGAAGACAAAACCCCTTGCGCTTACCTGGGCATCCAGACCAATATCCAGATCCAGACGATCCCCGATACCAATAATTTCCAAGCACTCCTTATAGGTCAGCAAATCCCCCGCGATCCTGATCAATACAGCCTCTGGCACTCAGATTTGGCCACCAATTTCACCCATTACAAAAACACTCGTGTGGACAACTCACTCGAAAAAGCCCGCCAGACCATTGACCCGACCAGCGACCGCCCCCTCAGTTCCGCCGAGCGCGCCACGCTGTATCAAGAATTTCAGCAAGACCTCCTCGAAGATCCGCCGGCCATCTTTTTGTGGTATCTGCAAAGTTGGGATCTTTACCGCGGGGATGACGTGGCGGCCATCGACCTCACCAAAGTCCGCCTGCCAGCCGCTCCCAAATCTGAAAACCAAAACTAAGCATGCCTTTTGCCGGCCCAGACAAGACTGATCTTGTCTCGTTTCTCCGCTCGTGTCATTTGTGCACAAAAAATCCCGGCCGCAGCCGGGATTTCGTTTCTTTTTTTGTTTTAGCGAGCCAAGTAGGGGATCGTGATGCCTTGAGTATCAGTACCAAAGGCGACTGTCATCACCAGCTGATAAATGGCCCAGGTAGCTGCCAAAAGCAGTAAACCGATGACTGCCGCTGTGATTTTATTGCGAGCGTCCTCGACTTTACCCTTGTCACCGCCAGAAGTGATCCAGTTGATCGCCCCCATCACCAAGTAAAAAAGGGTGAGGATCGCGGCCACGATGAAAACAATCGTGATCACATTGCGGAAAAGGCTGCCGGCATTGCCCGTGATCTTGAGACCGCCGTTATTGGTGGTTGGATCCATATCACGGAACAAGTTGGTCGCATCTTCGGCCATTACAGGAGAAAAAAGGCTCGCTGTCGCGATCGTAGCCACTCCTACACTCGCGGCGCATTTTTTCAAAAAGCTTTTCATTATGCCTTTCTATTAGCTTTTATCCGGCTTGGGTTAGTATAATTTTATTATTTTGCTAACCTAAGTGGTATTATGATATATTATACACCATTTTTTGCCATTTTGGCAAGCAATTTCACCGATTTGCCGGCAAAATTGACCAATTTTAATCAAAATAAGTCAAATTATAGGATAAAAAACCGATTCCCGCACATTTCGGCCTATATTTTTCTCACTATCTCAAAGTAGGGACGCTGATATTACTGCCGCCAAAGGTCACAAAAAGCACCAATTGGTAAATCGCCCAGCTAGAAGCCAAAACAATCAGGCCGATAATCGAGTACATGATTTTATCGCGTGCCGCCTCCAGCTTGCCCGTATCGCCTTCGGCTGTGATCATATCAATCGCTCCCCAGAGCATGTAACCAAGAGTCAGTACCGCCCCGACTACGATCACGATCGACACGATCCGGCTGCCAGTTGTGCCCACATCGCTCGGCAATTTATTTCTGTAAGCTGTCGGCAAGACCTCATCAGGACTAATTGTCGCCGCCTGTGCCATCGCCGGCACCAAGCCCACCGCCAGGAAGACGCCTAGCACTAAATTTGTAATGAATTTTTTACTCTTTTTCCACATTATCACTATTATACTACATCTTGGCGCAAAATGCAACCTTTTTTATCTGCCAAACCGTGCTATAATAGCCATACATGGATAAAAACAAAACTATAGACTACCGCTTCCGTATCCTGTATGCCATCGCCATTACGATGGTGGTCTGCTCACATATTATGGGCGGCACCACGCTCGACGGTCAGCCGGTCACATATCACCTCGGCTTTGATTTGCTTTATGACTGGTTTCGCTACGGCAGCGTCCAGTTGGCGATTTTTGCCTTTGCATCAGGATATTTTTACAAACGCACTCATGAAGCTCATCCTTTATCCTACGCCAAAAAGCAAGCTCTCAAACTGCTCGTCCCGATGTATTTGTGGAACTTTTTTTACGGCTGGATCGTCAAAATCACGGCTTTACACGGCTTTAGTATCGGCGGCTTTGTCACGCCCGATAGCCTCCTGCTGGCACCCCTTTACGACGGTAACCAGTTCCGCTATAATGTCGGCGGCTGGTTTGTCGTCCCGCTTTTCCTCATGCAGATGTTTAACGTCCTCGTGCGCCGGCTGTTTGCGCCTTTTGAGACGCACACCGACCGCATCCCGGAGTGGGCATACTTCATTTTTTACCTATGTTTAGGCATTTTTGGCAATGCTCTGGCCAGCTCTATCGCGGCCGATCTGCCGGCTGGTACTTCTTTGGGCTGGTGGCTGCTGCTTTTGCGCCCGCTCCACCTGTTGCCGTTTTTTGCTCTGGGGACTTTTTACCGCACCACGCTCGAGCAGCGTGATACCGTCTCCAGCTATATCCTCCTGCCCGCACTCCTGGCGGCCAAATATCTCATCGCCGCTTTCTTGGGCTACATGCCAGATTACTCGCCCATGTGGCTAAATAACTTTGTCCACGGCCCCATCATGCCGATTATTATCGGATATATCGGAATTTTCTTCTGGTTGCGGCTCGCCCGTATCCTCGCACCCGCCATTGGCCGCTCCCGCCTTATCACCACGCTCTCAGCCTCCACCTATTCCATCATGATTCACCAATTTTTGGGCTTTATGCTTGTCAAAGGTCTTTTTGCCTTCCTCAGCGTCGTCACACCTTACTTCTCAGATTTCCGCCTGGACGCCTTCTTTAGTGACATCTGGTGGTATTATGAGGCCTTTGGTCTGTCGCAAACGCTCTGCCTGTATCTGGCTGCCGGCTTGCTGGTGCCGATCCTCATCCAACGTTTCCAGGATTTTTGCCTGCGCGAGTGGCGCCTCATTGCCGCTCGGGGTGACGACCGGCCGCTGCCGGGCCTGCGGGTGGGGGAGGGCGTAAGTTAGGCAAAATGTCAGCTGCCACGCCGTGCAGTTTTGCGTGTCAAATTACTAGTCGATTTTGTGCGATCAATCCGTTTTAGCCTGGAAATTGCCTCTTGACAAAAAGCCTATAGTGTGATATAATATGTTAAGTTTTGATCACATTAGTCAAACTGTTGAGAACTTCTCCAGCATGACAATGTGGGAGAAACGTTCTTTAACAAATGACAATAAGTGAGAAAAACTGACTCCTGATGGCGGCCAAGACAAAAGTTACTTGGATCAAAATCAGGCAGTCGCGCACGTTCCTTTTTCGAAAATCCCAAAATGGGAAATTTACAATTCAATGAAGGAGGTTGTCTACAATGACAACACGTAAAGGTTTAGTAGTTCTCGCGCTCGTAGTTTTTTCCGTTTTTGCAGTTTCCGCAGCTTTTGCCGACAACGTCGTTAACTCTCTGGCCGGACTTGCCAATTATGGCACATGGGAAGCAATTCCCGGTGTTACAAACGGCATGAAGACCACCGATGGTACGGTAACCACGGTGGAATTCACACTCGCCGAGGGCTTTACCGCCCAGTGGTGGGTCAGTGACTCTTCCAATGGCAGTATTGCTAAAACCGGCGGCAACCGCACGATTCCGGTAGGAAGTGCTGCATCCGTTTATGACGAGACCGCAACTGACAACGGCGATAGCGGAAATGCTGACCCGGCGGACATCACGGAATACTCCGCGGAGCAGCTGATTACCAGTAAGGACGTAACCGCACTCTTCACCCTCGTCAAAGAGGGAACATATGGAGAGATCGTGGTGACAGTGCCGGCGAACACAAAGTTTACCGTGCATCAGGCCTGGAGTGCAGTATCTGTCCAGGCAGGGGATCAAATCCTTGCTGGTCAGAGCTACACCACTGGAAACAGCGCTGAAACCACCACCTGGTGGCCGAACGCGGAGTATCTGGAGAAACAGAACACCGTAGAAATCACTGCGGAGAACTTCGCCGAATACTTTACTCTTACAGGTGCCGAAGGCTCAAAATGGGCAGTCGCAACTCCTACAGAGAAAGCTTCCGGGAAGAAATTCACGATAAGTGATGCCAGCAAAGTTGCCCTTGTTCGCAACGGCAGCGAAGTCAGTGATCCCGATATCCTTAATGCGGAAGACGGAGAACTGATTTTCGCAAGCAAAGACGTGATCAGCAACAGAGATGGCAGCCTGTTTAACAGCGTTGCTAATCTCACCGCAGCTGCTCCCGTCACCCCGACAGTAAAACGTCAGGACGACGGGAAATACGAAGTCGTCTTCTTCTGCGGTTCAAGCGAACTCTACCTTCTTGGTACAAATCTGTTTAAGTTCAGCTATGACAAGAACACGGTAGAAGAGACGGCGACCACAGCAGCATCCGACGGCGTCGGCAGTAAAATGTTAAAGTCAAAGACTGGCCGCGCAATCGGTACCATCACCGTTTACTTGTCCTCTCAGGGTAACTCTGGCAACGGAACCTCTGACGGTCAGGGGGGCGGCGGTGGCGGCGGCTGCAATACCGGCGCGAGCTTCCTTGGTCTTTTCCTCATCCCTCTCTTCCTTAGGAAAAGATCCTAGGTCGTAATTAGTTTTTTCTCTAGTCTGTAGTTTTTTTCGTTGAGCTCATTAAGCTCTGCGTCTAGCGGCACACTGCGTGTCCATCAGACGGGAGCCTGATTCGACGCTCCCTGGCTACAGACGACAGCTTATTGACTCATTTGTTAAAGTTTTTAAACCCCTGGTATCTGCCGGGGGTTTTTACGTTTTGTGGGTATTTGAGGGCGCGTCTAGGTGATCACTAGCATTTTGCGACTGATGCAACACCCGGATCACGCGCGTGGTTTGCGCTGCTTCATCTGGCACGTGAAAAATGCGGTAATGATCTACGTTATAGACGTAGACCGACTGGCCGTAGTAATCTGCATCTTCGTACAGATGTTGCCAATATGGATGTTCAGGCAGGACGTTGAGAATTACGTTCATGATTAAGTTATATTTTTTTGCTGCAGCATCAGGTGCATGGAAAATTTCACTAATATAAGACGTCAAACTCTCAATGTCTTCACTAGCCTGAGCAGAGACAATTACGTTGTTTGGCATAAAAATGGATATTTTGCCTTCATCTGTCTGTCTAGCTCAGCTGCATCCATTACTCTCCCAGCGTCTAGATCGTCCATTCCAACCTGCAACGCCGCCACCAATTCCTCATGCGTCATCCCCAGATCAGCGGCCACTGGATCGTTAACCTCTTGTGCCGCTGTTTCCTGCTGCAAAAGCTGGCGCGTCAGCTCGCCCAGAGCCTGGTTGTCTAAGCGCAGCAAATCATCACGACGAGCCAATCCCTGGTCTTGATGATACAAAGCCATCATGAGTACATCTGGCGTCGGTACTTGATAAGCTGTGGTTAATCCTGACATATAACGTATTATAACATATGCCTGGTAGATTTTCCCGGCAATTTCTTCTGTTCCCGCACTGATCGCTACTCCAAAAAATCTTGCAGCTTTTTGCGTTTGCTGGGGTTGCGCAGGTTACGCAGCGCTTTGCTCTCTATCTGGCGGATCCGCTCCCGGGTGACGCCAAATTCCCGCCCCACCTCTTCTAGGGTCATCATCCGGCTATTAGAAAGCCCAAAGCGCATCCGGATCACCTTGGCCTCGCGATCAGATAGTCCAGACAAAATTTCCTCAATGTCTTCAGAAAGCATCTGTTTGCTGGCGCTTTCATAAGGCGTAGCCAGCTGAGTATCGGCCACAAAGTCGCCCAGCACTGAGTCTTCCTCGCCGTCGTCGCCCACTGGTGACTCCAGAGAGACCGTGTTTTGTGAGATCTTGAAAATCTCACGCACCCTTTCTGGCGTGATGTCCATTTCTTTGGCGATTTCGTCTACCGTCGGCTCACGTCCCAAGTCTTGCATCATCTTACGGCTGGTGCGCATCAGCGCATTGATGGTCTCTACCATGTGTACCGGCACACGGATGGTGCGCGCCTGGTCAGCAATAGATCTGGTGATCGCCTGGCGGATCCACCACGTGGCGTACGTAGAAAATTTAAAGCCCCGCGTCCAGTCGTATTTGTCTACCGCCCGGATCAGGCCCTTATTGCCTTCTTGGATCAAGTCTAGGAAACTCATCCCCCGGCCGATATATTTTTTGGCGATCGCCACTACCAGGCGGAGGTTGGCGGAAATGATTTTTTGTTTGGCTTTCACGTCTCCGTCTTGTACTTTTTTGGCCAGTTTGATTTCTTCCTCACGTGTCAAAAGCGGGATCCGCCCAATTTCTTTCAGATACATCCGTACCGGATCTGAGACATTGGTGTTGTTGAAATTAGCGATCGTCTCCAGTTCACTCTTGAGTAAGTCAGCAGTCTCTTGGCCGTCTGCTTCTTGAGAAGTGGATTCACAAATAGTAATGCCTTCCTTAGCCGTCTGGTCATAAAAATCATCCAGGGCTTCCACGTACAGTTCTGGTTCCACAAAAGTCGCCAGCACGTCTTCCTGAGAGATACTCCCGTTTTCCCGCCCTTTGAGCAGTAATTTTTCAATATCGCTGACTAAAGCCTTCGGCAGTTTTTTACTCATATCATCTCCAAGATCTCCTATTATACCACAAAATCTGCGGTATAATAGAGAAGATTTATGCTAAAAGTGGCACTAGTACATGACTACTTGCAAGAGTTTGGTGGGGCAGAACGCGTAGTTTTGGCTTTGCATGGGGCTTTTCCCCAGGCACCACTTTACACGGCTTTTTTTGACCCAGCAGGCTTAGGCGAACACGCCCACGCCTTCCAGGATCTGGATATCCGCACTACCTTCATCCAGCGCCTACCTGGCCACCGAAAACTCCGTTCGCCGCTGCGCTTGCTCGCGCCGCGCGCTTTTTCCCGCCTTGATCTGAGTGAGTACGATGTCGTCATCGCTTCCACCAATGCCTACCACGCCAAGGCCGTGACTGTCCGGCCAGATGCCGCCTTGCTGGTCTATTGTCACACGCCAGCGCGCTCGCTTTATGGCTATGATACCCGCAGTGACTGGCAGTCTCACTACTTTACCCGCCTAGGCGGGGCACTGATCAATCATTTTTTGCGCCTGCGTGATTTTGACGATGCCCAGCGTGCCCGTGTGATTTTAGTCAACTCTCACACCGTGGCCGCGCGCGTGAGTAAGTTTTGGCGTCGGGAAGCACAAGTGCTTTATCCGCCTGTCATTTTGGCCGACCAGGCGGAAGCGAACCCCAGTGTCTACTATAATAGACAGCGTGAGGGCTTTTTATTTGTCAACCGGCTCAATGTTGCCAAGCATCCTGAGCTCGCCGTCCAGGCAGCCATTGATCTCGGCCTCAAGCTAAAAGTTGTCGGCGACGGGCCACTTTTGCCTGCCTTACGCTCTCAGATCCAGGTGGCGGGTGCGGCCGACCGCATTCAGCTCCTCGGCCACGTCCCAGATGAAAAATTACCAGGCCTTTATTCGGCAGCGTGCGGTCTCCTGTATCCGGTAGCCGATGAAGATTTTGGTATAGTCCCGATAGAAGCGCTGGCTTGCGGTTGCCCGGTGATCGCTCACTACTCCGGCGGCCCGGCCGAAACTATCACTTCTGGTCAGACGGGAGTATTTTTTGACGAACTTACACTCGACGCCTTCAAAACCGCCATCCTTCAAGCTGGGGACATCTCCTGGGATCAGGCCGCCTTACATCAAGCTGCCATGAAATATTCACAAAACTCTTTCATTACCCAAATTAGACAAATAGTGTACAAATATGCTAAAAAGTCTTGATTTTTCCATCATTATCGTGAATTATAATTCTACCCAAGCGCTCCAACAAGCTGCCGCTAGTCTGGCTCAGGTACACCAGCAAAAATACACTTATGAATTTATCTTCGTCGATAATAATTCCCGCAAGGATGAGGTTTCACTCTTGAGGCAAGCAAGTGATCAGCTCCAGCAAATTATCCCGGTACGCACGTTTTTTTTGAGTAAAAATCTTGGCTTTGGCGGCGCTAATAATTATGGGGCGGCGCGTGCGCGCGGCGACAAATTGCTCTTCCTCAATCCAGATACCTTCACCAGCCAAGCAATTTTAGGCCGTCTTGGCCGTGATCTGGAACGCGCGCACACGGGGCTGGTCGCCCCGCGCCTGGTGGCGAGCGATGGTCAGCCACAAGCTGATGCTGCCGGCAGTTTCCCCACGCTCGCCACCACGCTGCGCCGCCACTCAAATCAATCCGTCCCTATGCCGTCAAATGCCGCTGCATCGGCCAAAAACAGTCTTTTACCCGTAGACTGGGTGAGCGGTGCCTGTTTTGCGGTTACGCGCTCTCACTGGCAAGAAATCGGCGGCTTTGATGAACGGTTTTTCATGTATTTTGAAGACGTCGACCTCTCCCGGCGCGCTATAGAGTGTGGTCTCCAAAATTACATTGATACATCAATCCAAATTGTCCATTACGGTGCCGATCGCCCGGCTGTCACCAGAGGCCGTCGTCAGCTCTATTTTGCCGGCCAAGATCAATATTTCCAGATCTGGCGACCGCGCGAGGCACGCGTCTTGCGTTTACTACGCTTCCCGTATCAAGTTTATTGTTCATTTAAGGATCCCAAATGACCACTTGTAGACGTTTTTTACTCACTGCTGTTCTCATCTCGCTCGCACTCGGGCAAATGACACGCGTTACGCTTAGTCCTGGCCTGGCTTTTTATTTTCATGACGTGCTCATTGTCCTTTATGTGCTCGCCTGTGCGCCTTCCTGGCGGCGGTGTTGGCGGCGGCGGCCAGTTTCTCGCCAGGCCGCTTTGATAATCCTCGCCGCCGCCAGCCTGATTGTCCTCAGCTGGACGCTCAATCACGCCTGGTCACTTATCCCGATCGCCTATTTGGCGCGCCTCACAGCTTACTTGCTTTTCCTCTTCCTCGCCAGACTAAACCAAGACTTTGCCCGCCATGAGTGGCCGCCTCTCCTGACGGCTTATTTCGCGAGCCTGGCTTTAGGCGGCCTGCTGCAATACTTTTTTTGGCCAGATACCAGCTCATTACAGTTTCTCGGTTGGGATGATCATCGTTACCGCCTGGTGGGCACGTGGCTAGATCCAGCCTTTACGGGTTTAGGGCTTTGTATCGGGATTATTTACCTTTTTACAGCTCTGCCCTGTGCGCCACGCCAGGCTAAAAGTATACTAAAGTATACACTTTTCCTGTGTTTGCTTGCGCTCATTCTCACTTATTCGCGCGCCAGTTTTGTGAGCTTGGCTGGTGTCACTGTCGCTTATGTAGTCAAAATGTACTCGAGGATAAAAAAGTTACAAATTACAAAATACTCACTTATCATCGCCGTTTTCATGATAGCCAGTCTGGCATTTTTCAGTCTTACGGCGCGCTGGATTCCTTCCGACTCCACTAACTTGCTGCGTACCAATTCTCTAGTCGCCCGGGCTGAGATGTTTACCCGTCAAGTTTCCTCATTCACTTGGTGGCAGTGGCTTATCGGGCGGGGAGTTTTCGTCCCCTTGCCTGGGCAGAGGGATCCTGGTCAACTTCGTGCCGTCGGTTACAAGCAGACGGCCAGCTTCCCGGATAACTCATTTTTGCTGCTAGTCAGCTTTTTTGGCCTGCCGCTTACGCTCGTGATTGTCTATTATAGTATACACTTACTCTGCCACTTATGGCGTGCCTCACCCAGTCTTTTTTACGTTATTTTGTCTATTATAATACACAGTCAATTTGACCAGGCTCTCTTCCAACCGTTTGTCCTGCTCACGGCAGGGCTGGTGGTGGCGGAAATAGTAGAGATTGACAAAGATAAGAACTTTATATATACTCAGACTTGATTATGCCAACAAAGGAAACTATTTATGAAGATAAAATTACTATTGCCAAAACTGCCTGGTACGCCATTTGTATAGATGCTTCTTGCGCGACTGGTAGTCAGATGCGTGTTTGTATTGATCAACTGGAATTCAGAGAAATCCCACCATTTAAAAACGCTCAACGGTTTACAATTCCTGCAGCGTGGAATGGTAATATCTTACGTGGCAAAACTCAGCGAAATTATTATATCCTGCAATTGAGTGCTGGCGATCATATAATTAAGTATGTAATCAAAGGTAGTATCAATGAAAAGAAAACTTCACTACGATTGATTGAATCAATAGAATCATTCATTCTTAATTTAGACTTACAAGCTGAAAACCTCAACAAACAGCCATTTATAAACGTTATCCTCGTGGATCTTCCAGTCGCTAGTGTTAGTGGTACTGCAATAGTGGGGTGGAATGAAACTGGTTTCTTTAGACGAGATGAGGACGATATAAAAGTTCGTATCGATGGCAAATACTATTCCGTCAATGCTGATGACCCGCTCTGGCGCGGCATATCTGCAACTAAATCTATTAAAAGCAAACAGCACAGAGTCGTCTCTCCAGATTTGGAGAAAGGACTACATTATATAGAATTACTAGCTGATTGCTCGCCGACAATACAAACACTCCGCATAGACACACAGCCAACCTTTAAAGGCGATTATTGGTTACAGCTTGCGTCTAAGAAAGTTAAAAATGCTAGAGGAAAAGAAATTAATAAAACAATGCTGGGAGTCAAATTCCCAGATGATACACCAATCTTGAATAATAATGATTATGAATTATCTTTCGACGAAAATCAATTTGCTTTAAGCGATGGTAAGGTCGACACTTGTATGCCGGATTGGGTTGATGAACACCTACTACAAATTCCGTATGATTGGATTTTTACATATATTAATCTTGAAAGTGCCATACTTCAAGAGGGGAATTGGCATTTCTATGGGATTGATACTGGCTGGAAATTATCAAAAGAGTTTAAATTGGAATTACACTGGCAAGACGCTTCTAGGTGGAAACTAATGAAAAAACAATAAATCATCGCCAAAACACCTTCCAGCCGTCATTTTGTATGGTATAATCACATTATGTTACAAAAACAGCGCCAAAAGTACACATTAAACACACTGTTTATCGTCGACCTGATATTGCTTTTATGTGCACTCTGGATCAGCTTTGGCGCCTGGAGGAGTGAGGACCGCGCCACCGATTGTTTCCTACAGCTCCAGTTCCAAAAGTCTCAATTTGATCGTTATCTGGAGGGTCGGATATGATAGACTCCATCTATCGCTTCTGGCGAGCCACTCTCACGATCCTAGCCGTTGTACTCCTGATAATTATTTTCTGCCAATCATGTGTTGCCTTTAAGCACGCCAACTACCTGCGCCAGTGTCGCACCCAACAGGAAGTCTACCTAGAAATTAATAAATCCCTGCTATACAGACAAAACTATACCTGTTCCCATGTTTTCCAGGCGAAACTGCCTCTTGACAAATTTGACATAGTGTGATATAATATAGGATGTTTGAGTGAGAATGACGGCTGATCGCCAGCCGGAAAATTCTCCTCAGCCCTTTAACATCTTGACTACTTAGTAATCTACGACTTTTCTTTCCACATCTACCCGCGGTAGCGCGCTCCGCAGCCATGAGGAGACTCGTGACTGGCGAGAACGCTACCAGAGGTTCAAAAAAATCAAGGAGGTTTTTTAGATGTCGAAAGAGATCGAGAGAAAATTTATTATCGTTGATGCCGCCCGTGTTACCGAGACCCTTAGGTTTTCCGGCCTTAAACACCAGGCAGTGGAGCAGGGATACTTGGAAATCACACCGGACCGTGAGGAGCGGATCAGGATGAAAATGGACAAGTTTTCGCACGTTAAATGCGTGCGCACAGTCAAGGCAGGTACCGGCCTCGTCCGCGAGGAGCAGGAGTGGGAAATCTCCCGCGAAGAGTACCGCCGCCTGTTCCCTCTTACGGCGGGTAGGCGGGTGCTCAAGACCCGCTACGAGCTCCCACTCGAAAACGGGTTGACAGCCGAGATCGACGTGTACCACGGCAAGCTCGCCGGCCACGTCGTCGTCGAGGTCGAGTACCCCGACGAGAAAACCAGCGTCGTCCTCCCGGCGTGGCTCGGCGGACTCATGGAAGTCACTGAGAACACGCGGTTTAAGAACCAAAGGCTGGCCGTTTACGGCTGGCCGACAGAGGAGGTGTAGTTAAGTAGTCAAGACTTTTTCGGCCCCGTCAGGTTTCTGGCGGGGTCATTTGTTTGCTACACAAAAAATGCCGAAAATTGTTGACTTTCCGAGTCAACAAGTCTACAAAACAGCCCATTTTGTTGACTTCTTACCATCACAAGTCCACAAAACGCCACTTTTCGTTGGCGTTAAATATTTTCCGCGCTGATCTCAAAGTACGCCTGCGGGTGAGCGCACACCGGGCAAACTTCTGGCGCTTGGGTGCCGACCACGATGTGTCCGCAATTGCGGCACTCCCAGATTTTTACCTCGCCACGCTGGAAAACTTCTCCCTTTTGGATGTTGGCCAACAGCTTGCGGTAGCGCTCCTCATGACGTTTCTCGATTTGTCCCACGCTACGGAATTTAGCGGCTAATTCAGGGAAACCTTCCTCCTCAGCCGTGGCTGCAAAGCCTTCATACATATCTGTCCACTCGTAATTTTCACCCGCGGCCGCCGCTTCCAGGTTTTCGGCTGTATCACCAATCCCATTTAGCTCCTTAAACCACATTTTGGCATGTTCTTTTTCATTATCGGCTGTCAGCAAAAACAAGGCAGCAATTTGTTCATAACCGTCTTTTTTTGCCCGTGATGCAAAGTAAGTGTATTTGTTACGTGCTTGAGATTCCCCAGCAAATGCTGCCTGTAAATTTTTCTCTGTCTGCGTGCCGGCGTATTTATGTCCTCCTTGCGGCACGATTTTTTCACCGCGCGCCTTACACTTGGGGCAGACTGCACTCGCATGATCCGGCGCGTCAAAAACTACTCCACAAACTAGACATTTAAATTTTGCCATTTCGCCTTTCCTTTTTCTGCTCCGTATTATACTGGAGGACAGCATTTTTGTCAAGATGATGCAGACTCAAGCCCGCTGATATTAGTTGGTCGATTTTTTAACAAAACTCTAACTTACCTTTAGCAGTGTTTTAACGGCTATCCTTTATACTACACTCATCGATATTAAAGAAGCTAGAAAGGAACTATGCAAAAATATCGAAACTTAGTTTGTACGGCCGTACTGGCGATGGCTGGGGCTAGCGTCATCGGCCTTGGCATAGCGCACCGCGTGGCCGCCGACGAAGTTAATAGTGACGTGAGCAGCCAAGTGCAAGGTACACAGCTTGCAGATAGCGCCGGCGACACGCGCCCGGAGGGTCGCGGGCGTGGACCCAAGGGTCATCAGCTGCCAGAGTTCATCTGGGATGAACTAGTGACTGATGGCGTGATCGACCAAGCCACGGCGGATAAGATCCAAGCCTACTGGGAAGAAAAGCAAGCAGCTTTTGCCGCCGAGCATCCAGAACTGGCCGCCGCGCCCGAAGGTGAGCGACCGGCAGGCAGACCGAAAGCGGGTCGTGCAAATCTGGAAGCGACGACCAGCACGCAAGAATAATGAAAAAGCAAACAGCAATTTTGCCCCCCTACGAGGGGGCAAAATTTTTTACTACTTGTTTTACAAACGTTCAACAAACGTTTAACAAATGTTTAACACTTACATCTGGAAAACATGAACAAACAAAATACAAACAAAAACAAATTAATTACAAATATCATTACTGCACAAATTACAAAATTGCATCTTGACAAAATCACTTTTTCCGCTATAATATTTTATGCAGTGTTAAAAAAGAGATCGGTGAAAGGACGATACAATATTGAAATACAGCTCCAAACCCCAAGCGTATAGATAGACTTGCAAAAGTTATGATCTTAGCTCGGACCGAGAGAAAAGCACATGATAGTGGTAGCGGGGTACGGCCTGAGCGGAAGCTTTGAGTTTGTCCCAGAGATCTCTTTTGAGACACTGCAGCTGCCGATCGTGTGCTTTTCTGTAGTTGCTACAGTTTCTTAAGAGAAATGAAAATGAAAGGCGGATATGACGCACGTTTTGGGGCGGGTCTTTTTGGCACATATTTTCTTTATTGTCCTCTCCTACTTAGGAGAGGGGAACCAGCTCGTGAGAGCTGATGGAGAGGTACTAGCGGCCACCTCTACCACCACTACCAAGAAAATCAAGAACATCGCCGTGGGAGAAGTGATACAGATCGGCTCTAGCAAGTTCGTCAAGATCGGCACCAATCAATACATAGCAGTAGAACCAGAAAGCTGTTTGGACCCAGTCCTGACGTCTACCAATGCCGTGAAGAATTTCACTTATACGGGAAGTTATCAGACGTTTACGGCATATGTGGGGTGCCAGTACAAGGTGGAGTTATGGGGAGCCAGGGGTGGGAATGGATATTCTACATATTTACAAACAGGCAGGACTTATGGTGGCAATGGAGGGTACGTCAGTGGTATACTAAGAGTAACCACAAATTCCACCTTGTATTTGTATCTTGGTTATGCTGGTACTGATACCGTCACGAGTCAAGCTGTCTCTGACTACTGGACTAACGGCGGTTATAATGGTGGTGGACGCTCGGTCTCAAGAAATAATTCTAATGTCTATGTTCACAATAGTGGTAGCGGCGGTGGAGCTACGGATATACGGACGACGAGTGGGAATTGGAATAATGCTAATTCTCTGAGAAGTCGTATTGCAGTCGCTGCTGGCGGAGGTGGCGGTTCTGGACACGAAGGGAAGTCCGTTGGTGGAGCTGCTGGCGGGGTAAGTGGTGGCACGGGCAACAATTATAATACCTCTAACTGGACGGTGGTATATGGGGGGACACAGGTTAGCGGAGGCAGTTATTCTGGCAATGGAGGAGGCAACATCGGATCATTTGGTACTGGCGCAGATGGTTATTATAGTAACTGTGCATCTGCCGGGGGAGGGGGAGGATGGTATGGGGGAACTTCTGGTCAGTGGGGAAGCGGCGCCGGCGGCTCCTCATATATCTCCGGCCATACGGGCTGCGTCGCCGTGACGTCGCTGAGTAACTCCACGCCCAAGTCCGGCTGTACTACCGGCACGACGAATAACAGCTGCTCGCTCTCGCCCACGGGCCTGAGTTTCACCGACACCCTCATGATTGACGGCGCTGGGTATAAATGGACTAATGTCAAAGGTTCACTGCAACCAATGCCCAATCCATCCGGCGGTTACTACGCCAGTGGCGTGGGACATACCGGTAATGGTGCCGCCCGCATCACCAGGCTTAATTAGACACTTACTACTCTTTCTACTTTTTAGATGTGCTGCGCCCCCTGAAGGGGGCGCAGGTTTTTCCCGCCAAATCCGGAATTACATTCCGGAAATGTCTAAGTTGAGTTCCCGCCAAACGTCACTCTAATTTCGAGAAAAGCTCCCCAAATATTTCATCGTCTTGCAGTTTTACAATCGTCGTTACTCGCCGTCCAGAATCTTTCAGTGAACTGCCGCACAAATATATTTCCTGTGTTTTCTGCTGGAAATCTATAATAATAAACCGGTCATGAAATTTCAGTTTAGTTTTCTTGAAAACTATTTTCCGCTTAGGATATTCTCGCCGGAATTCTTCCAGCTCCTTTTGATGCAAGCCATTATTATCTTTGTCGGTAAAAATCGTGACACTAATTTCTGCCGGAATGCTTTTAAAAAGTAATAGCGTCTTCATGCTTAGATAATTATCAATTAAAACAATAGAACCTCTTGCCGCGGCGAATATCTGCTGATAAGCACTATAAGCTTCTACTATTTGTCCTTGTAAAACCAACAACTGTTTGCCTAAATTTTGGTCAGTAAAATGAGCGATGAAATCGTGCAGTTCGGATTTTTTGACGGTTTGCCTTAAATCTTCCTCAATATAATGAATTTTAGTAGACAATTCAATATACTGATTAGGCATAATTAGCTGAGCAGAATTTTGTGAAATTAGCTCGTCCTTCAGCTTTTTAAACAGCTTGATTAGAGCAATGCTTTGTTTAGTAGCTAACTCACCTCTTAGTACAGTCATCAGCATATAAATGCCTTGTTCGGTATAGACATGAGGTATTACTCTGCTTTTACTGCTAATATTTGCGGCGTAAATTTTACTCCGCAAATGATCATATTCATCAGATGACAGTTGAAATCGAAAGTCGGCATCAAATTTGTGGATATTATTATTAACCTGCTTATTAAACGCCTTGAGCGTATATCCATAAATCTGTGCCAAATCTCGATCCAGCATCACTTTTTGGCCGCGTATAGTGTAGATTTTGCCAGCCAGCATGTCTCCAGTAATTATTGCCGTTGTTTCATTTTCAATTTGTTTTGTCATTGTGCTGGTATTATACACACAATTCTTTCAAATTCTTTCATCTTTTATCATAAAATATGATCGATAAGAACTATATATAAATAAATACAGGTTTTAAAAAATATCTAATCTCTATCCTATATAGAGAAAAAGTGTACATCCTGTCAAATCCGGAATTACATTCCGGAAATGTCTAGCTGTTTTCTGCGTTCATCTTCCCTCGCCACCGCTTGTACATGATGACCAGCCAACCTACCACTGCGCTCCCAGTGATCCCGCCGCTCACTGCCAATCCCCACCATTCAAGCCACTGTGGCCGGAAAGAAATTTTCACGCTGCAAGTGCTATCAGGACACTCATCTTTACTCACTCTCCAAGCGTTTGCCCAGTCACGGTACTTCTCATGGGTGAGCGTCTTATCGTCAATTTTTGCCTGCCAACCATCGTGATAACCTTGCGTCAGCGCCAGTACGCCCTCGCTTGTGCTTTCATGAAGTTTTACTTCCACTTTATACTCGCTTGTCCCGCGCTTTGCCACACTGATAATCTCTAGTGGATTGTCTATTGACTCCTCGGCGTGCGCCCCACGCAAACGGATCGCCGTCAGCTGTTCGGTCGGGACAATATAGGCCACCGTCTGGTCCAAAATATTGTGCGCCGGCTCGCCGGCCACCGAACGATTGGCCGTGTGCACGTCAAAAAAAGCCGTTTCTTCATCAGTTTTTACTCGCGGGAAGCTAAAAGTCACGCTTGATGTACCTGAAGGCAGCATTGTCTCCCAGCTTTGTACCTGATGATTGATGTCCCAAAAGTAATAAGTCGGCGGCAAGCCGGTCAAATTACGATTGTCTACCCGCAGCAAAAAGCTATGCCGGGCTTGATCGAGTTTGGAGTCAAAAAAGGTATCACAATAAGAACCGTAATTTGAGACCTGATAAGCATAGCCATGCTCACCGTCTGGTTGACGGTCTACTTCTCCTCGGCGGATCGTATCGCAGTTAACGGCATCGTCGCTAGCATAACTGCGCAGGTAAATCGGCTGACTGTAAATTTCTGCCTCGAGACTTCGCACTGGCTCTGATAGTTTTATTGTCTGCCTGTCTCGCAGCTTTTCCCAAAAAACCGCCGGTACTTCCAGCTCAATAGTATCTTGCAAACTTACATTGATATTCAGACCTCGCGCTCGCGCCCGGCCGGCCGCAAAATACCGCCACACTTGATCCTGGTCAAAACTCCCCAAAGATACCACCGCACTATTGCTCGCTTGTCCTGGAGAAACGAGCGCGTAATCACTGCCAAAATCAAAATAGACATTTTCGGCTCCCGTGATGGCCGGAGCCCGGAAACGCAAACCCGGGAAAACTTCTTGCCGTTCGCCGTTGACATATAAGCGCAAAAGCGGCTCTATGCTGACCTCATAAGTTTCTTCGTCAAAAACATCCACGCTCACGAGGAAGGAAGAGCGGCTGGCCTCAAGAGGGCTGGGGACTGTCATCTGGGCGTAATCAGCCCCAGGAAGATCGGCCGCGAGCCGGATCCGATGTAGATCGGGTTGCTCTTGGCTGTAACTAAATTTCGCCGCGTCAGGTTCGCGTTCAAGTAAAAATGCAAACGGAACATCAACACTTTTATCCGCACTACCGCTCACATACGGACTTTCACCAATCAACGGGTCAAAAAACTGGTGAAACTGTTTGGTGCTGCTTTCATGATACTGCTTTGGCGCGACCACATAATGATCACTCCTCTCGCCGCAATCGTATACTTGGATCAGCCCCGTTTTGTAAATTTGCGGACAACTGTCAGCGATCAAAGCCAACCATTCCTTACGGAATGCTTCGCTGTCACGCCCCCGCCGGTGTATAGACTGATCATAAATTAAGTAGCGCACATCGTACTTTTCCAGCACCTGAGAAAAAAGTTCTGGATCAGATTCTAGCCGGGCATAATGCAGCTCCTGATAAAACTCTTCGTCGTCAAAACTCCACACGTCAAAGGCCCGATCAAGAATACTTTGGTGCAAACCAAACCAATAAAACCCGATCCCTCGGTAACCCCAGGTCATATGTTGCCAGCCGTATACTGTCTCCGCCGGCAGCAGTGCCGTGCGCGCCGCCGCTGGTTGTGTCCGCATAAATGCAAAAAGCGCCGCGTAATCTTCTGGTACGTGCGGCCGCAAATTATGATAAATGAAGTGTCCGCCAAAACTCGGCACCGAATACATGCCTAGCGTTACCAAGAAAAAACCAAAAGTTAGTAGTAAAAATTTGTCATGCAGCACTCGCGCCCAAAAAAGAAAGCTCGCGCCCAAAAGCAAACTGTACATCAGCGACAGCGGCACGATGACTTTTGTAAATGGTGAACGGAAAATTTGCGCGACCAGTGGAATATTTAAGTGATTGATCAGTAAAAGCCCGATCATCCCTAAAAGCCCCATCACTATGCCCCAAGCTCGATAATCTCGCCGGTACACCAATACATATCCTGCGCCCAGTATCATCAGCAGCGCAAAAAGATAAGCCAGCGCTCCGCTCGCCGACTCACTCATCCATGTCTGCATGAAAGCAATCGGCGCGGCTTCATCATCGGTGGTGTCATAATCTTGCGACGCAAACCAATAGCCGCGCAAAGTCAAGATGTTGTCTAAACTTTCATAAGCTTGATTTTGCACCGTCACTTGTCTGGTCGAGAGCTGATTGACCTGCGCCTTGATCGTCGTGGCCGACCCGCCCGAAAGCACAAAATACGCCATCGGCGCCAGCCAAAACAAATTCGTCCCGATAGTGATCGCTGCCGCCAGGAAGACACGTTTTAATTTGGTAGGCAAGCTCAAATCCGGCTGGCGTCCCGCCAAATAAGCTACCGCTAAAATCACCAAAAGGACACCGTAAACTACAAAATTTGTCTGGATATAAGCAAGTGGCGTCGCCAAAAAACTCACCAGTGTAAATGCCAACCACCCGCGCTGATTAGTCCCTCGCCAGGCGCGCAGCAAGTAAAAAAGCAGCCACGGCAGCATCCCATAAAACCAGTAAAAAGGTTCAAAAGCGACGTAAAAGTTTTGTACCGTGCCTAGGTTTAGCAGGTAAAACAGTGCTGCTGCTACGCTCGACAGCTTTGAGGCTAGAGTATCTCGTTTGTCGCAAAAAAGTTCCTCAAAAAGCCGGAAAGCACCGATGCTCCCCAGCAAAAGTTGCCCAAAAAGTAACGTGTAACGCACCAGTGACTCCGGCAAAATTACCGTCAACAGCCACACTAGCACTTGCCGCACCAAGTCACTGGCGTGCGCCATGCCGCCCAAAAGCCCCACGCCCTGATATTCCTGCCAGACAGCATTAAGGCTCCGCCACAGATCAAAGCCGGGATCCCATTCTGGGTGCAAATTATCCCAGCCCGTCAACCAGGTACCAGGCATATAATTAGTGATCACGATCAGAAACCATACCGCAGTGATGACAAAATAAGGCCAAAATCTACGCCACCTTACTGAAGGACTCGTTACTATTTCATCTTTCACCTACATATTGTATCACAGTTAGCGTCAAAATGCAAGACCAAATAGTGACTTCATATTTAAATTATAAGGTAAAACGGTCATTTTTGGCGCAATTTTGACCAATTTACAAAATAAAAATTTCCCCTGTATACAGGAAAAATTTCGCTTACTGCGGTAATTATGCGGTAAAAAAGTGAAAGAATTTGAAAGAATTGTGTGGATAATATGCCATTATGAAAAAAATCTTGCTTATCTTTTTCCTCACTCTGTTGACGGCTAGCCGTGCTCAGGCTTCACTCGTGCTCAATGAAATTTACGCCAGTCCGCCTACAGGTGAGGCTGAATGGGTAGAAATTTACAACAATGCTGCTGTCCCGGCTTCATTTGCCGGCTTCCAGATAGCCGAACTAGCCAAGGACACGATCGCCAATCCCGAGGGCTTAAGTGAGGACATTATCATCCCGGCCTACGGTTTTTTGCGGATCGTCCCCAGTAAACTCACTCTCAACAATACCGGCGACACCATTTATTTACTCGATCCTCAAGGTCGTGTGGCCGACATCGTCGCCTATCCCAAGCTCACCGCCGCCCAGAGTTACGCTCGCATCCCTGATGGTGCTGACTCCTGGCAAAAAACCACGCCCACGCCTGCCAGCAGCAATAATCCAGACTCCAGTCAGGTAGATACAGTCTCTGGTGACTCAGACCAGGCTACCGCAGGAGACAGTCCGAGCGCCACCGGTTCTGCTACTACTTCTTCTACCAATTCCCATACCAATTTATCGGACACTGTCACATCGCCCGGTCAAACTGTGACTTCCGCCAGCCTCACTCCAGATACCGGCTCGTCCAGCGCCACCAGCCAGTCTTCCGCGGCTTCACCCAGCCCCACGTCTACTCCAGACAACAAAACCAGCTCCGGCTCTCAAGCGGCCGCTGACTCCTCACCCAGCCCTAGTCCTATAGTCGTCATCCGTGAGGTAGACAAACAGCCTGATACCCGCTGGAAGGACGACTTAAATTTTAATCTGCCATATCTGGGTACGGCCGATGTCTCCGCCAGGAAAGCCCAAGTTTTGGGCGCCGCCACCCAAGTCCCGCATTCTGCCAGTGCCAGCGCTCATTTACTCGGCGTCCATCTTTCCGCCTGGCCGCTGGCAGCACTCGCTGCCGCTTCCATCTGGTGCGCCTTGATTGCTCTCTGGTGGGCATGGCTCGAGTATGCCGGCGGACGAGAGTGGTTGCGCTCACGTGAACCGATTGATGAATTCTAAGATTTGTCTACTATAGTAGACAGTTACCTCATTTTTGCCCAATTTGTCTACTATAGTAGACAAATTGCCTGTTTTCGGCACTTGTTGTATACTATAATGCACAAATCAGCTGCTTTTTTGCTTCGATTTCCCCTCAAACTACCCGCCAAAATAGCGATTTTTGTGATATAATACACTCTCTTGATATAAATTACACTCTGGCGAAGGGAGGTGATAACTTATGACAATAGTGGTCAAAAATCGCGGTAATGAATCAGTCGGCGATATGGTCAAGCGCTTCAAAAAAATCAGCGTCGCTATGGACATCCAGACAATCGTCAAGGATCGCCAGTATCATCTACGCCCCTCCCAAGTCCGCAAAAACAACAATAATGACAATCGTCGCTTGCGCCGGCGTCTGCGCGGTCTCAAGAAGATGAAGAATATTTCGCCAGAAATCATTGCCCGCATGCACGAGAAATTAAGCTCAACCTAAGGAATTCGGCCGGCGTTCGTGTGATCGGGCGCCGGCTTTTTATAATGAAAAAGTAAAAAAGATCGTCACTATGATACAGGCAGAAAAAATCCGTAACGTCGCAATTATTGCTCATGTAGATCACGGCAAGACTACTTTGGTGGACGGTTTGCTCAAGCAAGCCCACACTTTCGCTGCTCACCAGGCAGAAAACGAGCAAACTACCATCATGGATAATAATGCCATCGAGCGCGAGCGCGGCGTGACGATCTTGGCCAAAAATACGGCTGTCCACTGGCAAGATTACAAAATCAATATCATTGATACGCCCGGCCATGCCGACTTTTCTGGCGAAGTTGAGCGGGTGCTTAATATGGCCGAAGGCTGTATCCTCCTGGTAGATGCCAGCGAAGGTGTACTTTCTCAGACTCGCTTCGTGCTGTCGCTCGCCCTCAAACTCGGCCTCAAGCCCATCGTGGTCATCAATAAAATCGACCGCAAAGATCAACGCGCCAGTGAGGTAATCAATGAAATTAGTGATTTATTCCTTGATCTGGCGGTGGACGAAGGCCAGCTGGATTTCCCCATTTACTATGCTGTCGGGCGTGAAGGTATCGCCGGTACCCAAGTCCAGACCCAAGCTGACGGCTCGATGAAAGTGACAGATAGCACTGATCTGACGCCACTTTTCCAGGGTATTGTAGACAAAATTCCCGCACCCAAAGTTCTCGAGGGACCCAGCCGTATCCAAGTCAGCAATATTGACTTTGATGATTACAAAGGTCAGATCGTTATCGGCAAAATCAACCGTGGTACCATCAAAAAAGGTCAGCAACTTACTATTGTCCGCGGCGAAGATGCCCAAAAAATCACCACGGCCAAAGTCGAATTCCTGTTTGAGTTTTTTGGCCTGGGTAAGGTAGAAATCGAGGAAGCGCAGACAGGAGACATTGTCGCCATCACCGGCTTTAGTGATGTCAAGATCTCTGACACCCTTTGTGACCCCGAGCACCTCGAGCCGTTGCCTCACATCAATATCTCTGAGCCGACGATCCAGGTACAATTTTTAGTTTCCACTTCCCCTTTTGTCGGCCAAGAAGGCGAATTTAGCACCTCTCGCCAGCTCAAGGCGCGCCTGGAGCGAGAACTAGAGCGTAACGTCGGTCTCCGCATGGCGCCCGGCCCCAATAGTGAGTCTTTCTTGGTTTCTGGACGCGGCGAGCTCCATCTGGCCATCCTCATCGAAAACATGCGCCGGGAAGGTTATGAATTTAGCGTCGGCCGTCCAGAAGTGATTTACAAAAAAAGTGGCGACGTCACCCTCGAGCCTTGGGAACTGCTTACCATCGAAGTCCCAGAAGAACACGTGGGTACAGTGACTGCCGCTATGGGCGATCGCAAAGCGATCTTTCGCACCATGAAAAACCTCAAGCTCGGCGTCCGGTTTGAATACGAAATTTCCTCCAGAAATTTGATCGGATTCCGCTCTGAGTTCCAGTCTGCCACCTCGGGTCTGGCCGTGGTTAACTCTGTCTTCCTCGACTACCGCCCCTTGGGCGAAGAGATGACCTGGAGCCGTAATGGCGTCCTCATCGCGGCCCAGGCCGGTCAAGCACTCTCCTATGATCTCAAACGTCTGGAAGAGCGGGGCGTCGCTTTCGTCAAGCCGGGCACACCTATTTATGCCGGTATGATCGTGGGTGAAAACAGCAAGAAAGAAGACATCGTCATCAATTTGTGTAAGGGCAAAAAATTAACCAATGTCCGCTCCAATGCTGATATTTTGATCCGTCTCTCACCCCCGCGCGAATTTTCACTCGAGCAGGCGCTCGCCTATATCGCCAAGGATGAACTCATGGAAGTCACGCCCAAATCCTTGCGCCTGCGCAAACGTGATCTCAATGTGGGCGCTAATTACAGCGGTTAAATTGTCTATTATAGTAGACACACTCATTACCAATTTTAGGTAATTTATGCTGGTGTATAGATTATAATTATTAATATTGTATAAATTTTAACTATAGACATTATGTCAACAATCGCTGCAGAAAATGTATATTATAATACACACATCCAAAGGATGACGGTCATCAAATTAATCCGCAAATTCTTGGACAATCGCGGTTTTCAGGAACTTTTGTGCCCAATTTTACATCAATCTGTCCCAGCAGAACCGACAATTTATCCCTTTACCACGCACTGGGATAGGTATACTGATGACAATATTAACTCATTACCGCTTTACCTGCCACTGTCTCCAGAACGCGCGATGAAACACTACCTCGCGCGCGGCTTCGGTCAGTGCTATTCCATTGGCCATTGCTGCCGTAATCTGGAAGGCGCGGGACCCACCCACCACCCCGAATTCCTCATGCTGGAGTGGTACCGCCAGGATCAAGACTATCACGCCATCATGGATGATACGGCGGCCTTGCTCCAGTTCCTCGCCCAGCACATGCTGGGCAGTACTCAAGTAACCTGGGACGGGCACACTTATGATTTTTCCCGCTGGCCGGTGGTGAGCCTGGATGATCTCTGGGCGCACTACCTAGGGGTACGTATCGAGGAAATACTTGATATTTCATCGCTTTCTCGCTTAGCGGTGGCTCACGGCTGTAATCCCGAGGGCGCTACCTGGGAGCAGCTTTTCAATCAGCTCATGCTCAACGAAATTGAGCCAAAATTCTCTACAGATCCTTTCTTCCTGATTGATTTTCCGGCTGTTTTATCTCCGCTTTGCCGGCCTCGTGCCGACAAGCCACACCTGGCAGAACGTTTTGAGGTCTACGTGAGCGGCGTAGAGCTGGGCAACGGTAACAGTGAACACTTAGACGCCGCCCGGATCCGGGAGCTTTTTTCCGCTGAATTGCACACTAGAATTACTCAGGGGATCACGCCGCAGCCTCTGGATGAAGACATGATCAGTGACATCCAGGCTATGGCTGAGAGTGGTCATCAATATGCTGGGATCGGCTTGGGTGTAGACCGAGTGGCCATGTTCTTGACGGGGCAGACTTCTCTTGACGCCTGGTGGCCACGTTTCCACTCATAATATCCCCAGGTAATACCCCACGCCGATCAAAAAAATCACGTTGAGTAAAATCATCCCCAGGTTAAACAAGTGCTGCTGCCATTGTACAGCTAAATTAGCGACAAATTCCCGTACCAGGGCATTATTGTAAAAGTACCACGGCGAGCGGGCCCCGATACCTTCGGCTTTGAGACCTTGGGACTCCGCCAACACACCGCTTCTCCACACGTGATACCCGGTGGTAGCAAAAACCACCTTGGCGTCTGGCGTCTTCCGATCAATGATTTGCTTACTAAATTGCATGTTTTCTTTAGTCGTTTTTGAGCGGTCCTCCAGCAAAATTTCTTCTTTTGCGACTTTTTTAGCTACAAGATACCGTTTCATGGCCTCGGCCTCAGAAATTACCTCGTCACTCCCGCGCCCTCCAGAGGGCACGTACGTAATTTCTCGGCCTTGGCTTTCACGCTGCGCCTGGGCAAATTCTAGCGCTCGCTCAAGCCTACCCTGTAAAATTGGCATCGGCTGACCGTTTTTATCCACCCGACAGCCAAGAATAATCATAAAATCCCGGTCTCGACTCGGCCAATGTCTTTCTGCCATTAGTGTACAAATAATGGCCGCCCACATCATACATTCAAAATAAGCCACTACCAAGCACCAAAACACTTGTGAAAAGTAAAATGCCGCCCGCACTTGAGGTGTGGCCGATGGTAAAAGTCTCCGGGATAACTTATCCAAATTTGGCCCCAAAAGCGTCCCCACCAACAAAAACGCCCCCAAAACTATGCCTAGAGTGTTGACGACACGCACACCATCATGCCAGATCAAAGCAATATTACTGGCGATCAGCATCACCGCCAGAGAGAGTGCCAACGGCATCATGACGATAATACACTGACTAAATGAATCCAGCACCGTCATGTATGCCTCCTCCAGCGTAAAAGCATGGAAATTAAAAATAAGCCTATACATCTGGAATAAAAAGCAACAAGTCAGAAAAATGATTATTCCCAAGTTAGACATAATTTTGTACGAATACATCGTTTTTTCTGCTTGACGTCGGATGTAGTACAGACAAAATCCCAAGGTGACGAGCAGCACTATTAACTTTTCTATTTCTACGGCCAGACCAAAAAAACTAGTGCGAAAGCAAAAATGGTTAAACACCTGGAAAATGACGATGAGCGAAAAAATCAGTATCCAGGCACGTTTTTTCATTTTAACCTATCACTTTCATGCCGCCCAAAGTGAGCGCCACCATGATCGCTCCGGCGATCATATCGCCAATAAGCACTGCCAAAAACGCCTTCCAGAAGGGCATTTTTATAATAGACGCGATCGCTGAGCCAGTATACACGCCCGTACCAGGCAGAGGAATGGCCACAAAAATCACGATCGTCCAAAATTTGAGTAGTTCTTTTTGCCATTCCTTTTTATCCGAACAATCAATCTCATTTGTCTTTTCGCACACTTGATTTGCTTTGGTGACAAATTTGTCATTGAGAAATTTCGTCACAGCCGGACACCAGCCGCGAGTTTCCAGAAAATTTAAGCCCCAAGCAAAAAGCGGAATCACAAAAAAAGCCGGAATCATCGAGCCGAGCACCGACCACACATAAGCTTGCCACCACACCATGCCCATCGGGATCGCCACCAAAATTGCGCCCCGCAACTCGATTAACGGCACTAACGATATAACTATAGTATAAATTATAGGATTTACAGCCTTTAATGGCTCAAAAATTGACAGTAACATTTCTTTCATGGCCGTATTATATCACATCTAATGTGGACAGTTTACATTAATATGTCTAATTTATCCGGTTTTTCCGCCGCTTTTTAGGCAAAATTATCCCTGTAAATCAGTATAAATTTAAAAAGATGAAAGAATTTGAAAGAATTGTGTGTTACAATCGGCCGCACTATGATGATCAAAAATTTAAGTGCCACACTCCAAGGTCTTAAGGCTACTCTTATCGAGGTCGAAGCTGACAGCACCCGCGGCAAGCCCGCCCTTACTATTATAGGTTTGCCGGAAAAGGCAGTGGAAGAAGCTAAGGAACGCATTAATAATGCTCTTTTAAGCTGTCAGATCCGGCTCAAAGCCAAAAAAACGCTCGTCAACCTCGCGCCCGCCGATCTCAAAAAAACCGGTTCCAATCTGGAAGTGGCCATTGCCATGTCGCTGTGGGAGCTCAACTGCGGCCGCAAATACACGCTGCCTGGAGATATTTTCTTTGGTGAACTGTCTCTCGATGGCACTCTCCGCAGTATCCGCGGCGCGCTCCCCTTGGTCCATTTTGCTCGCGAAAAAGGCTTTAAACGGGTCTTTTTACCTGCCTGTAATCAAGAAGAAGTCAAAATCATCGACGGCATCCACATTTATCCGGTACGCTCGCTTGAGCAATTGATGGGTTTCTTTACCCAAAAGGCCAAAATCACACCGCTGCTGCCGCAAAAATATTTACCTGGAATCGCACATGCTGATACAGATTTTGCCAATATCATCGGCCAAAAAGTGGCCAAACGCTGCCTGGAAATTGCGGCCGCCGGCGGGCATAATTTACTTCTTTGCGGTGTGCCGGGGGCAGGCAAAAGCCTCCTCGCCGGGGCGATGCCGTCCATCCTGCCGCCGCTTACCAGGGATGAAGCCCTAGAAATCACTACCATTTACTCGGTGTGTGGCATGCTGGGGGAGGAGGGAGTTGTCTGCGTGCGCCCCTGCCGTGCCCCTCATCACACTATCTCCGCCGTTGGGCTGGCAGGAGGTGGCGTAAATCTTCTGCCTGGTGAAATTTCCCTGGCACATCGCGGTATTTTGTTTTTAGACGAACTCGGCGAATTCCGCCGTGACGCCTTGGAAATTTTGCGCCAGCCCTTAGAAACCGGCGAAATTACTATTTCTCGTGCCTCCGGTCACGTGGCTTACCCGGCAGACGTCACTCTTATTGCCGCTACTAATCCCTGCCCGTGCGGATACTTAGGCAGCAAAAAACGTGCTTGCACTTGCTCCAGCGCTGATATTGCCCGCTACAAGCGTAAACTTTCAGGTCCCATCCTTGATCGGCTCGACATGCAGATTTTTGTGCCAGAAGTAGAAATAAGCGATCTGATCAGTCCTCATGCTCAAGCAGAAAGTTCCGCCCTTGTGCGCGCTCGCGTGATCCGCGCTCGCGCTCGTCAGGCCAGCCGCTGGCAATCTCTCGGTTTGCTTACCAATCATCAACTCACCAGTCACCAGATCCGCCAGCACATTGTCCTCACCACTTCTGCCCAAGCTATCCTCGAGCAGGCAGTAACACGTTGGCAGCTTTCTGCCCGGAGTTACTTCAAACTCATCAAAGTCGCGCGCACTATTGCTGACCTAGACGACGCCGAAATCACCACGCTGACCGATCGTCACGTCGGCGAAGCGCTTACCTATCGGCAAAGCATCAGCCTTAACTAAGCTCAGTTTTTTAACATTATTTTAACATCTTGAGGGTAAAATGCACCAATGCCTGGTATCATTTTGCCTCTTGACTTTTTGGGAAAATGTTATAAATTACGGCTAATTGTTAAAAATTGGTAAAGCTAAGAAATTAGAAAGGAAAATCACAGTTTATTAATAAATAAAATTGATTAAACAGTGAAATTTAAAATTATGTCAAAAAAAGATAATGAGACGAAGCCAAAAGCTGACGTCAAAAAAGAAAAACAAAAAGACGTGAAAGAACAAAAAGAGCAAAAAGCGACCAAAGATACCGCTGCCAAAAACGATGTCGTCGAGCAAGCTCGCCGCGAACTTGAACGCCTGGAAGCTCAGGCAGCCGCTGCCAGCAGTAATGCCCGTTTCCCGTGGGGTGTTTTTTGCGGGGCGGTCATCCTGACTGTTGCCGTCATCTTGATCGGCTGGAAGGTCACCGAAATGATGGCCGTCAATAAGCTCAAAGCCAAATTGCCAGAGATCATCGAGCCTTTGGGCGGCGGTATGGAAGTCGAAAATATCGGCGCTCCAGTCAATCAGTCTGGTGTTTACCGCTTCACGATCAAATTCAAGGATTATGACGAAGAGTTTACCTCCTACATCACTCGTGACGCCAAGACGTTCTTCGTTGACGGCTATGATGTAGATGAGCTCTTGGGCGAGGCCGGTGACAATGCCGCCAATAGCGCTGAAGTCGCTGCCGCCGCTTGTGAAGACCTGACCAAGTCAGACGATCCGCACCTTGACGCTTACGTCTCTTCGGATTGCGGTTACTGCAAACAAGCAGAAACTCACATTGCCGCTGCCGTCGCTCAGGTGCCAGAACTCGGCGATAAAATCACTCTGCACTACGCTGGCACGGTCGATGACAACAATAACATTATCGGCTTCTTGGGTAGTGCTGATGCCGGTACCGAAAACGTCCGCCAAGTCTGTATCCAGAGTGAACAGCATGACGTTTTCTGGCCTTACATCGCCTGTATGGCCGCTGGTGGCGAAGCTGAGACCTGTATGAGTGAAAACGGCGTCAATGCCAGCGAGGTTGAGGCCTGTATGGCCAGTGAAGACCGGGGCTTAGGCATTATCAAAGCCGACATTGCTCGCGCCAATGAGCACGCTGTCTCTGGTACGCCAAGCTTCTACCTCAATGACACCGACTCCGTCAATGACGTCAGTTTTGGTGGCGGCGAGCGCAAACCAGATGCTTACAAACAGATCATCTGCTGCGCCAGTAACACCCAAGGTGAGTACTGCGCTCAGACTCTCGAGTAAGCTCACAGTTTGCATCAAACTTAGTGATGAAACCGCCCCTTCCAGGGGCGGGTTTTGCTGTAGTGTATACATTTTTCCCGCAAAAGACCCCGCTTGAAGCGGGGTCTTATTCATTAAAATAAAGTGAGTTTGATCAGACGCGGGGAACGTGCGATTTCATCCCCAATCATTTAACACACGCAGCGTGCGTCAGATCAGGTGAGAAACGTGCTCACCGCTCACATCTAATTTTACTAATCTAAGCGCTTGTGGTCATACCAGCTCTAGTGTTGATCCGCGGCTGACCTCTATATTTATCTTTTTTTACGTGGTCTATCCACGGTGACTGGCCGCAAAAGTGCGGATCCGCAGCCACGACAGCCTCTTCCTGAATGCCTAGCAGTTAGCAGGATTTGCTGTCTCAGATCAAGCCGGTTTTAGTGAAAATTACGGTTTGCTGGCGACTTTGCGTACGTTTTTGAAAATGTAAACGCTCTGTGTCCCAGCCTTGATGGTGACTTTGCCGTTTTCGTCCGGCTCTACATCGATCCAATGTCCGTCACGGGCACGGATGTGCACCGTCAGCTCCGGATCGACGCTAAAGTCTTCCGTCACCAGGCGCAGCGCGCTGAAAGCAGGCGTGGTCTGTAATACTTCACCGTAATCTTCTATCTGGTCGAGTGTTGCCACATGACCAGGCTGTTCTACAGCTTCTGCCGGCTCATTAACTGTCTCCGGAACACTCTCCGGGACTGAAGCGACGACAGGCTGTAATTCGACTTGTTCTGGTGTTGTGTCTGCCACGGGGGCAGCAAATCTGGTCACAGCTGCCATGTGACGAAATGTAAGTGTCACCATAGCACCCTTTTTGACGATCATGCCGGCACGCATATCGCGCACCTTGCCGTTTCCTAAATAAATCGTGACGAAATAGTTCTCTTCGTCCACCTTGAAGTCCCGTTCAGCGCGCAGCATAAACCGGACATTCGAGGTTGAATCCCGGAAACATTCCTTTGCGATTAGGGACAAGTCGTCCTCGTCCTGGATCTCGCTGCCATCAACCACTTTGCCCTTATACTCGGCAAGAGTAGAGAATTCCAGCAAGTAGGGTGTATTGGTAACGATTACAGGTCTCACAGCTGTTTCCGGCTTTGTTTCCACTGTTTCTGTCTTGACAGCGGCTTCCTTGGCACTTTCCGTTTTCTGGACTACTTTTTTGAAAAACACTTTAATGGCAGTGCCTTTCATCAGTTTTGTGCCAGTCTTCACGGTCGTGCCGGCCTTAAACGCTTTCGTAGCCTCGGTGATAATTACAGTCGCACTCTCGCTGACGGTAATGGCTTCACCAAGGATCGCCTTGTAGCAGCCGTACTGCTCAAAGAATTGTACAGTACCTTTTTTCGCTGCTTTCTCCAAGTCACCAGCTGTTTCCAGACTAATGACACTGGCCGCGCGCGTCGCGGTCGCCGGTTTCCCTGAAGATTTCGAAGACTTTTTGGCAGCTTTCTTGCTGCTTTTCTTTGCTGTCTTCTTTTTTGCAGCCGCTTCTGCCTGAGGTGTGAAATCCTCAAATACAGATTCGACCACGCCCATAAACGCTAACGCCAACATTACGCTGGCGCAAATTTTAAACATCTTTCTCATTTTCTTTTCCTCCTTAATTTTTTTATGAAAATGCGCCAGTGTTGGCGGTTAATACTTTGTTACTATTTGCGATTGCCAGCGCGAAGCATAGCGTCCGGGATAAGTCCAAGCCTTGATTAGATCACTTTATTTTAAAGATCGGGTGGTTCTGGCCGCGATCTCATGTATGATCACAGGCTCAAAACCTACCACAATATTACTTATTATATCACATTATAGGCCTTTTGTCAAGAGGCAATTTATTTTCGCATCCAGGCGGCATACAGTAAAACGTCCACACGTTGAGTCTGCGATAGGATCTTGCATTTTTAGCGCGTTGTGGTATAATTAGCTTGATCTTGACCGATCGCCGACTTGCGTTATGATAGTGAGACGGAGCAAAAAGACGCAAAACTAATTATGGAGAGGTTTATCCTGCGAAGAGTTTTGCGTTCTCGGTCAAGATCACGAAACGACGGATAGCTTCTCCACGCCTGTAAAAGCGTGGAGAGGCCAACCGATAAACAGAATGCAGAAAGGCGGATATGACGCACATTTTGGGGCGGGTCTTTTTGGCGGCAGTTTTGGGGTGCGGAGTCACTATTCTTCTCCCCTCCCTGAGGGGAGACAGGCGCGCCGCGGGCGCAGCCAGAGGGGAGAGAGCTTGCCAGGCTTACGCTACTGCTACCCTCACTACCAAAAAAATCAAGGATATTCCCATTGGCCAAGCTGTCCGGGTAGGCAGCAGTAAATTTGTGAAAATCACTGGAAACAGTCTCATGATGAGTGAGCAAGCTGGCTGTCAAGATCCCGTATTGACGACAACAGGCGCCAGTAAATCATTTTCTTACACCGGCGGCCAACAAACCTTTACCGCTTATTCATTTTGTCAGTATAAATTGGAGGTATGGGGAGCAGCCGGCGGCGGGCCCACTGGCTATCGCGGCGGATATGGCGGTTATGCCACTGGAGTTTACAATTCATTTGAAAGACAGACATTGTACATCTACGTAGGTGGGCAAGGTTTAGGCACAAATGTAAGTCAAACTGCTTTAGCTGGTGGCTATAACGGTGGGGGCAATATCACTCCTGCAGGAACTAATCATGTTTATGGTTCTGGCGGCGGTGCCACTCATATGGCAAAAGTTTCAGGGTTGTTATCCAGTCTTTCTGCACATGCAACCAATGGAAACATTCTCATCATCGCCGGAGGCGGTGGCGGCGGTCGCGACCAAGCCAATCGTTGGGGCGCTGGTCGCTGTGGTATAGGGGGAAGTGGTGGTGGATATATCGGCGGGCGCTTAACTTCCAGTTTTGGTAGTGATTCTTCTATGTCTGAGCATGACGACCGAGCTGGCACTCAAACAGCTGGATATTTATTTGGACAAGGCGAAAATGCTAACTCCAATGGTAGTGGTGGTGGCGGTTGGTATGGCGGTTGCAATGGCAATGATCGCGATTATTCAAGTTGTCAGCGCGCAGGCAATTATTATGGCTCAGGTAGCGGCGGCTCCGGCTACATTGGCTCATCCAACTTAATTTCTACAGGCAGCGTCACCAAACACATGACGTGCTACAGCTGCACTACTTCCACCGCTGACGCCACCCGCACCCAGTCAAATACTTGTGTAAATGCGACAGCAACCGCAGATTGCAGCAAAACGGGAAATGGTTATGCCAGGATTACCCGCCTCAACTAGTAAGAACTTCTCCCCTTTTGAGGGGAGACAGGCGCACCGCAGGTGCAGCCAGAGGGGAGGGGAATAACGAATTGACACTTATTACTCTTTCTACTTTTTAGATGTACTGCGCCCCCCCCTCTACAGACGGGGGGGCGCAAAGTATTGAGGAAAGATTGTCTATAACTTAGGCCTTTTGTCAAGAGGCAATTTTGCCCTCACCAAAATTGCCCTCCAAAATGCTCAAGTTTGAGGTATAATAGGCACTATGACGAAAAAACGGACGCGCATTGCTCCATCGCCAACGGGCATTGCTCATATCGGTACTGCCTGGCAAGCAATTTTTAATCTCGGCATTGCTCACCAATCCGGTGGTGAGTTCCTTATCCGGATTGAGGATACTGATCGCGCTCGTTTTGTGCCCGAAGCTGAAGCCTTGATTTATGAAGGCCTCAAGTGGCTCGGTATCACTTATGACGAAGGCGGTGCCAAAGGCGGTCCTTTTGCCCCGTATCACCAGAGCGATCGCCTCGATATTTACCACCGCTATGCCCAGGAACTCCTCGATAACGGCTGGGCTTACTACTGTTTTGCTACCAAGGAAGAACTCGAGCAGATGCGCAAAGATCAGATCGCCAGGGGCGAGCTGCCACGTTACGATGGCCGCTGGCGTGATGCCGACCCGGCTGAAGTCCAAAAACGTCTCGACGAAGGCCAGCCCCACGTCATCCGGCTCAAAGTCCCCAAGGGACGCACTATTTCCTGGGAAGACCAGATCCGCGGCCATGTGGAATTCCAGAGTGATCTCATCGACGATCAGATCTTGATGAAAGCTGACGGCTTCCCCACTTACCATCTGGCCGTAGTCATTGATGATCACCTCATGGAAATTACCGATGTCTTGCGTGGTGAAGAGTGGATTTCTTCCACGCCCAAGCACCTGCTTCTTTACGAGGCTTTTGGCTGGCAGCCACCGCGATTTGCTCATATGCCGCTTATCCGCAATGCTGACAAATCCAAAATCTCCAAGCGCAAAAATGACGTCTCCATCCTTTCTTACCGTGACAAGGGCTATCTACCAGAGGCAGTCATTAATTTCATCGCCTTGCTCGGTTGGTCTCATCCAGAAGGCAAAGAGATTTTTGACCTGGAAGAATTCACTCACGTGGTTTCCCTCGATCGGGTACAAAAAACCGGCCCCATTTTTGACCTCGATAAGCTCAACTGGTACAACGGCTATTATATCCGCCAACTGGTAGAGCAAAAAGGTTTACCCGAACTTGCTCGCCGTCTAATGGCGGGAGGCTTTGTCGCCGCCGACTTCCCGATGCAAATCATGGATGCCGTGTTGCCGCTGATTTACGAGCGCTTAGTAAAGCTTTCAGATTTTGCGGATCTCACGGACTTTTTCTGGAAAGACGTCACTCCGCCGGCCGATAAACTCCTCAAAAAAGCCGACTCTGATCTCGTCTCCACGCAATTGGCGATTACTCACTCTTTCCTTGAGACCATCCCCTGGGATTTGGGCAAGATCGAGGAAACCATTCGCACTCTTTGCGAAAACAAATCTTACAAAAAGAGTCAGTATTTCATGATGCTGCGTGTCGCTGTCACTGGTAAGACCGCTACTCCGCCACTTTTTGAGACCATGCACGTCATCGGTAAGGAGGAAGTCTTGCGCCGTTTGCAGCGTGCCGCTCAGATCATAAAGGAGCCGGATGTTGCCTAGAAACGTCACCACCAAAGCGACGTTACCGGGGCTCCGGGTGAATACTGGTGCTGCCCGTCATGATTCGTTGATCGTCAACAATCATAATCTTGGCGCTCGCGGTGATTTGTCTGGCGGTTTTGGTTCGGCTTCGGCCACCTCACGGGAAAAAATGCAGCTGCGCCATCTTATGGCCAAAACCAACAGTGAACTTTACGAAAACAACCCCATTGCCCAGCGCCGGATGCAGCAGCAAATTGCCACCAAAGCCGGAGAACTTTACGGCATTGACCCCAAAAAACTCATGAATGGCGGCTCACAGACAGTCTCCCCATCTCTTATGGGCTCTAATGTGGGCGCCTCGAGTAATTATGGCGCTCGTGCCGGTACCGCACCCAGTTCCAACCCCTGGAATACCTCCACCACCTTTAGTTTACAAGAGAAAATGAAAGTTTCGCCCCTCGGGCGCAGATGAAAAGTCAGAAAGGTAAAAATGAGTCAAGTCAGAAAAGCAGTCATCACCGATGCCGGTTTTGCCAGTCGCTACTTACCCATCACCAAGACCATCCCCAAAGCCATGCTTCCTTTGGGCAATCGTCCTATCATGCAGTTGGTAGTCGAGGAGTGCGTTGCCGCCGGGATCGAAGAAATCGTCATCGTCGCCACTGACGAAGGCAAGCCGATTTATGAGGATTATTTCAATAATTCCGTCAACCGCATCCGCAAACAGCTCGCCTCACAAGGCAAACAAGATCGTTATGAACCAGTACAAAAAGTACTCGATTTCCCCAAAATCACCGTGATCACTCAGGATCCGTCACTTCCCTATGGCAATGGTTCGCCGATCGCCAGTGCCCGCAAATTCCTTACCAAAGAAGACGCTTTCTTGGTGCTTTACAGTGATGACGTTATTTTTGGCAGCTCTGACGCTAAGGCATTGATTGATTCCTACGCCAAACATCCAGATGCCAAAGCGATCATCATGGCGCAAGAAGTCGCACCAGAAAAAGTGGATAAATACGGTATTATTTCTTTCCGTGACGAAAAGAAACGCCTGTTGGGTAACATTGTCGAAAAACCCAAAATCGGCCAAGCGCCATCATGTTTAGCGTCCTACGGCCGCTACTTACTCACGCCCGCTGTCTTTGATCATCTCACCGCCAAAAATACCGGCCTTGATGATGAACTGTGGACAGTGGATGCCATTACCAAAATCGCCCAGACCGATCCCGTTTTTGTAGAAAAGACTCGCGGCCACTGGATGACCACTGGCGACCCGGAAAACTATTTCATCGCCCATCTCAATTATGTCCTCAAACGTGAAAAGTATGCCGGCGCGGTCAATGATTACTTTACTCAGTACCAAAAGGAGCAAGCCGCAAAAGCAAAAAGCAAAAAATAAATTAGGTGACAAGTAAACATTTTGTGCCGTTGGTTTGAAAAAATGTTTAACAAATGTTCAACAAATGTTAAACACGCACATCTGGAAAAAGTGAACAAACAAAGTACAAACTGTTTACAAAGTGGGACATAAGTATGTGGAAGTTTATCAGTAAATTTTTTGATGAGAACGCGCGCACGCTCAAAAAGTATCAAGCGATCGTAGAACAGATCAACGCTTTAGAGCCGGCGATACAAAGTTTGAGTGACGAGAAGTTAGCCGCCCAGACCAATAAGTTCAAAGCTATCATTACCAAAAACCGCCAATCCGGTATTGCTGACGCGCAGACCTTAGAAGAAATTTTACCGGAAGCTTTCGCGACTGTGCGGGAAGTTTCACGCCGAGTTTTGGGGATGCGGCATTTTGACGTCCAACTTTTGGCCGGCATCGGTCTGCATCACGGCATGATCACCGAACAAAAAACTGGTGAAGGCAAAACGCTCACGGTTACGGCACCACTTTATCTTAATGCTTTGCTGGGCAAAGGTGCACACTTGGTCACTGTCAATGATTACCTGGCCGAGGTCGGCGCTGGCTGGATGGGGCAGATTTACCACTTCTTAGGACTCAAGACAGCGGTCATCATTCATGACGAGGCCAAAATGTATGATCCAGACATCCAAAATGCCGATCGCGGCGATGAACGGCTGGAACATTTCCGCCCCATCACCCGTCAACAAGCCTATCTTTGCGATATTTTATACGGCACCAATAATGAATTTGGTTTTGACTACTTGCGTGATAATATGGTACCAGAACTGTCCAAGATGGTCCAGCGTCAGGATACACCGCATTTTTATGCTATCGTCGATGAGGCTGACTCTATTTTGATAGATGAAGCCCGGACACCGCTGATTATTTCCGCCCCCGCCAGCGACCCTACAGACAAATACACTCGTTTTGCTCAGATGGTGACGACACTGGTCAAAGACACTGACTATAAACTTGATGAAAAAGCCAAAACCGCCACCCTCACTGATTTGGGCGTCAAGCGGATCGAGCAAAAACTCGGCATTAATAATCTTTACGAAGAAGATTTTGATACGATCCACTACATCGAAAATGCCTTGCGGGCAGCCGCACTGTATCACCGGGATAAAGAATACATTGTCCGCGACGGCCAAGTGATTATCGTGGATGAGCACACTGGTCGGCTGATGTATGGCCGGCGCTATGGTGAAGGTTTACATCAAGCTATCGAGGCCAAGGAAGGCGTCAAAATCCAGCAAGAATCCCGCACTTTAGCTACCATTTCCCTGCAAAATTATTTCCGGCTGTACGACAAAATCGCCGGTATGACGGGCACAGCAGGTACAGAAGCGGAGGAGTTCAAAAAAATCTATCACCTAGATGTGCTGATCGTTCCCACCAATAAACCGCTCCAACGGCAAGACATGACGGATCTGGTCTATAAGACTGCCGCCGCCAAGTATTCTGCACTCGTCAAGGAAGTAGAAGAAATTCACGCTACCGGACGGCCAATTTTGATCGGTACTCGTTCTATTGACCACAATCAGATCATTTCTCGCTTGCTGAGCAAAAAAGGTATCCCGCATGAAGTTCTCAATGCCAAAAATAACGAAAAAGAAGCTTTTATCATCGCCAAAGCCGGCGAAAAAAATGCCATCACTGTAGCCACCAATATTGCCGGGCGTGGTGTAGACATCGTCCTGGGCGGCGCCACGCCAGAACTCAAAGATTTCCGTGAGGCGCAGGGCAAATATGACGAGGAGAAATTCCAAGCGGCACTAGGCGAGTGGCAAAAACGCAATCAGGAGGTGAAGGATTTGGGCGGCTTGGCTATCTTGGGTACAGAACGGCACGAATCACGTCGGATAGATAATCAGTTGCGTGGCCGAGCTGGTCGTCAGGGCGATCCGGGCTCATCACGTTTTTACGTGGCACTGGAAGATGAGATCATGCGCATTTTTGGCGGCGAGCAGATCGCCCGACTCATGGAAATGCTCAAAATCCCCGAAAGCCAACCGATTGAAGCCGCTATGGTGGGCAAATCCATCGAACAAGCGCAAACCAAAGTGGAAGGCTATTTTTTTGATCAGCGCCAGCGCTTGGTAGAGTTTGATGACGTCATGAATAAGCAGCGTGAGATCATCTATAAAAAACGCCGCCGCTATCTGGAACTTTCGAGCCGTGACCGCAGCGAGACTAGCGTCAATGAAGCCACCGTCACCCGCCAGACTCTCACTGACGAAATTCTTGGCTACTTAGATGAGTTTATCGCTGGCGGCGTGCAAGCCAGTTTTTCGGCAGAAAGCTGGGATGAGACCAAGGATCAGCTCATGCGTCTGATCATTAAGATCATTCCCTTTGATCCGCCTTCGCAAAAAAATATCCGGCAACAGTTTGACCGCTGGGGGCAAAATCCGGACACCATTACCAAGGAATTACAGATGCTTGTGCGCAAGACTTACGAAGCGCGACAACAAGGCTTGGGAGTTGAAGTCACCAATGAAATCGAAAAACATTTACTATTGTCTACGGTGGATGAGCTGTGGATGGATCATTTAGACGCCATTGACGACTTGCGGCAGGGGATTTGGATGCGTGGTGATAAAAATACCGTCCTTTCCGAATACCGCAAAGAAGCTTTTGCTCTTTTTGAAAAGCTCATGATTAATATCAAGCAGAGTGTGATTGAACGGATTTTCCGTATCCAGGTAAATCCGCGTGCCCAAGCGCCATCACGCTCACCGCTGACGGATGCCATCACTAGTGGCGCTTCACCAGAAGAAATGGCGCACTCACTCCTCAATAGTGATGATCCGCAGGTCCAAAAAGCTCTCCAGCAATTAGGTGACATTGATCTGGAAAATGATCCGCTAGTCAAGCGTTTTAACGAAAAAGCCCCGCCTTCAGATCATTCTAGCTCGTCATTGGCGGATGCTTTGCGTGCTCAGCAGGCCAAAAAACAGACGACGTCTCCCGCTCAGCCCACAGACAAAAATCCGCCAGACATTTATGCTGGTGTGGGACGTAATGATCCCTGTCCGTGCGGTTCTGGCAAAAAATTCAAAAAGTGTCACGGTCGACCGGGAGGGATGGTTGACTAGGCCATACATTATGGTATACTGGACTTATGCAAACAAAAAAACTCACTAGTCTCAACCGTGCTGGGCTACTCGTTTTAGCCGCCTTGATTATTCTTTTGGTCAGTCTTTTTTTGGTCAATATTGCCCGCAGCCACAAGCCCAAGGTAAGCTCTACTACGCCCGTCGTCCCTTCATCTACCAGTGACATTTCTCGCATGGAGCTGGCGGACGGCCAGCAAATGGGATCAGACAGTTACAATTTTACCACGGACGTCACTGGTCCTAGCGCTATGCACTTGCCGCTCAAAACGCTCCAGGATTTCCCAGCCAGTAGCTCCGCCCAGACAGCCCACATTACCACTTCCAAAGGTGTGCTCACGGTGGAATTATTCCAGAGTTTAGCGCCGCTTACTGTCGCCAATTTTGTCACGCTGGCGCGCACTGGTTTTTATGATGATCTGCATTTCCATCGGGTGGTGCCAAACTTTGTGGCTCAAATCGGCGACCCGGCTAGTCGTGGCGTCACTGACCCGGTTGTACTCGACACTTTGGGCACCGGTTATCCTGACTACCGGATTGAGGACGAATTTGGCGCCGGGCTTAGTCATGACGGCCCCGGCTATCTGTCTATGGCCAATATCAATCTAGACGGCAGCTATCCAAATTCTGGCGGCAGTCAGTTCTTTATCACGCTCGCGCCGCTGACCTATTTAGACGGTCGTCATGCAATTTTTGGCCGGGTGAGTGAGGGCTTAGAAATTTTGCCGCGCTTGGAGGTCGGCGATGCCATCCAAAAGATCACTTTTGACGACAATTAAAAATCTACCGTGTTGGATTGTCATCAGCGGCGGCGTTTTGCTCGGTCTGCTGCTTGAAATTATCAGTGTCTATCTCATTTTTGCTCATTACACCTGGCGTACCGCTGTCATTTTCCAAAACGCAGACGAAGTGCGGGCCACCGGAGGTTTTTTCGGTTCACTGCTGTGGGTGGAAGGTCAAGGTGCACAGATCAATCATTATCACTTTTATGACGTCTACGATTTACAAGCCCAAATAGGCCATTTCCCGCCTGCGCCCGCCGCCGCCCGGCGTTATCTCAGTGGCGGTCGCTCCCGGCTTCAGTTACAAGATGCCAACTGGGAGCGTGACTTTGCCCTGAGCGCGAGTACGATCAGCGCTTTACTACAGCAAGCGCGCCTTCCCGCTCCCGACATTGTGATCGCCGTCAACTCTACACTGGTAGAAAGGATTTTGGCTTACTTGCAGTCTCATTTGTCAGATTATAATCTGCGTGACGAGCACGGCACGCTTATCACGGCCGATAATTTTACTACCATCGCCAGGCGCGATCACCAGCTTACCGCCTTCCCACGCCTCCCCAAAACCAGATTTCTGCGCCATTTTGCCGGACTTGTTAGTGATACCTGGGCTAGTTTGTCATTTGCTCAGCGCTTTGAAGTGTTGCAAGTACTGTACACCGCCAAATCAGACCGTTTGTACCAAGCTTATTCGCCTCACGCTTTTATTGAGACATTTTTTGTACAAATAGGCATAGATGGACGTATGTATCAAGAAAAAAACTGTAACAATTTTTACGCAGTGCCAAGCAATGTCGGTATCAATAAAGCCGATCATTACACTCGTCTGGAGTGGCACCAGCCGCAAATCACCACTCACTCAGACGGCACTTCTACTGCCACTTATAGCGTCCAGGTGATCAATGACAATCCATTTGTTAGCGGTGCACTTGTCACCGAGCGCCAGATTTGGGTTAATTATTTCCGGCTGCTTTTGCCGCCAGATGTTTTTATCAAGGAACTGACCTGGGACGCTGTTCCTGCGACTCATCCCGACTACCGCACTATCAGTGATAGCCGGGCTGAAATCTGGAATGAATGGGGCGTCTTCTTGGTAGCTGGCGAGCAGACCAGTCATACTTTGTCATTTACTCTGTCTGGGCCCGGCACTTGTTGGCAGCGCGAGCGCTAAACAGCTCACAGTGTGGTATAATAGGGCACATGACCATGGTGAAAAAATATTTTTTGCGTCATCCTGTGCGGACGCAACGTGCTCTCGAAATCCTGCCGGGATTCATTTCGTGGTCACTCATCCTTTTCCCGATCTGGGGTTCTTACGTTTGTCCGCAGCTAGTCGCTTATTACGTCATTGCCTTTACTGTCTACTGGCTGTATCGCTCGGCCGTGATGGCGATTTTAGCCGTCGCTGCTCATTTCCGGCTCCAGGCCAGCCGCCGTCATGACTGGATCGGTGATCTGCAGCACACATTTGGCGATAAATACCGGCAAATCCATCACTTGATCATTATTCCTACTTACACTGAGCCACTTACCACACTTGAGCGTACACTCGACCACCTCAGTCGTCAGTCTTTTCCCAGGCAAAATCTCCACATCGTGATCGCCTTCGAGCAGCGAGAAGGGGAGAGGGGACGGGAAAAAGCCCGTCTCCTCAAAAAAAAGTACGCTCGCACCTTTGGTCATCTCTGGACAAGTTTTCATCCGGATATAGACGGCGAAATTAAAGGTAAATCCAGCAACAATGCCTGGGGCGGCAAGTACGGCACCAAAAAACTCATTGATGAATGCGGCCTAGACATCAAAAAAGTGACCATCACCAGTGAAGACGCCGACGCCATTTTCCATTCCCACTATTTCTCCGCACTGACTTACGACTTTCTCAGCCTCAAAGCCAGCGAGCGTTACAACGCCACCTGGCAGGGCAGCATAGTTTTTTACAATAATATCTGGAAAGTCCCCGCTCCTATCCGCGTTCTCGGCGCTATGTTTTCTGTCAATCAAATGTACATCCTGATGCGCTCAGACCGACTGATCAATTTTTCTACTTATTCCACCAGTCTCAAGCATATGCGCGACATCGGTTTTTGGGACACCGATGTTATTCCCGAAGATTATCGCTTCTTTTTCAAGTCATTTTTTGCCAAAAAAGGTAATTTTACCGTCCGGCCCGTCTTTTTACCGATTTACGCCGATATGCCAGAAACAGAAACCTTCTGGGGCACGATGATTAATCAATACGAACAACTCAAACGCTGGGCGTGGGGTGTTTCTGACGATGCCTACATCATCAAGCAATTCATCATCCATGACGAAATAAATTTTGCCGACCGCTTTCTGCGCGTGCTCAAAGTGGTCGAAGATCATTTTCTCTGGCCGGTCAATTGGTTTGCTATCACTATTTCCGCCCTGCTGCCACCTTTTCTCAATGAAGAATTTAACCGCACCCTTCTGGGTAAAACTTTACCTCAAGTTTCCTCCTTTTTGCTGACGCTAGCTCTTATTTCGCTGGCTACCATTATCATTATTGACGCTGCCAACCGTCCTGAGCCGCCCCACCGGCGCACGCTCTGGTCCTACATCAAGCAACCGCTCGAATTCATTCTGTTCCCGTTTTTAGGATTCTTTTTTACCGCCTTGCCTGGTATTGATGCTCACACCCGGCTCATGCTCGGCAAATACATGGAGTACAAAGTCACCAAGAAAGTTTGACCATGCCCAAGCCTACAAAACCAAAAATCATCATCAATCCCACCACTACGCCTTTGGCCGAAAAACGCGTTTCTACCGCGCCCATTTTGCGTTCTTACTATTGGCCGTACTTTTTTGGTGCCGTGCCGGTGGCAATTTTTACCGTATTTTTCAGCATTTTTTTCTACCGTCTCCTGCCGCCTCAGATCCCGCTTTTTGGCGGGCTCGCCGATGTCGAACAAATCTTGGCCGACCGCATCTACATTTTCCTGCTGCCAGTGCTCGCTTTTATCATTGACTTGATTCACGCTTTAGTCATTTACTTTGGTCGCAAATATGACACTCTGCTTTTGACCTGTTTTGCATACTTCACGATCGGTGTCCAGGTACTCATTTTGGCAGTTCTTTTGCGGACTGTATTGGTGGTGATATGATACGCTTCATTTGGGAAATCTTAATACCAATTTTTACTAGTATGCCGGCTCTTTGGTTGTGTGCTTTTGGTGTCACTTACTTACTTGTTCCGCGAGTTATCAAACTCTATCGTCGTCACGGCTGGGACAAACCGCACTCTGGCCACCGCCAAGGTATCAAGGATACTCATCATGGGCAAATTCCTCGTGGCGGCGGACTGGCAATTTTTGGCGGTATTTCTTTCACGGCAATAGCATTTATGCTGTTTTTAAGGATAATAGTCATGCTAGTTGGTGTGGGTGTTTTTAGTTGTCTGTTTGGTGGTTTGTCTGGCAGAGATTGTATATTAGATGAATTAAACCCATCATATTTAGGTAATTACGATAAATACATTAATTCAAGTGTCAGGTATGATGCTATCATTTTAGCTGCCTTGCTTCTTGTCATTGTCGGCTTTCTTGACGACATCCTCGATCTTAAGCCTTATCCTCGTCTGATTGTCAATATCATCGCGGCTTGCATCGTCATCGCCGGGGGAGTGATTATTAATTATGTCACCAATCCTTTCGGTGGTGTACTTGACCTGACATCCTGGAGTTGGATACCGCCGACACTAACGATATTTTATATTGTGGCGCTTACTAATATCGTCAACTGGTCTAAAGGCATTGACGGCCAAATGCCCGGCACAGTTGCAATCGCAGCTGCTTGGGTAGGTGTTTTGTCACTGCGCGAAGGTTTTTACACCCAGGCGGCACCGCTAGCTTTCATCGTCTCTGGCAGCTTTGCCGGTTTCCTCATCTGGAATTTCTACCCCCAAAAAATCATGCCGGGCTACGGTGGCGGCAGTCTCGCCGGTTTCCTCCTGGCCGTCATTTCTATCATGGCCGGCGCCAAAATCGCCACCCTTTTCATGGTACTGGCACTCCCGATAGCCGATGCCACCTTCACGATCTTGCGCCGTTTTATTGCCGGTAAATCAATCTTTTTAGGCGATCGTGGCCATCTGCATCACAAACTGCTAGACCGCCTCCATTGGGGCCGGCGGCGCATCGCGGTTTTTTACTGGTGTACCACTCTACTTATGGGCATCCTTGCTCAAGTTTTACCCACCTGGGGCAAGATCGCGGCTTTCCTTCTGGTCTCAGGTCTCGTTTTTGCCTTCCTCATTTATATGAAATTATCCAGCCAGACAGCCCAAAAAGTGGTATAATAAACACATGCGAGACAGCGTATATTTGTCTGACCAAGCGCTCCAAGAAGCTACTTATGGTAGTATTACTATGGATCAGGCCGAAGCTCGTGACGTCTGGCGTGGCATCCAGCGTGACTATGAAGACGTCCCTGATTTCCAGGAAAAACAACTTTTTACCTGGGTCTCGCCAGAAAGAGTTTACAACCCTCGTCTCTCACCGTCATACAAGCGCAATATGACCTTACTGCTGGTTCTTATCGTTTTGTTGCTCGTCTTTTTGAGCCGGATGGCACTTTTGATCGTGGTGCTGGCGCTCATTTTTTTAGGCTTTGTCCTGGCCAATGTCCCCCCACAAAAAATCCGCCATACCATCACCAATTACGGCATTTATTCTGGCGGCCGCTTTTTCCCCTGGCTCGAGCGCGGCAAGCGTTACTGGTTTGAGACTAGTCAAGGCCAAGAACAAGTCATCATTGAGACGCGCCGTTTTCCATTCCACGTGGTAATGCTCGTCGGCCACCCGCGCAACAAAAAACAACTCATCAAGGTTCTCGATCATTACCTGATCAATCAAGCTCCGCCCCGTGGCCGCTTAGATGAGTGGGCCGACTGGTGGCGCAAAAACTTCACTGGCGACTAACGCTCCTTTCCTCTTTGCAGCATTTTGCCTGATCAGTGTCAACATACCCAAATTGGTCTCGCCAAAACCGTTTTTCCGTGTTATAATACGCTATATGCGTTCGTAGCTCAACTGGATAGAGCGCCGGCTTGCGGAGCCGTAGGTTGGAGGTTCAAGTCCTCTCGAACGCACCATTAAAAGGCCATAAAAGTTAAAATTGTACACATTTTGTACTCAAAATGCCACACGCTAATACGCCAGTGCCACACAAAACATGTAAAATGCCACACAGTTTATGATATATTTTCCAGGCGAAAATCGCAAAGTAATGCCACACGTGTAGCATTTCATGCCACACAAAATGCAAGATTAACCAATAGTCGCAAAAATTGCTAGAATAATTTCCCCTTTTCGTGATACAATATAGCTCATATGAAAATGTCTCAGCAATTATTTACTCCGTTAAAACAAGCGCCCGCCAAAGCCGATACCGTCAATCATCGCCTCTTGGTGCAAGCCGGTTTTGTGCGCCAGACTATGGCCGGCGTCTACACGTATACCGAGCTTGGCTTGCTCATTCTCAATCGCATCAGTGAAATTGCCCGCGCCCACATGAAAGCCGTCGACTCAGCTGAAGTCCACATGCCTGCTTTACACCCTTCGGAACCATGGAAAAAATCCGGTGGCTGGGACAATATTGACGTCCTTTTCCACATCGAATCACAAACGGGCAAGCAGTACGCTCTCGGCCAATCTCACGAAGAAATCGTCACTCCGCTGATGGGCGAAATCATCAAATCATACAAAGATCTGCCCAAAAGCGTTTTCCAGATCCAGTGGAAATTCCGTGATGAGTTGCGCGCCAAGTCTGGTATCCTGCGCGGCCGAGAATTTTTGATGAAAGACATGTATTCTTTCCATGAGACGCACGAAGAAATGCTTGAGTACTACGAGCGCGTCAAAAAAGCCTACCTTGATTTTTATCACAGCGTTGGTCTCGTGGCCAAGGCCACCGAAGCCAGCGGCGGTAATTTCACGGATAAAGTTTCTTATGAATTTATGGTCCTGACGGACGCCGGTGAAGATGACATCCTTTATTGTGACGAATGTGACTACTGTATCAATAAAGAAATTGCTGGTGATATGACCAAATGTCCTCACTGTGGTGCTCCGCTTCATGCCGCCAGGGCTAGTGAGGCCGGTAATATTTTTGACCTTGGCCAGCACTACAGCGAGATTTTTGACATTAAATACACCGACCGTCACAACCAAAAAGCTCTGCCATACATGGGCTGCTACGGCATCGGTATTTCCCGGTGTATGGGCATTATTGTAGAAAAGTCTCATGATGAGCAAGGTATCATTTGGCCAGAAACCGTCGCTCCTGCTCAGTTTTACCTGATCGGAGTTGGGCCACAGGGGCAAGAAATTGCCGCCGGCTTAGAGCTAGGCTTGGATGTCGCCGGTCAGACCTCATGCATCTTTGATGACCGTGACCTTACTCCTGGCGCCAAATTTGCTGCCGCTGATCTGATCGGCTGTCCTTACCGCCTGGTAGTCAGTGATAAGTTAGGTGCCGATAGGGTAGAAGTCAAGCCGCGCTGGGCCAGTGAGACGTTTGTCATCACTCGTGAGGATCTCAAGAAATTCTTGCGCTGTCAGCCACGCCTTGACGGCAATATTGATCTAGACATCCAGACCCTGCGCGAGCAAAACTTAGCGATGTTAAAAGCAATGGCCGCTCAGGCGTAAAAGTCAATGATACCGGATCTGGGTTTCCTCGAGACTCTTAATGGTCAGCAGCGCCAGGCTGTAGAGCACGGTGATGGTCCGGCTCTCGTCTTGGCTGGCGCTGGCTCCGGCAAAACTCGCGTTCTCACGGCTCGTGTCGCCTATTTGCTAGCCACAAAAAAGGCTTACCCCGAGCAGATTTTACTGGTGACGTTTACCAATAAAGCCGCCGCCGAGATGAAAGCCCGGGTGCAATCCCTCACGGGCTTAGATTTACCGTTTTCTGGTACTTTTCACTCACTTTCGTGCAAAATTTTACGTCAGTACGGCCCGGCGATCAAACTTCCACACAACTTCACGATTTACGACGCCGATGATCAGCTCGCTCTGCTCAAAGAACTCTACAAAAGGAACGGCTGGGATGCCAAAGCCTACAAACCTCAGGCCGTCCGCGCAGCCATTTCTGACGCCAAAAACAAGCTCCTCAGCCCGGAAAAATACCGCGACCAGGCATACGGCGATTTTAGCCGCTTTGTCGCTGACGCCTACACATCCTACCAGATGAATCTCAAGCTCGAAGACGCCTTGGATTTTGATGACTTGCTCAACTATGCCCTTAGACTTCTCCAGCAAGACGCTCATGTCCGCCGCCATTACCAGGAGCAAATCACTCATGTCCTTATCGACGAGTATCAGGATACTAATTCCGCTCAGTATCAGCTTGGCCAGATCCTGGCTGCCCCTCAAGACAACCTTTTTGCCGTGGGCGATTTCAGCCAGAGCATTTATGCTTGGCGCGGCGCTGATTATCACAATATGCTGCGCCTCCAGACGGACTATCCCGCCATCCAAACCTATCACCTCGATCAAAATTACCGCAGCATCCAGCCTATCCTCACGGCCGCCACACAGGTCATCCAGCACAATACCGATCACCCCATCCTTCAATTATGGACGGACAAAAAAGAAACCACACCCTTACAACTTTTTGACTGCGAGACCGGCGACATGGAAGCGGCCAGTGTCGCCAAGGAAATTGCCCACCTGCAAACTCAAGGTCACAGCCTTGATGACATCGCGATTTTATACCGTACCAATGCTCAGTCGCGCGCTTTTGAAGAAGCGCTGACACGCGCCGCCATTCCTTACCGTCTGGTGGGCGGCTTTAAATTCTACGAGCGCAAAGAAATTAAAGATCTGTTGGCCTACTTACGGCTTTACGTCAACCCCAAAGAATCCGTTTCCATCGCTCGGGTGCAAAAAATCGGCAAGCGCCGCTATGCCGCCTACTTGGCTTGGCGAGAAGAGTTTTCCGCCAACCTGGACAGCGCCGACGCCAAGCCCGCTGACCTGCTTCGTGACATTTTGGCCGTCACCAAATACCGCGATCGTTTTGATGCCGATGATCCGGAAGATTTTGTCCACTTAGAAAATATCGATGAGTTCCTGGCCAACGCCAATCAGTTCTCGTCCACGGATCAGTTTTTAGAAAATGTCGCTCTCATTCAAGACGATTATGGCCCAGACGGCAAACGCAGCGATGACGATAACCGTGCTCAGGTCACACTCATGAGTCTGCACTCCGCCAAGGGCCTAGAATTTGACACCGTTTTCCTCGTCGGCATGGAAGAAAACCTCCTCCCGCATTCCCGTTCTCTCTGGGATCCCGAACAGCTCTCTGAAGAACGTCGACTCTGTTATGTGGGCATCACCCGAGCCAAAAATCAGCTTTACTTCACGTATTGTCACCGCCGCTGGACGTATTCTGGCATGAGCGGCGTGACTCGCAGCCGTTTCCTCGATGATCTCGATCCCGCCCTCCTGGAGGTCACTCATTTTGAAGATAATAGTCATGCCCGCCCTTTCCCCTGGAAAAGCCCCAAGCCTTCAGTCTCCGCCGCCATCCCGCTTGGTGATTCCGGGCTTACTCTGGATACTTCCGACTCGCAGCTGGATGAATTTTTAGACGGCGATATTGATGCTCGGGCCCTTTTACACCGCTAAGCAATTATGTTATAATCAATTCATGAAGAAAAACGGTCTCATTTCGCTGCTTTCCGCCCTCATCCTCACGGCTTTCCTGGCTATTGCCTTCATCTTGGCGCACGCCCACCGCCAGTCATTATCACTCCCCCCGTCAAGTGCGCCAGCTACCCTCCCTCCGTCTCAAGTCCGCCCGCGCGCGTCTCAGCCCGTCCCGGCCGAATTTTTCCAGGAAGCCTCGCCCGCCGGCCGCGTGGAAACCTTTTCCTATCAGACACGCGATTACACCCAGGCTTCGCCTTCCGCCATCACTAAGACCGCTCTCGTCTATCTCCCGCCTGGATACGACGATGACCCCGCCACCCGCTATGACATTATTTACTGGTTGCACGGCTGGCAAATGACCAATAGGGAATTTCTCACGCTCGGAGACGCTGGTACACCGCACTTACTCGATCACCTGATCAATTCTGGCCGCCTGTCGCCCGTTATCGTCGTCTCGCTTACCTTTGATCGAGACAACTCTTCCCAAGATTATGACCGCTCTATCGAGGAAATCACTGCCTTCCGCCAAGAAGTCCGCGCCGATCTCCTCCCAGCGGTCGAAAGCCATTACCGCACTTTTGCCGCCGACACCACGCCGGCAGGATTAGCCGCCAGTCGTCTCCACCGCGCCTTTAGTGGTTTCTCGCTGGGGGCGGTGGCCACCTGGTATGAATTTGAGTCAGCGCTTGATCTTTTTGCCTACTTTGTACCTATAAGCGGCGACAGTTGGACAATCACTCAAAACGGTGGCTATGAACGTACCTGGGAAACCGCCGACGTCCTCGAGCGCACCGCCCAAGCCGGCCCGCACCCTTTCCTCATTATCCAGACCAACGGCACCAAAGATATTTTTTACCGCCAGATAGATAGTCAGCTCATGGAACTCATGCGCCGCCACCAGACCTTCACGCCAGACAGGCTCGTCTACTTTATCAAGCCCGAGGGCGAGCACGATATGATCGCCATTTGGGAAATGGTCTATAATGCCTTTCCACTGCTCTTCCGCCTGGAAATTGCCTCTTGACAAAATTGACATAGTGTGATATAATATAGGTGTTTTGGTCACGATAAGTCCGCTTATGGGTGAAGCACTCATACAGTGGACACGGAAACCAAGACAGTGCCGAGTTTACTTGGCGCCCTTTAACAAACAAATGAAATGAGAAATGGTTATTCGTGATGCTACCGCTGGTAGCCGCTTTGGGAATTACCGTTTGCCACTTGAGGGTACTCGAGGGGTGGACGGTAGCTCTCAAAGTGAGCACCAACATTCTAAGTCCCCATTCGGGGCAGCCCCTTATCGGGGGTCAGGAGGTATGTATCATGAAAAAGGTATTCGGTTTAGTTTTGGTTTTCGCGCTCGTTCTTACGGTTTCGGCTTCGTTTGCAGCAGAATCGGCGGATGTTGAGACCGCGGAGATGACTGTCTCCAAAGATGTGAATCCGGAATGGCCGGCAGCTAAGCTTGCCGAGTCAAAGGGAATCTCCATTGAGGAAGCAGCCGAGATCTTGGAAGCGGCTGGGGTCGATCCTTATTACATTCCGGTATCCGAGGCCGAGGCTGCAGGATATCGCGAAGGCGATGAGGAACGCGACCTTCAGTTCGTGAAGGTCTGGCTCCGAGACGGGGACGGACAGAGACTTGTCAACGTCTTTCAGGGTCACGGGAAGTATCGCCCTGGCGACAGGAAGTATCTGTTTGCCGGCGCGCGTCGTGTCTGGCCTGTCACGGACATCAACGGTATGTCTGACGGTTCTAGCTCGATCTGGAGTCCGATGGGTTCCAGCGCCAAGCGAGTGGTTTACGGAATCGTTGTGTCGAGCCAGAGAACCATGCAGTGCAAAGACAACAACGGAACCTCAATGAAAGTTTGGTTCAACGTCCTCATAGATTTTAGGGGACGCAAAACTCTCGACGACAACGACACTACGACAGACGGCGGCGGATTTTTGACTTACGGCAAGGGCGGCAATCTTCGTGAAGGCTTCGACGAGGCGGCACTCAACTATATCTACATGACCCCTCGTGAGTGGCTTCAGGACGAGATGGAACATGGTCGCGACCTTCAAAAGGAAGGCTATAAGCGGCAAGGGGATCCGTCGTACTTTGCCATCTACTTGGCACAGCCCGGAGAGAAAGTCGATGCAGATTTGATCTGTGATCGACTGCTCCTTGAGGGCAAGTTCCGCACTCTGACCAGGTATCTTCCTGAAAAACCGCAGTTTGCAAACGGTGTACCTACGCTTGTCCGCCTCGACCAGAGCGGCAAGCCTCTCCCCGAACGCACCAATACCGGCAAAAAAGCAGCTCCCAAAAAGGCTGCAAAAAAAGGCAGGAAGTAGTAGTTTTTTTTCTTGACCTTTTGCGCCCATTCTCAGTTCATTCGTTTGTTTTTCCTCCCCGGCTTCGTCCGGGGAGTTTGCGTTTTTTGACAAAAGCGAAAACATATGGTATACTTAGTGCAATTAAACAGCGTCCTCTTGAGCAATCAAGGGGCCGCTGTATTATAGACTACCATCCGATCACATTATATAAAACTATACTCTTATGGTATAATACACAAGATGATTGAAGAGCAAGCAATACTATTAGATGAATGGGCGCAGATAAAGAATGTACTCGCACGCAAGAAGAACATGCCTTATTTTAAGGAGGGTGAAGTCTGGTGGTGTCATGTGGGATATAACTTAGGAGTCGAAGTTTATGGCAAAGGAAAGCGATATGTCAGGCCGGTTCTTATCATACGGAAATTTGGCCGAAGTCACTTCTTAGGAATTCCGCTTAGCAGCCGCGCCAAAAACGGGCCGTGGTATCAATCCTTCGACTTCAAAAACAAAAAACAGACTGCGCTCTTGTCTCAATCTAGGACGTTCAGCGTTTTGCGTTTAGCAGATCGCATGGGGCAAGTTCCTCAAAACGACCTAGAACTAGTAAAAGAGAGCTTTCAAAAACTTATCTTTAAAAATACTCCCCCTTGCCAATGACAAGGGGGCCGCGGGTATTCCCGAATCGAGATTAACCTCGACTAAATATAGTAATATTATATCACAATTTTCGTTTTTGTCAAGACCATAAAACCACATTTTTCCCCGCTTGACAAAGTAGAAATTATTATGTTACAATCATTCCAAATGAAAAAAGCAAAAATTTAGAAAGGCAAAGCATGAAAAATTTTTTGCAAAAAGCTGCTCTTGCGTCTGCCGCGGCATTAGTGGTGGGTGCGGGTGTAGTGAGTAACGTCGGCGCTGCCAACGATAATTTGCTCGGCACCAACACTACTACTCCAGATGGCGTTAATGTCGCTACTAACGCTTCTACACTGATCCGCACTATCATCACCTTGGTGATCGTGGTCGCCGCTCTCCTCACTCTTTTCTACCTTATCATGGGCGCGATCGCCTGGATCACTTCTGGCGGTGACAAGGGCAAAGTTGAGGAAGCCCGCAATAAGATCACAGCGGCCGTTATCGGTTTGCTGATCCTTGCGGCTGTCTGGGCGATCTTCCAGCTTGTGCTCCAACTTGCTTTTGGCGGCGACGTCAAGATGAAGAGCTTCGTCGATAGTCAATCCAACTCAGGTTCCATCACCGTCGCTGTCCCCACTAACTAATCTACAGGGAAACATCTCAAACCCCGCCCCGGCGGGGTTTTTGGTATAATTACTATTTGACAAGTACCTGTTTTTTGCTTATAATTACAATTAGCAATTACACAAGTGTAAAAAGGACACTATGTTGAAGAAAAAAAGTATGAAAAAGTATTTTCTAAGCCTACTTAGTGTGGGCGCGATGCTGACCCAATTAAGCGCAACCTCCATTGGATCTCCCAAACAAGCCTTAGCTGCTGACGGCGGTGCCGCCGGTCTAACGGTTTCTAGTCTTGCTCCTAAGGACGGTGGCTGGAAAGTCGCCACTGATGCGGGCACCGTCATCCAACGTGCGATCACTATTGTCATCGTGGCTGGGGCGCTGGTTGCTCTTTACTACTTAATCATGGGTGCTATCGGCTGGATTACGTCAGACGGTGAAGCCAGTAAAGTGGAGTCCGCCCGCAACAAAATGCTTTACGCTGTTATCGGTTTGCTCGTACTCGCCTCCGTGTGGGCAATCTATCGGCTGGTACTCACGCTCGCCTTTAATACCACAGACGTCAAATTCGTCAGTATTAGCGGCTAACACCAATCACAAAAAGTCATTTTCACCCCGCCCCGGCGGGGTTTTTGTTTTACAAACGTTTTACAAATGTTAAACAAATGTTTAACAAATACATCTGGAAAAAGTGAACAAACAAAGTACAAACAAAAACAAATAAGTTGCACACGTATTTTCCTACTTGACGAGTGGCCACTGTCGTGATAAAATCAGCCACGTAGTCAGAAAGGAATTATGCTTATTGCATTGGTCATCGTTGCTGTTCTCGCAGTCTGGTTAGTCTTTATGTACAATGGCATGGTCAAAGGTCGTAACCTCGTGCGTGAGGCCTTCTCCACCATGGATGTCTACCTCAAAAAACGCTGGGATCTCATTCCCAATCTCGTCGAGACGGTAAAAGGCTACGCCAAACATGAAGAAAGCACTTTCAAGGAATTAACCGAACTGCGCTCCGGCAGTTACGATAATCTCTCCAGTGAAGATAAAATCGATCTCAACCAAAAACTTTCTGGCGCGATCAGTAAAATCATTGCCGTCGCTGAAAATTACCCGGAGCTGAAAGCCAGCACCAATTTTGGTCAGCTCCAAGCCGATCTCGGCAAGCTCGAAGACGACATCGCTCAAAGCCGCAAATATTACAACGGCACCGTGCGCAGCTACAATGATAGCTTACAAGTTTTCCCCAATGTCATTTTTGCCGGCATGTTTGGCTTCCAGCCAGAAAAGATGTTTGAAGCGGCCGCTGCCGAGCGTGAAAATGTGAAAGTTGATTTTTCCTCATAACTCATGATAAAGCGCGGTTTTCGCTTACTATTTTCGCTGGTTGCGGCCTGCAGCTTTCTCCTGAACGCTGCCCTTGCTCCGCTCCAAGCTGCTACTTCTGCCGGTGGTTATAGCATTACTCATTTTGACGTCCACATCGACGTCCACGAAAACAACACCTATGCCGTCACCGAAACCATTGACGTCGATTTTCACCAGGCTCGCCACGGCATTTACCGCACTCTGCCGCGCCAAGCGCGTTTAGTCCGCGCTGATGGCACTACTAGTAACAGCCGTGTCCAGATTACTCACATCTCCGCCAACGTGCCGTATGCTGTTTCTAGCTCCATGCAAGATACTCGCATCCGCCTGGGAGATGAAGAGCAAACCGTCATCGGGCCGCAACAATATGTCATCAAATACACCTACAATGCGGGCGCCGATCCGCTCTCTGATGTAGATGAATTCTATTACAATCTAGTCGGCGACGGCTGGGATGTGGGCATGGACGAGGTGACGTTTACCATCGCTTTGCCCAAGGAATTTGAAACTACTACCCTCGGCCTGAGCGTGGGGCGCGCGGGCAGCATTGATCCGTCCCGCGCTGAGTATACTGTCACCGGTCAGCAAATCACTGGCTCTGTCCCGGCAGGCATCAGTGCTGGTGAAGCCGTCACTCTGCGCCTGACCTTACCCGAAGGTTATTTTGTGGGCGCCGGTTTCCCTTTTAATTATCCCGTCCTTCTATCCGTCATTTTTGCTCTGACAGCTGCTGGCGCCGGCTACTGGCTTTGGACACAGTATGGTCGCGATGAGCCCGTCGTGGAAACGGTGGAATTTTACCCACCAGACGGTCTTAATTCTGCAGAGATCGGCTATGCGTATCACGGCGCCGTCACTACGGATAGTTCTGTCTCCCTGCTGCTTTACTTGGCAGACAAAGGCTACGTCCGCATTATTGATACCGGCCTTAAAAGCCGCAAAAAGTCGTTCCGCATCGAACGGCTCAAAAATTACGACGGCCATAATGAAGCTGAGCAGGAATTTTTTGACGGCCTATTTGCCACCAGCTCCAGTGTCGACGGCACTGATTTAGAAAACAGCTTTTATCGCACGCTCGCTAAAGTCTCTACGATTTTGACTCAGCAAAGAAAGTCACTTTGGTGGGATGCTACCGCCGACCGTTACCAGCTTTGGTTTATGCTTGTATCGCTACTTGCTTTTAATCTCGTCCTCGGCGTGCCCGCTGTCCAAAACGGCCACACCATCATGGAAATTATCGCCGCCGACATTGCCGTGGGCAGTTTCTTCCTTGCCGCTTGCCTGGGTAAATCGGCATGGAATCGCCGGCTCGGCTTGATCGGCGCTAGTATCTTTTCGCTGGTCATCTGGTTTATGTTTATCATGCCACTGCTAAGTGATGAGCCCACAGCTATGGTTTTGGATGTGATCGGCCTTTTTGCTAGTATTGGTTGTCTAGTAGCTGCAGGGTTTATGGGACGGCCGACTCATGAAGGCACCGTCCTGCTGGGAAAAGTGCGTGGTTTCAAACGTTTCCTGGAAACTGCCGAAAAGCCCAAACTCGAAGCCCTGGTCGCGCAAAATCCATCATACTTTTATAACATCTTACCGTATACTTTCGCCCTCGGCGTCTCCAGCGTCTGGGTAGATCGTTTCCGCGACATCGCCCTCGAGCCGCCAGACTGGTACAGTTCGCCCAATGCCTTTGACGCGGCACACTTCGCTCATTTTGTCGGCTCTACGATGTCCAATGCTTCCAGCGTGATGGCTTCCTCACCAAGTAGCAGCGGCAGTTCTGGTGGGGGAGTGAGTGGTGGCGGCGGTGGAGGAGGCGGGGGCGGTTCCTGGTAATGTACACATTTTGTACTCAAAATGCCACACGCTAATACGCGAGTGCCACACAAACGCATCAAAATGCCACACAATTTATGATATATTTTCCAGGCGAAAATCGCAAAGTAATGCCACACGTGTAGCATTTTGTGCCACACAAAATTGCAGATTAAGCAATTTTGCCGCAAAAAGTGTCCATTATAAAATTGCTCTCGCACGATCATTTTCATGTGCTATAATATACTCATGAAACAAAACAAAAGGCCTCATACTGTCAACAACAAATTTTCTCTGCGCCCATTTTTCCGTTATCTCGCCCGCCATTATTTCAAAGTTGTGCCGCTTACTTTTGCCGGTCTTTATGTCATTTTTGCGCTCTGGGTGCTGGGCACAAAATTCTTTTACGAACATCCTCGGCTCACCCCAGAAATCCATCTCGGCGGCAAAGTTGATGACTGGCAGTATACGCCAGCACGCTCATACGTGTCTTCCAGCACATACGCCGGCGGGCTTACTGATAGCCGCACAGTCGCCCAACATTACCAAGATTACCTTAAGGCTGGTTTCTGGCTCGCTGCTTTTTTTACCGTTTATCTACTTATCACGCTCACCTTGATCCGCAGTATCTATCGCGGTGTCATCATCTATCATTACGCCGCTGGCGACAAAGATCAGCGTCGGCTAGGTTTGGCCAAAATCGCTGTGGTCTTACCAGTTTTGGCGGTCATTGTTTGGTCTACTCTCATATTTATCAGTGAAGAAATTTTTTACAGCAGTGATTTCTTGGAGTTACTTGCCGCCATCATCACTCTTGCCATGCCGTTTGTCATTCTCGCCGATCTTACTTACTTATTTGTCTCTGGTCTGATGAACTACGGCTCAGAGCGGCCAGAAGTGAAAAAAGTTGGCGCAAATAAAATAGCCTGGAGCCTTGTCTATGGATTGATAATAGCCGTAGCTTGGGCAATTTTTAACCTATTTACAACTATTTCTTTTAGTAATGACATAACAATACCATCTTTCGTCGATTCCGGCAGTAGTCCCATGACTTCCAATGCTCTCAGCCCAACCAACATGGGTATGGCAGTTAACACAGATACCGCCGTGAAGTCCGGTCTTTCTGTCAGTAGGTTGCTACCCTCTAGCGGCAGCGGTGCTAATATGGCGGCCATAGACTCCTTCGTGGCTGATGAAACTATCGGCCTGGCTGTGGGCGGAGCCAATGACGTCAATAATTTCCGTGAAAACATCAAAAACGGTTACCTGCCTGAGCCCACCGATATCACTTATGAGGGACTCTTTTATGATTACTATTTTGATACCGGTATCACTAAGCCGTGCGAAAAGCTTTTCTGCCCGTCCTACACTGCTAGCAAGTCTGCCGACCCGTACACGGGCGAGGAGCAATACTTCCTCTCGGTTGGCCTCAACTCCGGTATCAAGGAATCAGATTTTGCGCGCAAACCGCTCAATCTCATGGTAGTCATGGATATTTCCGGTTCGATGGGTTCCACTTTTCAGGGCTATTATTACGATGGCGACCGCGGCAGCGATGACACTCGCTCCAAAATGGAAATCGCCAATGAAACTTTAGTCAATCTCATGGAACATCTGGAAGACGAAGACCGCTTGAGCGTCGTCCTTTTTGATGACCAAGCCTACCTCGCCAAGCCCTTCCGCAAAGTGAAGGATACAGACATGAATGCCATCGCCAAACATGTGCTGGAGATCAAGCCGCGTGGCGGTACCAATATGTCGGTCGGTATCCAGGAAGCAGTCAAGCAGTTTGAGACCATTGATCTCAAAGACACTAAATGCGACAACAGGGTGATTTTCCTCACCGACGCTATGCCTAACCAAGGTGAAACGAGCGAAAAGGGACTTTTTGGTCAGCTGCGTGAGCTCTCGCTCGACCGGGTATATACTACTTTTATTGGCGTTGGCGTCGACCTCAACAGTGAGCTTATCGATGCTCTCACCAAAATGCGCGGTGCTAATTACTATGCCGTTCACTCGGCGCTCGAATTTAAGGCACGTCTGGCTGACGAGTTTGAATACATGGTGACGCCACTAGTTTTTGACCTCACGCTCAGTGTGGATGCGCCCGGTTATGAAATCATGCACGTTTACGGCTCGCCGGAAGCCGATCAAGCCACTGGCAAAATCATGGCCGTCAATACGCTGTATCCTTCTGCTAGTAGGGACGGAGAGAATAAAGGTGGGCTGGTATTGCTCCAGCTCAAAAAGCGCGCCGGTGCTACAAATGATCAAATCCGTGTCCGCACGACTTACCAAGACCGTGACGGTATACGTGATGGTAGTGAAGAAATCGTAAATTTTGCCGATACACCAATAAATTCTGGCACCACTGGTATTGCAAAGGACATCGTGCTCGCCCGTTATGCCAGTGTCATTAAAGACTGGCTGCTCTCGAGCCGTTATAATGACATGCTTACTTACAATCAAGACAAAGTCAAAATCAGTAATATGTCCACGATCGGCGCTCAGCATTACCTCACAGAGGGTATCCGGCCTGTCCGCTGGTCACTTAGTGATGGCCGCTGGGAACGGGGTTCTCGGCCGCTTACAGTCAGTAGCGATTACGCCACCATTTTCCAGACACTTCGCGACTACATGAGTCGAGAAATTTCGGCCATTAGTGACGACAGCTTGCGTCAGGAGACGGATATTTTGGATTTGCTCATTGCCATGGGAGAGGTCAATGATACTGCTTCCATTGAAGAAGTAACAGATGAACAGCTTCAAATTAACTCTGGCATTGTCCAAGCAAACGACAGTCAAACAAAGTTGGTTTATCAACAAATCACAGGTGAGCAACAAGGCCAAATGCAAAATTGGAACGGTTGTTCGGAAATCGCTACTCCGCGACCAGGACTTGTTAGTGATACAGTTATGCTTACAGATGCCAGAGATGGTAAGCAATATCCAGTTCGTAAATTCGCTGATGGTCGCTGCTGGATGGTGGATAACTTGGCATATGGAGAGAACTGTAACAAGGATAATTTTTGTGCGTATGGTTACAAAGATGACGGCAAAACGTGTATAGTTGAAAAAGAACAAGCAAAAAGTATTATTGATAAAGTTGGACCAGGATTGTATGGTGACTGTCGTTCCAGCAAAGACTATCCAGGCTTTCTGTATACTTGGCAAGCTGCGACCCAACGCGCTGACGGATACTATGGAGGCAGCGCGATCACTGATCGCTCTGACGTGATAATTGGCTTGTGCCCCGCTGGTTGGCATGTACCGAGCGCAGTTGAGTATGATAAACTACGCGCTGAGTATAGTGATAAGAATTTCTTTCATTTTGACGGTGGTTGGCACTCTACTTATGCAGGCTATGCCAATGATGTTGGAATTATAAGCGCCCAGGATTACGGCGGATTTTACTGGACATCATGGAGCTTTGACCCGGCAAATGCGGACTTTAAAATATTGGGAGAATTCTCAGGAGGCTTTGGTTTGTTAAAACATATGGGTGTAGGACTACGCTGTATAAATGATCTATCGTAAATGCCCCAGCGCCGTATCCGTGAGCACTCTGCCTTTAGGCGTTTTTTGGATGAAACCAATTTGGATCAGATAAGGCTCCGTCACTTCTTCAATCGTCGTTTCGTCCTCACTCGTCGCTGCCGCGATCGTCGAGAGCCCCACCGGCCCGCCGCCAAATTTATCTTTGATCGTCTCCAGCAAAAACCTGTCTGATTCCGTCAAACCCAAACTGTCTATCCGCAGTAAATCCAGGGCTTCGTCAGTAATTGGTGGCGTGATACGTCCGTCATGCTTGACTTGAGCGTAGTCGCGCACTCGCTTGAGCAGCTTGAGGGCGATCCGCGGCGTTCCTCGTCCCCTCTTGGCGATGCGGTAAGCGCTGTCATCATCTATGTGCAGCTGCAATTTGTCGCCGGCTCGCTGTACTATCAACTGCAATTTTTCTGGTGTGTAGTAAGCCAGCCTGTAAGTTAAGCCAAACCGGTCTCGAAATGGTCCGGTCAGCGCGCCAAATTTGGTCGTGGCGCCAACCAAAGTAAAAGGCGGCAGGTCAATGCGTACAGTTTTTGCCGCTGGCCCTTTACCAATCACGAGGTCTAGCGCAAAATCTTCCATCGCTGAATACAAGGTTTCTTCTACAATTTTTGGCAGGCGATGGATTTCATCTATAAAAAGTACATCGCGTGGCTCGAGGCTCGTGAGGATCGCTGCCAAATCTCCGGATTTTGTGAGCACGGTGCCCGAAGTCACTTTGATATTGGAATTCATTTCCTTAGCGATCAGATGCGAAAGCGTCGTCTTACCCAGTCCCGGCGGGCCGTAAAAAAGGGTGTGATCCAATGCCTCGCCGCGCTCCTTGGCCGCGTGCGTACCGATTTGTAGCGCCTGTTTGATCTCGTCTTGCCCCAAAAACTCTTCCCACGCGCCCGCACGAAGGGAAGTCAGCAAGACCTCTTCTTCCGGCGTCGCCTCGTTTATCAACTGGTTTACGTCTGTCCGCATATCTCGTTTATAACGCAAAAAGTCCGCCAAGTCAAGAGCCAAAAAGTATACAAAAACGACGCCTTCTAGACGCCGTTTTCATTTCCTGTTTTCGGTTGCCGGTTTCATCACGCTCGGCGGGCTTAGCCGTTTTGCTTTTTCAGCTCTGCCCAGATTGCTTTTTCAATTTCTCGCAGTCTGGCCGGATTACTCGCTAGGGCAGCTTTCGTTGCTTCCTTGCCCTGAGCTAAGACTTCACCTTGGTACTTATAAAAACTTCCGGATTTTTCTATCACTCCGTACTGGCTGGCAATTTCCACCACGTCACCCGTCCACGAGATGCCGTTTTGATCCATTTCAAACTCGGCGATCTTAAATGGCGGCGCGACTTTGTTTTTGGTGACTTTTACCCGGTGCTTAGTGCCGACCATTTTATCGCCGTCCATGATATTGCCGACTTTACGGATGTCTAGCCGTTGGCTGGCGTAAAACTTGAGCGCTTGACCACCTGTAGTTGTTTCTGGGTTGCCAAACATGATCCCGATCTTCATCCGGATCTGATTGGTGAAGATTACTAAGGTCTTAGTCTTATTGATGGCCGCCGTCAGTTTACGCATCGCCTGCGACATCAATCTCGCTTGTGCGCCCATTTGGTGATCACCCATTTCACCTTCAATTTCGCTCTTGGGCACCAGTGCTGCCACCGAGTCGACGATCAAGATGTCTACGCCGCCAGAACGGATCAAGGTCTCAGCAATTTCTAGTGCCTGCTCACCGTAATCCGGCTGCGAGATAAACATCTTCGATAAATCCACACCGATCTTTTCGGCGCGTACGGGATCCAGAGCATGCTCCACATCAATAAATGCCGCTATACCGCCCTTTTTTTGCACATCAGCAATAGCGTGCAGACAGATCGTGGTTTTACCAGAAGCCTCCGGCCCGTAAATTTCGATGATCCGCCCCTTCGGGAAACCGCCTACGCCCAAAGCCAAATTGAGAGCCAACGACCCGGTAGATACTACCGGTATACTCGCCATCTTGAGCCCTTCATTCATTTTCATGATTGAGCCCTTGCCAAATTGTTTTTCAATCTGCGCTACGGCGGCATCTACCGCTTGCAACTTCGCTTTGTCAGCAGCCGAAAGCTCACTGTTGCTCGTCGCCCCTGTAGTTTTCTTATCGGTAGTTTTTTCTTCTTTACTCATGTTTCCTTTCCGTTACTGCCCTGATTTTATCACAACAAAGCGAGTTTTGCGTGACCAGTTTTAGTCAGTTTGGCCTTCCTTTTCCTTTGCAATTTCTTTCACAAAATAATATGCGGAACCACGGCCAATATCTGCATACTGCTTGGTAGATTTTTCCAAATCATCCAGCTGCCACCAGCCCGCCTCACGGCCCATCTGGATAGTATATAAAGCTTTATTGATGTAAAAATTGGCCGCTTCCCATCGGCGCAACTTATCACCACTGGCTCTTTTATAAAAGGCTTCGATCACCTGTACCACGCTATCGCGGTAAGCCGTCAAAAGATCATTGCACCAGTAACTCAAGTGGGGATCGGACACAAACTCTTCGAGAGCGTTTTCCGCCTGGATGGTGATCTCATGACCCACTTGCCAAGCCTTGAGTGAAGTATAATCCTTATACTTCTTGACGTTATTTTGTTCTGCCATAATTCTTTCTGGCTACTTTATAACTGGGCTTATTATCCACACAATTCTTTCAAATTCTTTCATCTTTTTGCCGCATTATTACCGCAGCATGTAATTTTATTCCGCTATCAGGCCCTAAATCGCAGTTTGCGTTTTGCCAAAAATTGCGCCAAATCTTTTCTAAATGGCCTCATTTCCTCCATTTTCTGATCTCATAAATTTTCCCCGATTCCATTTTTCGTGAAAAGTGCGGGAAACATTTTTCATTTTGCCACCTCAATTTGTCATCCTTCGTGATATAATCAGAAAATGGAGAAAGGCAATATGCAGTCGATCATTAATCACAAAAATCACATCTTCTGGGCCGGAGCGATTATTGTAGTGGTGATGATATTTTTTGGCTTACTGCTGCGCCGGCACGCCGACCAGTTCACTACTGATTCTAGCATTCAGCCTGTCGACAGTTCAGAGGCTTCTGCCTCTGGCCAATGGGACAATAGTAACCAGACCCTTGCTTCTATGGCTGCGGCTTTGGGGCTACCGCAAGTGACCAGTGATGAACAAGCGGCCGCAATGGCACGCGGCGGTCATCAGACCCTCAACCTCGCTGAGGAAATTAAAAATCACCCCGATCAAGTCGCACCAGCATCCGGTACTTCCTATACTGCTACCACGATGTATGAATACGGCCAACCCAAAGACCTCGAGGCGCTCGCGCAGGCTGGCGCTACTATTGATATTGACTTTTTGGCGGATTCCAAGGTCCGCGTCAATCTTCTCGGCCGCGAGTTTACCGGTACCTATGATAATTTCTATCTTTATGCCGACGCTATTGATGGTGCTGCCCTTAACGGTACGCCTATTAAATTTACCTACCTCGTAAATCAAGATGAACTTATCGTCGGCTCACACTGGGTGGAGATTCACTTGAAACCGGTCTCGGGTGTGCAGTGATTTTTGCTTTTTTGGTCATAAAATTTGATCAATTTCCCGCTTGACAACTAGGAATTTCCTGCTATAATATAACCGTCAAGCTTAATCGTTATCTGGAAAGGAGTCTAAGCGCCTAAGGTAAGATGAAAAACAACAATGATCATTCCTACCGATCATTATTTTGTCCGAGCCTACGGGTGATGGAGCATGGGCAAATGAACTGTGGATTTCTGTATGCAATAAGACAGATGATTCATTTGCCCGGAGTTTAATACAGAAGTTTTCCTTTTCCAGAGTATTAAGCTTGACAACCGGGAGCGAAAGCGTTGAATCGTCTGTCTTTAGTATCTGGACGAATTTGGCCGCACTCCTGGTAAATCAAGAATAATTGGAAAGGCGAGCATGACGCACGTTTTGGGGCGGGTCTTTTTGGCACATATTTTCTTTATTGTCCTCTCCTACTTAGGAGAGGGGGACCAGCTCGTGAGAGCTGGTGGAGAGGTACTAGCGGCCACCTCTACCACCACTACCAAGAAAATCAAGAACATCGCCGTGGGAGAAG
>JAZQJV010000008.1:0-6277 GCA_045541795.1 Patescibacteria group bacterium | reverse complement strand
AATGCTAGATTTCCCGAAGCTTGGTGTACGCACAAAACCCCGCGGCGCCCTTTTGAGGGGGGGGCGGGCACATCTAAAAAGTAGAAAGAGAAAGTTGCTGACTTAAATAGGGATGTTACTGCCACTGCCTGAGCTATAACGTATGCAACGGACATGGCCTTGGTTACCCTTGCCACTGTAGTAGTTGATGTAGGTGAATGTCGAGTCTACGTACATGTAGTGCGCGTTGGTACTGTCGTTCTCCGTAGCAGACCAAAATCTACGAGAAGAAGAGAGACCCCAAGCTGTGTAAATCTGGCTTTTGGTGCCCATGTTTGACAAGAATGTGTTAAACTGGGCTGTGGTCGGCACAGAGTAACCACTATCGCAACCATTATTTCTATTTGCCCAAGTATAAGTATTATTATCCAAGGTATCCCAACAAAAACCACCACTCAATGTCCCATTACAGCCGGTATAGTAGGAACCATCGGCACCAAGATAGTAACCAGTGTTATTGCAATCGTCTTTGTATGAAGAGGTGGCACTATCGTAACTATATGATGAATATGATGGAGTAGTACAAATAATACATTTATTCACCACAGTGTCAAACTTAGTACCAGCGCCACAGTAATCAGTAGCTGGAGTACCAGTGCATTTGTTAGTACTGCTATTCCAACTAGTATTGTCACCGCAATAATTAGAGCCTGTACACTGCTGGCTATAGGCGCTCGCCGAGGTGAAACATTTGGCGTAAGCATTGGGGTAAGTGACACCATCGGGACAATTTGTATTACCAGTTGCTTGCCAAGTATTAGCAGCCGTGCGCACTAACTTTACTTGTCCACTAGTGCCGATCACAGATGCTAGTGGCGTATCAATGAGTTTGCGGGTAGTAGTGGTAGAAGCGGCTGCATAGACTGTATTTACATAACTTCCCTCCCCTCTGGCAATGGCGATGAACTCGCTTCCAGTTACTATCAATGTCACCAAAAAGACCCGCCCCAAAACGTGCGTCATATCCGCCTTTCTCACTATTTTAGATTTACCAGGCGGCGGCGTAAACTCGTCCAGATACTAAAGACAGACGATTCAACGCTTTCGCTCCCGGTTGCTAAGATTAATACACTGGAATGGAAACATTCTGTACTAAACTCCGGGCAAATGAATCATCTGTCTTATTGCGTACAGAATGCCAGAATTCATTCGTCCCTGCTCCATCACCCGTAGGCTCGGATAAAATAATGATCGGTAGGAGTGATCATTGTCGTTTTTCATCTTACCTTAGGCGCTTAGACTCCTTTCCAGTTAGCGATTAATCTTAGCAGTCATTATTATAACATAAAGTTTACCATTTGCAAGTAGCAATTTTCGGCTCTTGACGAATTTTTGCCACGCCTGTTTTCACTGAGTCTCAAAACTTCGGCACGTGGAAAGATCCAATATATTCCCGATATGCCCGCCCATTTTCTTCCACTACTGCTCGGTATGCTTCATATTGGCGAGTTTGGCGATTATCCTTATCGATGAGCGTAAACCCGGAGAAAGGCCCCGGATCACCCCGCAACACGAAAGGCGTCACCGCCAGCACCCGTTTATCCGCCCAAATCTCCCGCCACGCCGTCTGATACCATTCGTCTAGATGCGCTGTCGTCTTACTATTTGCATCCCAACCGGTCTCCGTGATGTACGCTTGTTTACTCACGCCCGCCTTTTCTTCCAACCAAGCCAGCTCATGCTGGAAACCGCGCAAGCTATTTTGCCCCGTCGCTGCCGGCGAACTAGAAAAAGCCGGATTGGGATAAGAATGAGAATTCCAATAATCTATGTGCGCAAAAATCTCCGGCCGCTCACTTAGCATCCCCGCCAAAAAATCAAAAGCCGCCATCGTCTCACTGCCATTGGGCGCCGCCAAATCCATCCCCGCCGGCAAAATCCGGTAATCATTAAACTCCGTATGCGCCCACTGGATCACAAATTCCAACACCCGCGCATAGCTACCCGGATCCAGCCGTCCGCCCCACTCACTCGCATGATTAGGTTCATTAAAAGCAATCACCAACTTTTCACTGCGCGGCCACTCCAAGTCAGACAAAAAAGCAAACAGCTGGATAATTTCTCCTCTGGTAGGCACTGCCCACGCTCCCGTCTGTGGGTCAAAACGCGACGTGAGGCGCACGATCGGATTTATTTTGCGCTTTTTCGCCTCCGCGAAAGCTCCCTGCCACTCGTCATGTCGCCCCAAATCATCAAGACTCAAAGGTATCGTTACATACGTCCATTGATCGCGGTTATCTTCTGTTTTGAGTAAAGAAATAGCATCACTCATTTCTCCCGGGTGCAAAATATGCACCCCAAGCGCCGGCGGTCGACCAGCCGCACTCACTCGCCCCACACTCAGTGCCAGCAAAAAAATCGTCACCAGTAACCACTTTTTCATTTCCCCTATTTTACCATAAGCGCAGCCTTGAGACAACGCCCTCATGCCGCGCCCGTACTCGCCGTGTCACGCTTTTGTCGCATTAACTGTCGCATTTTTGTCGCAATTAGCCGATCACCGTCCCCGCCGGCACATCACTACTCACTTCCCAACGCTCTGGTGCCGCTCCTGGTCTTTCCACGGCCACGATCATCCCCTCACTCTTACTTTCCCCCATTTTCCGTGGCGGGATATTAGTGACGTACACCAAATTTTTCCCCGTAAAATCCGCCGCCGTATACCAGGAGCGAAGTGCCGAGAAGATCGTGCGCACACCCAGCGGACCAAAATCCACTTTTTGTTCGATTAATTTCTTACTCCACTCCGGCTCACTCGCCTCAATCACCCGGCCCACGCGCCATTCCACACGCAAAAAGTCATCAAAACTGATCTCTGGTCGCGGCTGTTCCAGCATTTCGCCCATCGGCACAAAAGCACCATCCAGTCCCAAAGCCGCTCGCACTTTTGCCAGCGTGATGCTGGCGGTCAATCGCGCTCTCGCCGCTCCGTTATCCAAAATCTTTTGCACTTCCAGCGGATTCTCTTCCAAAAACTGCTTACGCTCCCGGATCGGCGCGAAATATTTGCGGTGTGCCGCCAAAAGCCGCTGTTTTACTTCCACGTCACCCACGCTGCCTGCCCGGTAGCGCGCTTTAAGTTCCTCCACTTCATCTTTATCCTCATTCCACAACTCATGATAAAAAAAGACCGGATTCCCTTCCACTTTACCCGGGTCAGTCGCTTTGATCCGTCCCGGATCCGTATAACAGCTCATGATCTGTTTTTCGATCACGCTGTAGTCGTCAAAAATCCCGATCACATTGCCCAGCGATTTACTCATTTTGCGCTCGCCGTCTGTACCCACGATCCGCCCGATTTTGTCATCAATGATTGGCTCGGGCAGCCGGAAAACCTCACGGCCAGTTTTTTTATTAAAGTTTTCTGCGATGTCACGGGCAATTTCTAGATGCTGTTTTTGATCCGCCCCCACCGGCACGCCGTGGGCATTATAGGCCAAAATGTCAGCCGCCATCAAAATCGGATAATTAAAAAGCCCCATATTGATACTCTCGCCCTTCACGCCTTTTTCCAGCTTGTCTTTATAGGCATGCATTCGTTTCATCTGTCCCAGGGTCACAAAATTCGTCAGAATCGTCTCTAGCTCGCAGTGTGCCGGCACACTACTTTGGCGGAAAAATACGAAGTTATCGCCTTTAATCCCGCACGCCAGATAATTTAAAATCACGTTGCGGATATTTTCGGCCAGCTGTTTGCGATCTTGCACCGTAGTGAGAGCGTGTAAATCAGACACAAAACAATAGACATTCGCACCGGTTTTGCCCAAATCTACCAATGGTTTCAGCGCCCCAAAGTAATTACCAATATGCAAACTATTACCGCTCGGCGTCACGCCAGTCAAAATCAATTTCGTCATACCGGGCATATTATACCACAGGAAAAGAAGAAAACGCCATCGGCTTGCGAGTGCACGTTTTGCCGGTATTACCTTTGTGCCCCCCCATCGGGGGGGCACAAAGCACATCTAAAAAGTAGAAAGAGTGTAAGCGTCAAGTTCATCTAACTCCTCCCCTTTGGAGGGGAGGTGCCGCCATGCGGCGAAGGGGAGGAGTTTTACTAATTAAGCCTCGTAATCCTGGCATAGCCATGTCCCGTGCGACCCAAACCAGCACCATAATAACCTCCATCTGGATTCGGCATTTGCTTGAGCGATCCTTTCACATTTGTCCAAGCGTAACCGTTGCCATCAATCATCACGGTATCAGTAAAACTCAATCCTGTCGGCGACAGCGAACAAACATTATCACTCGTACCGGTGGTACAACCGGTTTTAGGTGTAGTATCACTTAATGACGTCACGGCCACACAGCCCGTATGACCAGAAATGTAAGAAGAGCCGCCAGCACCCGATCCGTAAGCATGAGCTGCCCCACCGCCACCATACCAGCCACCACCACCAGTAGCTCCCCAGGCAGAACCAATACCAAATGTAGCACTGTAGTCACCATTAGGAGCCGTCCAGCCACCAGAAACTTGAGTACCTCCAGTATTGGTTTGTCCATTACAACTGCTACTATATCCGATTAACCCGCCAGCAGAACCGCCAGAAGTTGCGCCACAGCCGTCACTTCTATAGCAAGCACTACCTCCACCTCCAGCCACAATAATCCGACTACGCAAGGAATTAATATTTGTCCAAGTGCCGCCGACCGTGCGGACATCAGTAGCGCCGCCGCCAGGATCGCCATCACCATTACTGGCAGTAGTACCATTAAAGGATTTGGTATTTTTGGCCGCCCAACCTTGCCCAACGTATACGTACAGCGACGTATTCGCAGTAAAAGCAATGTTACCAGATACATACGCGCCATATTTTGCATTGACAGAACTTCCCCAAGCACCCGCTTGCGCACCCCACATCTCAAATTTATACAAACAACCAGCATAAGCAGTAAAAGTTTGATAATTCCCTGTATATGCGAAATTTTTGATGGCGCCCGTAGTAGCAAGCGTAGGATCAGTACAAGTGCCATTAAAGCGCTCCACCATCATCAGAGAATTAGCCCCAATCTTGACAAACTTACTGTCACCAATCTGGATAACTTCGCCAAGTTGAATGTCTTTAATCTTTTTGGTAGTAAGGGTAGAAGTCGCAGCGTCGACTCTGCTCGCCCCTCCCTTCTGGGCTTGAGCCGCGCCCAGCCCGTCTCCCCTCCATAAGGGAAGAAGTAAAGTAGCCACCAAAAAGACCCGCCCCAAAACGTGCGTCATATCCGCCTTTCTCTTTTTCTCATCAGCAAAATGCTTACGCAAAAAAAGGACACGACCATTGGCCGTCACAAGTCATCAAAAGGCATTCAGGAGTAACTCAAAGCAATCCGCTCCGGCGCTACCCCGCCAAAAATGTCATGTCCTTTTTTCTACGTCCGAGCTATGCTTACCCAAAGGTCCCTGTTATACGCATGGGGTTTGGTGCTGTAACTGGTATTGTTATCTCCTTTCATTTGCCTTCTTTTTACTTGTGACAAACGTATTATACCATACGCATCTCATTTTGCAAGAAGCAATTTTTACCTGTGCACTTTTCGTCTACTCTGTTTAACAAATGTTAAACAAATGTGCAACGTTTTCTTCTGGAAACTGCATACATATTTTTACAAATGAAAAACAAACTCTCAAAAAAAATACTTACTTATCATATTCGAGCAAATGGCTTTGTTTCGTGATAATTTTCATCCGTCGTACACGCTTAGACTTTTCAAATTTAAATTCCAAAAGTGATTGCGCAGTTTTACATTTTGTGGCACGTAAATCAAAAATTACAAATGGCGATTGCTTGGCTGCATGGGCAAAAACGTGTTCTATCGTTTGGCGCTTCGCCGTCTGCGGAGCCTTTGCTTCCCACGCCACACCATCCATTACAAAATCAGGCGAACGCACGCCAGGAGTACGCACTGGCATTATAATTTTCACCTTTCTACCAAGGTTAACAAAATAATCCACAGTACTCTGCTCATGGGGTTCTAAGCCACTATACTTACCTCGCCGGTGCACATCGTTTTTCATCGTATAACTTTGAGCGCCGGCCTCCCAATCTACGTCAAGAGGACGACGCTCTCACTCAAGTGATTATAAGCATATTATACCACATCTCGTTACTTTTTGCAAGTATTACCCTTGCGCCCCACCATACAGTGGGGCGCAAGGTACATCTAAAAAGTAGAAAGAGTGTAAGCGTCAAGTTCATCTAACTCCTCCCCTTTGGAGGGGAGGTGCCGCCATGCGGCGGAGGGGAGG
>JAZQJV010000007.1:0-39871 GCA_045541795.1 Patescibacteria group bacterium | reverse complement strand
ACATCTAAAAAGTAGAAAGAGTGTAAGCGTCAAGTTCATCTAACTCCTCCCCTTTGGAGGGGAGGTGCCGCCATGCGGCGGAGGGGAGGAGTCACTCGGTGGCAAAAGGGGAGAAGTAGTTAGTTGAGGCGGGTAATGCGGGCATAACCGTGACCAGCATGTCCTGTTTCACTGTCGCCATGTGGCGTGGGGAAAGATGCATTTCCCGCAATGGTAGCGGCATTTTGCAGATAAAATGTGGTGGGCACAGTCCAGTTTACTCCTGAAGCGCCAGCGCCATTGGCTTTCCAGTAAGAATATGTAGCTGCTGTATAAATCCAACCACTACCGCCAGCGCCACCGCAATTTGCCGGACCCGTATACCTGCACACGCTGTAGCCACCGTACCAACCGGCGCCAGCACCGCCATAATCATAACCACCATTATAACTGGGAGCGGGATCGCCGACTCCTTGTTTATAACCAGATATTTGCGTGCCAGCAGAGTTGCCATACAGGCTTCCTTCTTGGTAACCATTACCTGCATTACTGCCGCCACCATAGCCTCCAGATCCATCATCACTAGATAAACCGCACTGTAAATTGTCTGCACCTGCGCCTGCTCCGGCTACGATTAATGTGCCGTCTGGATTCCAAGACGTGGTAGCCAAGTTATTTGTTAATGAAATGTGCGTCATGCCGCCGCCACCATGTCCGTTTTCATTATCATTGTCAACTCGAGCAGTAAATCTGTTACCATTCCCGCCTCCATTCCAGCCGCCGATCAACCCATTACCACGTGTGCCACCTTGTTCACCAACAAAGACATATAATGTTGCTGTAGATTGAGTGTATAATTCGCCGTAAGAATAACCGCCTAGACCTCTGTGACTACTAGAGGATTGACTGTCACATCCGCCACCAGCTGCTCCCCACACCTCTAGCTTATACTGACACCCGGCGTACGCCGTAAAAGTCTGCTCGCTGCCGGTGTAATCAAAATTCTTGACCGCTCCGGCATACGTGAGGACGGGGTCAGCACAGGTATACGGTGTTATGGCTTGATAACGGTTAGCGGCAATTTTTACGAATTTGGTAGAGCCGATCTGGATGACTTCACCCGGCTGCACATCTTTAATTTTTTTGGTGGTAACAGTAGAAGTAGCAGCACCTACCATGCTCACTCCTCTCCTCTTGACTTGGACTACGTCTAGCCTGTCTCTACTCATGAAAGGGAGAAGTAAAACTGCCACCAAAAAGACCCGCCCTACCGTGCACATACAGTTCCTTTCTTTCTCTGGAGACCGCCACTAGACGTGAGAGCGATCCCGGCTGTTCATTGAGTCCGACATAACAAAACGAAACAATTTACGGAATTGCTCTCATAAGTCGTTTTGTTTTTTACTGTCCCGCTGTCATAACGCGGATCTTAAGTCTGTCGGACTCAGGTGTATTTTACCACACTCATCCCATTTTGCAAGAGGCAATTTTTACCGTTCACTTTTTGTATGTTTTGTTTAACAAATGTTAAACAAACGTGCAACGTTTTCTTCTGGAAAGTGCGCACATATTTTTACAGACAAAAAACAAACTCATTTTATATATTCACTCAAAACACAAAACAAAAACTCATCAATACTTCACCGCTACCCCTTCAAGCACCGCCACCACCAGCTCGGATGCCACAGACACTGCCACCACTGTCTTGCCCCATCTCCCACGCTGTCAGCTCCCGCCGGTTTTTCCTCCTGGCTACCCACCACTATTTCCCGCATCGCCTCAGTCATTTCTGGCTGCAAGACGGATCGGTATTTTTCCCGCGCGCCGACAAGCATCTCCGGCCGGCTCACATAACTAAACCTCCACCCGCCGTCATCTTCACTCATCACTTGCCCCACCGGATAATCGCTCGCCGCCCAAATCTGTTCCAACTCCAACTCAGGCTCTGGCAATTTCTCAGGCTCCACACTGCTCCACCACGTCTGCTCGTCAAACTCCAGTTTCACTTCACTCTGATCAGGAGCGTGATACGTCAATACCACTTTCCCGGCAATGCGCTCCAACTGGATTTCATCCGCGATCTGCGGCCAGCGCCACCCGCGTCGCACCGGCTCATCCGGCTGCACCCAGTAAAAATCCTGTTCTAGCGCCTGCGGATCGCTATACTGTACCAGCGTCCCGTCCATCACTGGCGGCACGATTTGATACATCCCGTTTTCTGCCTGTACATCAGTATAAAAATCCACAAATCCCTCATCATACACACGCACGTCATCAAGCACTAGTCCCTCATCTGTCATGATAAAACGCAACCGGTAGCGGCTCGTCTCGATCCAATAAGCGCGATTTTGTGGCGCCGCCACAAAATCGCGCCCCATCACCACATGTATCATTGCCGGCTCCCGACGAAAACGTGCCAGAGCCTGCGCCAGCGTCACCACTTGGATGTCTTCGGCCGTGTTGCGCTGGTATTCATTCACGACTTCCAGCTGCTTTACAAATTCTTCCTGATATTCGCTTGCCATCGAGTTTTCCAGACCCAGTACTGCCCAACCGCGCTCCGTTTCTTGTGTCATCATCTCCCGCAGCAGTGACGCAAAATAATCGGTGGTATTCAAATCCGCCCGCGCGTAATCATTTGGCTGCGAGGTATAACTTGAAGTGGTATCGCCGTAATTATGATAAGGATCAGTGATCGTATGCTTGATCACTAGCACATCATTTGGGTCACCGCTCGGCACCAAATACCACGCCAGGCTGGCAAAATAAGGATAATGAGTCGGACCGCCCAGATGAGTAAAAGAGTCTGTACCCGCCTGTTCACGCACACTCATCCATACCTGTACACCTTGATCATGCAAATAAGCCAGACTCGCCGAGTCAATCCCCCAGGCACCTGCTAAGACTGGCGCATCACCAAAAGTTTCCTGATACCGAGTGATCATCACGTCCAGCAATTGGCGCCGCTCAGCCGGCGTATAGCCCACCAGTAGTGAATTTTGCGCCGTATACCAATTACTTTCATCGCCTCTGTAAATCACGCCCGCATCTGTCGCCACGCTTGGCGTCACTTCCACCCACAATCCTGGCGTGAAATTCTCTCTCGCCAGCTGCCGCCAGACCTCCAGCATCTCTTCGTCTGCCAAAGCGTCATACCGCCACAAAAAATGCGCTGGATAGCCATAATTACCAATTATTGTCTCCATTTGCACTCGCAAATTATCAGCCGATCCCACATCACAGCATTCCGTCCCCCGCACCTGCGATAACAAAAAAATATCTCCATCTGCCCACACTGTCCCTACTGCCGCACTCAGCCACAGCCAAGTTGCCGCCAGCAACGGTATCGGTCTTTTCATCTCCCCGCTCCCAGCCATCTTTCATCTGCGCGTACCACATAACTCACGCGCACGTCTTCCAGATCCACGCCGATCAAAATCCCCACCAGCTCCCCATTTTCATTCCACACTGGCGCCCCCGAGTCGCCCAAATTATTCTCCATCACCACGCTCACCACCTCCACACTGTCTGCCACTACCTCGCCCCAAGTTTGGCGCAACTGTATCGCGGCGCTACTGTTACTCACTTCACCTGTCTCCCGCTGCCAATCACCGTCTTGATAAAGCCACATATAGACCGGCTCACCGTCACTCACCTCGCTCGCGATCTGGACGTCCCCTATCCCGTCTTGCTCCTCCACGCTTGCCCACGCCAGATCGCGCCCGTCATCATGGACGACGTCTCCCAGCGGTAACGCTTCCCGCCCCGGCCGGTAAAAAGCCCCCGCCTGCGCCAGCGTCAGCACATGTGCCGCACTCATGACCTGCTTGTCTGTCACCAGTACGCCCACACCTAAGCTCACACCACCATCGCTACCGCCGATCCAGCCCAAGCGTGCTCTCTCGTCAGTGTATGCTTGCTGGGAGCTGGTATCCGTACTTGTACCCAGCTTCGACTCCAGCGCCCGGCTGCGAAATGCCCACAAACAGCCAATTACCAGTAATAATCCACCCAAAATCCCGCCAGTAATTTGCAGGTATAAAGCGTAAGATCTTTGCATCGCTAAAACATCGAGAGTGCCTGATCCAAAACTTCATCTGCTGGCGTTTCTCGGTCCTCTTCCACCACTACATCCGGTTCTATGCCTTCTTTGTCCAACCAATCACCACCAGGCAACATCCACTGTGCCACCGTCACGTTGAGCGCTGCATCATTGACCAAGTCTATCCGCTCTTGGATCAACCCCTTGCCAAAAGTTTTGCTGCCCACTAAGGTGGCACGTTTATTATCTCGAAGCGCCCCGGCGACAATCTCTGAAGAAGAAGCACTGCCGCCATTGACCAGCACGATCACTTTCATATCTGTCAGCCGCCCGCCGCCAGTAGCGCGGTAATCACGGCTGGTCTCGCGTCCCTTTTCCGTCACTACCACGCCGTCAGCAATAAACTCACTGGCCACATGGATCGCTTCATTAAAATACCCGCCCGGATTATTGCGCAGATCCAAGATCACGCCGGCCAATTGTTTTTTATTGACCACCAGATCGCCCACAGCTTCATTCCACTCGTCATACGTCCGCTCACTAAAGCGTGACAATCCCAAGTAACCTACTCGCCGGCCGTCTGGCAAATCTTTATATTCCAGTGTCACCGAATCCACCTTGATTTCCTCACGAGTGATCTTCACCTCAAAAGGCTCATTATTATTGTAATTCTCACGGAAGACCGTCAGCTCCAGCTCGGTGCCCACCTTACCACGCAACACCGTTTGCGCTTTTGTGAGCGTCCAGCCGAGCGTATCTTCATCTATGCCCGCGGCTTTATCCTTTACGTGTACGATCACGTCACCAGGTTGCAAGTCTGCCTTGTCTGCCGGCGTACCTTTAATCGGCGTGCCGACGCCCACCAATCCGTCAATATAAGCCAACTCCACGCCAATCCCGCCAAAACTCCCGCTCAAATCGCCTTCATTAATGGCATTATAGGCCGGTGGGATGTAAAGTGTGTACGGATCACCCAAAGCTGCCGCCATGCCCGAAATGGCGCCATCTACCATATTTTTGACATCCATCTCGCCATTTTTGTAGTAGCGTTTTTCCAGCAATTCCCACACGCCCCAAAAAAGATCAAAGTTCACGTCTTCGTACTTTTGTGGCTGGCCAGAGTAAGAGAGACTATACACCGGGACGGCGTTTTCTTCCAAAAACGGCACTTTCAAGCCAAAAACCGTCCCCGTCGTAGAAAAATAGTAACCGCCCACGCCGCCAATAGCGATCAAAAGCACCGCTGACAGCAACCGCCCCAGCAAGTCCATTTTCCTTAGTCTCTGGCCTCTACCTATTACCATCTTACCCTCTAGTCTCCTGACTCAAAAACACCGGTACATCAAGCATTTTGCACAAAGGGCAGCAATGCCAGGTGCCGGGCTCTCTTCACCTCGATCGCGAGCTGGCGTTGTTGTTTTTGCGTCAAACCGGTACGCACTCGCGGCATGATCATACCCTGACCAGTGATGAAGTTTTTGAGTACTTCCACGTTTTTATAACTAAAAACGTAATCCTTATCAATCGTAGATTTTAACGTCTTGCTCACTCTTGGAGCGGTTTCTCGTCTTGCTTTTCTCATAATTCTTTCTATTTTATCATTAATGCATTTATTTTCGGCCTAAAAAGGAATATCGCTTTCATCATCCATAGGCATGTCGTCGCCCGCTGTGGAGCTCATCGCATCATCGCTCTCGCTCATCGCTGGCGCGCTGGCGCTACCGCTATAGCCCATATCGCCGCCATAGCTACTGCCGCCACGCGGCAACATGATCATGTTTTCTACAATTATTTCCGTCGTCCGCCGGCTAGAGCCATCCTGCGCTTTCCACTCTCTAGTCTGTAAATGACCTTCCACATAAATCTTATCGCCTTTGTGCAGATATGATTTACAGATGTCGGCCAGTTTTTGCCAGGCTACTAGATTATGAAATTCCACGCTTGATTGCTTTTCACCGTTAGCTCCAGACCACTCTCTATTAGTGGCCAAGCCAAAAGTCGCCACCGCCACTTGTTTGGGCGTATAACGTACCTCTGGGTCGCGCGTCAGATTACCTATCAACATTACCTTATTGAGTGATCTCGTCGACATATCCTTTTCCCTTTACCAAAATCCTTTGCTTATTACTAAATACAATCTTTTTATGCTTGTGATTTTTCAGCTGCTGCCTCTGCTGACTTACCAGGCTCACATTCGATCATCAAGCTGCGGATCACTTCACGTTTGAGCTCGATGCTCCGGATCACCTCACGCGCTTTAGAAGCAGTCAATTTCACGATCAGGTGCGTGTAAAGGGCTTCATTATAGCGTTTGCCGTCTTTTTTGATCACATAGGCAAGTTCTTTTTTGCCCCAATCTTGAGTTTCTACAATCTCACCGCCTTCACGACCAATGATCGCCACTACACTATCCCGGATAGAATTAATCTCCGCCGTGGTGTAAGCACTGCCCACTAAATACGTGATCTCATACTGGCGGACCTCATCTTTTCTCTCCACTAGCATCTCACCTTTCTGGCGCTTCGCGCCCTTACCTATACCCCACCAGCTCGGTTCTCTGGACTTGGCCGCGCCAAGCGAACTGGCTTAGGTGTATTATACCACGCTTTTTACCAAAACCCCGCCCAATTTGAGCGGGGTTTGCATTTCGTCTACTCGTTTATAGAGACGCAGTGATGGTATAAGTCACCTCATTGTCGTAGACACCGGCATTATTTTGCGCGTCTACAGCCAAGCGGTAACACACATCATAGTAATCACCATCAGCGATGTGTTTGCTTTGGGCCACCACAATCGGTTCATCCTCAGTATTGCTGTCTTGGTCCATCACCCCGACGATGCCAGTATTGTCGCGGGTAGCCAAGCGGGTGTAATATTTACCGCCAGCCTCTACCATACTACCGTCAGAAGTGCCAGCAGTTTCAAAGATACTGTTGACCGTAGGAGTATTGCTGAAATTCTCAGTCGTCGCTCCGTGCGTATCTACCGCCACTGTGTAACCAAAACCGGTACCGTCCCAAGCTATGGAAGTATCAGGCCGCATGTCGGTCTTCCAACCTAAGTTCGGAATACAGTCACGGTTGATGGTGTAAGGATCAGTACCACGATCCACAGTGTAATCAGCATAACAAAGTTTCTTATACGTGGTATTATCCCGCAGATCATTGAGCGTATCCTGACGACGCATGTTACGGTTTTGCGTCATCGTGATCTTATAACCGCCCGTCACCGAGGAATTGACGAAAAGACGCTGCGCCGCATCTACCGGCACGCCCACACTCGCCGAACCGTAGTCGATCTTGAGCGGTGTGCTTGAAACATTGGGCTTATTGGCACATTTGATCGTGTCATCATTGGCTTCCACCCCGTCTACACGGAAAGTGAGCGAGTAATCCACCCGTGCCTTCACCAATACATCTTGCATCACGGTGCTGATCAGTACCGGCATATCGCTGGTCATGTGCATCACGTCAGAGGTATTGGTCTGAGTAGAAAACATCTGCACCCGAGCCGGCGTGGTGATCGCTTTGTTATCCAAATTCTGCGTCAACGGATTTGCCTTGGGATTAATCAGATCTTTGACTACCATTTGATAATCATTATCTTTATTATCATTGCTCACCGCCCCACCTCTGATCGGCGTACCAGTATAAGTACAAGTATAAGCGATGTACCGGGCAAATCTACCAGCAGTTACCGAAATATCCGCCGTACCATCATTCACACTCGTCGCATCCATCGCCACGTCATCATAGTAGCGCTCGGTCTGCGTGTCATAAAGGATCACTTGTGCGTTGGTAGCGGAGAAATTCGCGCCGCCAGTCGTCGCCCCGTTACCCGGACAGGTAAACATGTTGGCGATCTTTGTGCTGTCAATTTTATTACTGCCATCCAGATACTGTTTTGGCAAAATGAAAGCATTTTCCTGCGCTTCGTCAGAAACCGCCTTCGCGCCGTCCGTGGCCGTCGGGATCAATACCCGCACTGAGCCGTTGGGCACGGAAACTTCAAAAGGAAAGCCCACCGTCAAATTGGTGTGGATAGAACTATTGCGGGTCACATCTCCCGTCACGCTCACCGAGGTCGTAGTCGCCGTGACGCCGTTTAAAATCGACACACCGTCATTGGTGGATGCCTCGGAAGCCGTCACGCTGTTTTGGATCGGTGTATTTGGCAGACCCTGAGCATGTACGCCCGTCGCCAATCTCACGCCCGAGCCTTGTGCCAGCACTCCGGCGCCTGCCCCCACCACTAGCGCCAGCGTGGCGACAGCGAGGACATTTGATATTCTTTGTTTTGTCATATCACTTCTCATCTCTAACTTCTACTTTCATTTCACTAACTTATACTCGCTGCCGTACTAAGCCGATCAGATCTTTGATCTGAGCCGGGCTCAAGCGACCATCGTCACGCAAAGTGATCTCGCGCAAAAGCTCGCCAGATTCTAAGTACGGATTTTCAATCATTTTTTGGATCTTCACTTCCTCACGTTTTTGGACGCGATCAATCAAGCGTTGGCGCTGAGCCGTGGCCAGCCGACCATCCGCCCGAGCTGCTACCATATTAAGCAGTTCGCGCGTATCCATATATTGGCTATCTACGTAAGCGCGGACAATTTCTTCCTCACGCTGTTGCACCGCTCCGATCAGATCTTTGCGCTGACTATCAGTAAGCTCACCCGTGGCGATCCGGTCCAAAAGTTGCGCCGCATTCACCAGGCGATTATCGATCATCTCCCGGATTTTCACTTCCTCACGGTTTTGCAAAATTTCCAACAGTTCTTTTTGTTGTGCTGGCGTGATTTCCGCCATTGAGATCTGCCCGAGCAAATCAGCGGGTTGAGTGTTGGGGTTGGCGATCATTTTTTTGAGTTTTTCGTACTCACGTTTTTGTACCTCGCCTACCAGTACCGTGATCTGATCTGAAGTCAACCGACCATCAAAACGGGCGCCAATTTCACGAAGCAACTCTCTGGAAGTCAAGTACTCATTGGCAATCATCTTGCGCAATTTTTCCTCTTCCACTTTTTGCTCCTCACTGGTGCGGTAAATGTCTTTTTTGGGCTTGACGCCGTAACCAGTCTGCTCACGTTTTTCATTGACACTCACGCCAAAATCCCTCGGCTTGGGAGCGCCGGCGCCAAAATCACCACTCCGTTTATTTTCCGGCATCACTGGGGCGCCGGCCGGCACTACTCCTGCCGCCGGACGGTTTACCGGCGCGGCCGGGCGAGGCGCTGCCGCTTGCCCAGCTGGCGCGCCAAATTGTGGCGGTGCCATTGGCGGCAATAAATCATCTCCCCCATTTACCGGCTTGCCGCCCATCGCTCCCGCGAAACTGTTTGCTTTGAAGTCATCTGCCATATTTTCCTTACTTCATCTTTTGTTACCATACATACGTTTACCATTTTACACTCACAAATCACAATTTGCAAGTAGTAAAATCATTTTAACGTATTTATTTACAAAATGCAAGCAGCAATTTTAAAGCAAAACTTTTTTTACTTGCCCAACACAAACTCTACAATGTCTCCAGGCTGCATCACGTAATCACGCCCTTCCAGCCGCACTTTTCCCGCATCACTGGCAGCTTTCCAGCCGCCCAAACTCACAAAATCCTCATAACTGACCACTTTTGCTTTGATGAAGGTCTTGATGAAATCCGTATGAATTACACCGGCCGCATTCACTGCCGTGCAGCCCACGGGTATCGTCCACGCCCGTACCTCCAGCTCGCCCGCCGTCAAAAAAGACTGTAACTGCAACGTTTTATACGCCACCCGCGCCAGCCGGTCCAGTCCCGACTCCGCCACTCCCAGCTCCGCCAAAAATTCTCTTTGTTCAGCCTCGCTCAAATTCGCCAGCTCTGCCTCCACCTTGGCCGATACAATCACGATCTGCTCGGCCGGCACTTGCAGTTTTCCCGCCCATTCACGGGCTAATTTATCACTCTCCGCCAAGCTCGCCTCATCCACATTGAGTACAAAAATCTCTGCCTTGTGCGTGAGTAAATTAAGCTCCGTCGCTATCTTGCGAGCGATTTCTTGTTCTTCGCTCGTGAGCGTCTCTATCACCCGCGCAATATTTTCTCCCGCGTCCAGTGCTTTTATAAATTGGCCTATCAAAGAAAAACGTTGTTTCGCCTCGCTAGACACACTCCCTTTGGGAGGCGCCTGCCGGTGTAAGATCTCCAGATCGGCCAACTGTAACTCCGTGCGCACCGTCTCCAGATCGGCCACCGGATCCACCGGCACTTCCCGGATGATGTCCGGATCACTAAAAACCCGCAATACATGCGCGATCGCGCTCGTGGCTTTGATATGAGACAAAAACTTATTTCCCAAGCCCTCACCCTGGCTCGCGCCTTTGACCAAGCCCGCAATATCCACAAATTCTATTGTTGCTGGCTTGAGTGTGCTCGTGTGCACTATCGGCGCCAATACCGCCAACCTCTCATCAGGTACTGCCGCCACCCCGATATTAGGCTCAATGGTGGCAAAAGGATAATTGGCGGCGAGTGCCTGTTCGCTTTTCAAAAGCGCATTAAAAAGCGTGGACTTGCCCACATTTGGTAAACCAACGATCCCAATAGATAAAGACATGACGGTATTATACCACACCTCAAGCCTTTCCTCAAGTGACAAAATGTATACGTTTTGTGGGCATTTTGTGTACAATTTAGCTCCGCTTTCCACAATTTCTGGATTAATAAATTAATGTTTGTTTTTCATTTATAAATTTTTGTTCACTTTTTCCAGGCGAAACTGTTTTACATTTGTTAAACATTTGTTGAACAAAATTACATTCATTACTTGCTTATAGCCACTTTTAGCAATCAATGCGCACTTGACGAAAATCTCTTTTATGATATAATAAAGAATATGACCAGACATGAAAAATGGGAAATAGAAAACGTCATTAGCGACGGCGAATACCTAGCTGAGTGTATCAGACAAGCAGAAACCATTAAAGATTTCCAGAGCTTACAAAAAATGGCTGACTCGTACATGAATATGCTAAATCAAGTATTCCCCACTGGAGATCCTGATAATCCGCTCGAAAAAGACTATTGTGAATTATCGTTTTATCTTAGCGAAGCTCTAATTTGGAAAGAAAGTGATATTAAATCCAATCATGAAGTCCAACATCTGGCCGAACAGGCGTTAAGTGATTATCTGGATTATCTTCATTCAAAAGACTGGCTAACTGAAAACAAAAAGCGCCGCTAATCAAGCGACGCTACAATTACTAATGTCCAGGACCAGTGTAGGCACCACGGTCACCGCTTATGTTTTCGATGCGGCCACCGCCATACTTTTTGTCATTACCATAATGGTTGTGATGCCGATCGAATTCCTTAGGCGTCAACAATCCATCGGCAATTAAAGTTTCATCACTACGTGCACCGCGACCAAAACGTGCAGTCACTTCATGGCCTTCAATAGTGCCCCAAATGCGCTCACCCCAGTTTCCTCGTTGGTTGTCTTTATGATTCTGCCGTCCATGTGCTGCAAACGCTTGGCGATCATAAGTCACTTTACCTTGCGCATCCAGGGTAGTGTGTCCATGACCTAGGCCGTCACCGTCACCAAGTCCACCGTAGTAAACTTGAGTGGTGCCGTCAGCTTTTTTGACGATCTTGGCGCTGTCGCGTTCAAAATAATCCACGCCGGCCTTATCAAGTGTGCGTTTGCGCTCTTGCTGATGCTGCGCCTTGAGCTGGTTTAAGTGCTCCTGAAAATCTTTTTGCGCTTTCTCATATTCCTTTTGTAACTGATCGAAAGTCGCGCGAGCTGCATCACGATCGGCCTTGGCTTGCTTGAAACTGGTGTGTGCTTGAGCCTGTTTACTTTTGACTTGACCGAAACGCTCTTTTGCCTGATAAAATGTACTCGAGTCCGGACGTGGAGCCTTGTACTCGGCGTCTGCTTTAGCACTTTTGAGCTCTTCTCGCAACTGCTGCACCTGAGCATTGAGATCGTCTCGTGTTTCACGACAACTTTTGCCTTGAGCTGACCAGTATGCAGCTTCCGCTTTATTACCGTACTCATACTCGTTGTGGGCACGCTCAAAACAGTCGCCCATTTGCGCATGCGCCTGGTCTGCTCGATCACGCAAATCTTCGATTTCACCAATCAAGCGGTCACGCCTGTGTGAATAATCTTGCCAGACGCTGTCGTGATGGTCACGGTAGTTTTTGAGACGGCTAAACTCGCTATTCATTCTCGCGCGAGCGTCATCGTATTCCTGATTTGCCTGCTGCAACGCAGCGAATAAATTATTAGCGCGGTCACGCAACACTTGGTAATTAGCAAAGGCTTCTTGTTTGCGATCAAAAGCGCGCTGACGTGTTTGTCTTAACTGCTCCAATAAATAATCCTGAGACATCTGTCATCAGTCCTCCTTATAAAGTATTAAAGATCGGTATAAATTAGCAATTTGTATACATTATTATAATATAAAACGACAATTTTGTCAAGTCAAATGCATTTGAAACCATATTAATTACCATTTTGTTTTTCATTTGTAAATTTTTGTTCGCTTTTTCCAGGCAAAACTGTTTTGCATTTGTTAAACATTTGTTGAACAAAAAAAGACAAGTGAATCAATTTGTCAACACCCAAATCACACATTATATCCGCATCCATGGCTACAAAAAAGGTAAGATTTACAAGAAGAGACGCTGGCCCGGAACAACCAGGGTACCGGGACAACGTCGCAAACCATACACTCGTTACCAAGCATATGTTTCTCCCTGTTAAAGTAAGCTTATTATAACACAATTATTTGCGAATGTCAAGTATTTGAGAGTTTTTGGTAATAATCATTACCTTTTTAGCTTTTTTATACGTTACAAACAACTGCTTGATAGTTTTAACAGTTGTTTTATCAGTGCTTAAATGCCGCAAGTCAAAAACTACATTACTTGACTGTTTAAGTGCTTTTTTGTAAATATGTTTTATTGATTCAGTCTTCCCTACTCGTGGCGCTTTCATTTCCCAAGTCGCGCCACACATCCTCATGTCTGGACTTTTTGCACCTTTTGTTTTAGATGGCACAATTAACTCAATGTCACAACCCAGATTTAACAAAAAAGTCACTGTGTCTTCCTCATGAGACATCAACTTCACGCCGTTACCAATCAACTTTCCCACTTTACTAGCCATAATTAATTCCGTATATTATATCACAACATATCTAAAACATACAAACCCCCTCGCGCCCCCATCCGGGGGCGCGAGCACATCTAAAAAGTAGAAAGAGTATAAGCGTCAAGTTCATCTAACTCCTCCCCTTTAGAGGGGAGGTGCCGCCGCGCCGGCGGAGGGGAGGTTTCTCGCTGTAGCGATGCAGGCGAGAATTAGTTAAGTCGTGTGATCCTCGCATAGCCATTTCCCGTCTTACTACAATCAGCGGTTGCTGTCGCATTCACACACGTATTTGACTGCGTGCGGGTGGCGTCAACGGTGGAAGTCGTACAGTTATAACACGTCATGTGTCTGGTGATACCGGCGGCAGAAATTAGATTTGATGAACCGATATAACCGGAGCCGCCACCACCACATCCAGCGCGATCGACACTATTCCCACTTCCAGACCAACCGCCACCTGATCCCCCATACCAACCTCCACCACCTCCGCCTGCTCTTGCAGAACTATTGCAATTATTACATGTTTCTGCCGAACCGCCAGCGCCAAATGTGCCAATTATATCTGGATTATTCCAAGAACCAGAACTGCCCGTTTGTGTCCCTCCAAGCCCTGGATACACAGTGCCAGCTCCATTACTACCATTGATGCCTCCTCCATTCCCTGCTTGATAGTTATATTGCTGTCGACCCCCACCGGCACCTGCAACAATTAATATCTCATTCGAAATATTAGTACCGCCAGTATTTCTATAGGATGAAAGATTTTGCAAAACCCCAGAAATGAGCGCGATATGTGTGGCACCGCCTCCAGAATATGCCGATACATTTCCGGAACCGCCTCCATTATATCCTCTTGATGAATTTGCACCGCCAGCGCCTCCAATTGCTAAGTATAAAAATCGATTGGATATTGCATGGTAAACACCAACAGCATATCCTCCCTTACCCCCATAGTCACCACCACCTCCCTGCGCTCCCCACACCTCCAACTTGTATTGACATCCCGCATATGCTGCATATGTCTGCTCCCCGCCCGTGTAATCAAAATTTTTGGAAGCGCCAGCATACGTGAGTACCGGATCAGCGCAGGTATATGGTTTGACTGCTTGCCAGTGATTCGTCCCTATTTTTACAAACTTACTCCCGCCAATCTGGATGACTTCACCAAGCTGCACGTCTTTGGTCTTTTTGGTAGTGAGGGTAGAAGTGGCAGCTTCAACCATGTTTGCTCCTCCCCTCTTGGCTTGGGCTGTGCCCAGCCTGTCTCCCCTCCACAAGGGGAGAAGTAATAAAGTTGCCGCCAAAAAGACCCGCCCCAAAACGTGCGTCATATCCGCCTTTCCTTGCCAGTTACTAGTCCCGAGTGTCTGCAGGTACTAAGAGCAGACGATCCGGTCGCTTACGCTTCCTTCGCTCGGACCGAAAACAGCAGCTCGACAACTAGGAACCATCCAGCTACCTAACAATCTCGTGCACATTTTTCCGAGCAAGATCATCTGCTCTATCGCTTGCACGAGCGAGCCGTCGAGACGCATACGTCCATTTGATTGTGAAATCAGTGTTCATATCCTCGCTACAGTTCCTCTCTAGTTGTGTTGCTACTATTTTCGGTAACAATATTATACCACGCGTGCGGCAAAAAATTCAAGCAATTGCCCGCAGTCCTCATAACTTGCGCCGCCCTTCCAAAGCCCGCGCCAGCGTCAGCCCGTCCGCATACTCTATATCCGCGCCGATCGGCAAGCCATGACCAATCCGTGTTACTTGCAGCTTTTCGCTCAGGCCTTTTTTCTGGATCAATTCCTGGATAAAAAGTGCCGTCGCTTCCCCTTCCATCGTCAAATTAGTCGCTATGATCAATTCTTTCACGCCATCAAGCCGTCCCAGCAGATCATAAAGATAAAGTTCATCCGGCCCCACGTGGTTGAGCGGATCGATACACCCATGCAGCACGTGATACAGCCCCCGATATTTTTCTGATCGCTCCAGCGCTATCAAATCCAGCGGCTGCTCCACCACACACATCAAGCTCTTATCTCGGCTCGTATCTTGGCAAATATCACACGGATCGCTCTCCGCTATCTGGTGGCATCGGCTACAAAGACACGTTTCTTTTTTGAGTGCCACCAGCCTGGCCGCAAAATCCTCCAGTTCACTTTGCGGATTATGCAGCAAATAAAACACCAAGCGCTGGGCGCTCCTCGGCCCAATCCCTGGCAAACTCTCAAACTTTTCCGCCAGCCTAGTAATTACTTTTGGCAATTTTTGCATTTTCCGTCCCATTCATCCAGCAATTTCTCAATTGTAGCGGCTACCTGCTCAATTGATTTAGTAGCGTCTATTTTTTTGATCCTCATGCCGCCATCTTCTTCCCAGAGCGTCAAGTATCCTTGCCGCACTTTTTGGAAAAACGAATTTTTCTCCAGCTCTATCAGATCCGGCGTTTCGCCCTCTCGTCGTTTTTTACCAATTTTTACCGGTACATCCAGCAAAAATGTAATATCTGGTACAGTCGACTGCGTAGAAATATCATTGAGTTTTTCGATCATTTCTCGTCCCATCCCGCGCGCTATCCCCTGATACACCACCCCACTATCGCGTGAGCGATCCATGATCACGCTGGTGCCAGCGCACAGCGCTGGCAAGACGATCTCTTGGTAAATTTGCGCCCGTGCTGCCTGGAAAAGAAGTAATTCCGTCAAGTCGTCCATACCCTTATTTTGCGGGTCCAAAAGAATGTCTCGGATTTGCTCGGCAATATAAGTACCGCCCGGTTCGCGGGTCAAAAGTACTTTTTCTCCCCGTGCTTCCAGCTTTTGCCGCAAAAGCTGTACCTGCGTGGTTTTGCCCGCGCCATCTATCCCTTCAAAAGAAATTAGTCTGCCTTGCATGTGCTCATTATAGCAGCATTTTGGCCGAAAGCCACCGGACTTTCCTCGCAGTTTTTGCGGGGATTTTCCAGATCAGACACCATTAAATAGACAAAATTTATGCAAATTAGTGAAAACTCGTGATAAAATCACCATTTTTTGTGGTATAATACACTCACTATACTTTGAAAGGTGGTCTTTAAATTGACGTATACGTCGTATGAAGAAATGGTCATTCTCAACAACATGGTCGAAAACCTCAGCATCGAAAAGAAAGACAAGCATCAAAGCTCAGAAGAGCTTGCTTTGCTAAATAACCACTTCGTCTCAGAAGTGGAATGCGTCTGCAACGATGAACGTGTTGCCAGCAGGCTACATGTTATTGATGATGAAGAGGATTTAAAAAAATCCGCTCACTTGTGAGTGCCAATATCACTATCGTGAAGCGGTACTTGCGCAGCCTTTAGAGTATGCCCCCAGCAAAACGCTGGGGTCTTTTTTTGCACTTTTTCCACCACTTTTTCACCTGCCGGTGGAAAAATATTATCGGTAAGAATTAGAATCCTATAATATTTTAAGTACTATCCTATAAAAATATTTTACATACATTTACCAGGCTATTTTGCACCGGCACAAGAAATATTTTCTTGTTTGTACTCACACTGTACTCACAAAATTTGTACTCACACTGTGAGTACAAAAATAGCAGGAAATCTTGTATTTGGGAGCGAAGCTATCTTTTTACACCGGTCAAGCGTAGAGAGACCTTGTAAAAAGTACGAGCGAGCAAATACAAGATTTCCCGAAAAGCTGTTATATTTTTCCATTTCCTGCTTATGCGCGATTTTTTTGTGGTATAATACCCTCCTTATGCAAAACGTACCTGTCAAAATCAAACTTTTCGATCCATCTCTCCCTCTGCCCGCTTACCAAACTAGCGGCGCGGCGGCTTTTGATCTGTATTCCCGCGAGAGCGTCACTATCGCTCCCAGCGAAGCTGCTCAGATCCCCACCAATATCGCTATCGAGCTGCCGCCAGATTTTTGGCTACTTGTCGCTGCCCGTTCTAGCCTCTATAAGCGCGGTCTCCAATTGATTAATGGCATCGGGGTCATTGACGCCGATTTTTGCGGCAATGATGACGAAATAAAGGTCATTTTACGCAACTTCTCGGATACACCAATCACCATCACCCCCGGCGAGCGTATCGCCCAAGGTGTGATTATCCCCCGTACACAGGCACAATTTACCATTGTCCCCGAGCTTTCCTGTGCCAATCGTGGCGGTTTTGGCTCCACGGGGATAAAGTAAAATAATAATTACTCTTTTCAAAGCGTCTGATAACTCAGCGTCACGCTATATGTATACGTCGTCTCGCCGGCATCAATATTAGTATCGTAGCCATCAGCGTCTTCCGCTACCGCCAGCTTCGCATTCATAGTGTAAAACCGCCCTTGCTGTCCGCTTCCAGCCGACTCCGTCACATCTACTACCTTACCCAAGCTCAGTCCCGCCAAACTCGCCAGCTCACTGGCATTTTCCCGGGCGCGCTCGATCGCTTGTTGACGTGCTTGTTTCTTCACTTCTTGCGTCTTGGCGTCAGACAAAGTGAATTGGATATTATTAATTTCGTTCATCCCCGCCGCCGTCGCCGCATCTATGATCGAATTGAGCAGATTAAAATCTGTCACCGTCACCGCCAGCGTCTGGTCTACCGTGTAGCCCGTCACCCGCCGTCGGCTATCCGACCAATCATAATCCGGATACACCGAATAATTTTGCGTCTTGATCTGATTATCGGCGACGCCAAGATTTTTCAAATCTGTCCGTACTTGATTACTGATCGCGTTCACCTGATCCTGCGCTGCTTTCACACTGTCTGCCGTGATAGAGACACCTAGATTTATTTCTGCCTGATCTGGTACCACGTTGATCCGCGCGTCCCCGCGCGCACTAAAAAGTGACACCTTATCCGTACTTACCTGCGACACGCTCGCCGTCATGAGCGGCCAGCCGGTCAATTTATTACCCATAGCTACGCCCAAAGCCAGCAGCACCCCACCTAAAAAAGTACAGCCAAGCACTGTCACTACCCAAGTCAAAGAAGGTTTTTTCTCTTGCATCTTTACGCTCCGTTTCTAAATTACCTTTTCCCATTTCATTTTTATTATTTGTGCTGACAATTTTCTATTTTTTTCAGGTGCCACACGCTCGTCTGCTCATCTAGGGCTATTTTTTCTATCACTTCCAGGCGGTACACGCCGTCACACCAATCCCCAGCCGTCAGTTTGATACCATCTCCCAAAAATACCGGCTCTATCGTCACAAAAAGCTCATCTACCAGCCCAGCCGCCAAAAAAGACTGATAAATCCGTGCTCCGCCGCAAATTGCCACCTGCGACAAGCCTTTAGCCGTCAGCAAATCGCATATCTGCTCTGGTGTGCGCCCGTGGCTGCGATACACGCCCGCGCCACCCACCACAAATTCCTCCACGCCAGGCAAATCTTGATTATCGCTCGCCTCACCCATCACAATTATTTGCCTATCTGGCAGCGCTCTGCCGATTGTCGCGTAAGTCGGCGCGCCCATGATCAGCACTCCAGCCTGGCGCGAAATCTGCCCAAACCACTTCCGGTCTGCCGCCGACGTCCATGCCGTAGACACCTGATCTCGCCGGCGGGCAATATATCCATCCAAACTTGTCGCTACTATCAATATTTTTTTCATCATCTACTTCTTACGCACTAAATTTGTCTGGATCATCTACGATGCCGCCCAACATCTCTTGCATGCCCTGCGTCACTTGTTCCATGTTTTCCTCCATCAGCCGCAAGTATGCCGTCGCGTACTGCGTCATTTCTACCACATCCAAAGGCTCCAGTTTTTCTCCACGGTGGACTTTTGCCAGTTCTTCATCGAGCCGCGGCTGCACAAAAGCCAACAGCTGAGACAATTTCTCTGCAAAATCTCCATCCAGGCCGTAGCGAGTTTGTAAAATCTCCTTGTAAGGATCTACCAGCTCTGTCTCAGCCTGCAACATCAATTCCGGATCTATTCCTTCCTCCAACTCTGGCGGCACAGATATAGACTCGTCACTATCTATGTCGTCACTAAACTCATCATCATCCAGATCTTGAGCTGCGGCTGCTTCCAGCAGACGCTGATGCGCCCCATCGTCACTGCTCATTTCGTAAGTCAGCTCATCAATGAAAGCCTTGACCTCACGACTTGCCCGGGCCCAGTCGCCCCGCTTGACACTGATCTGCAAAATCAAATCAATGGTAGTACGCTGGTCCTGCAGCTCACGCCAAAATTTCTCCACTTCTGATCGAGACAGACCGTCACCACGATACCGGCGCGCTAGTTGCTGCCAGTGGGCGAGGCGCTCAGCACATTTCGCCAATATACTCTGCGACGGTTTGCGCTTACCGCTCAAAACCGACCGCAATTCCTGGCTTAATTTCTCATTATCTAGCATTTCTGTTCCTCGCCTTCAACCACGCCGACCAGCCACTTACCAGACCGCCTGCAATATCCAAAACATGCTTGGCTACCGTCAAATTTGGTTTGGTCTCTATCGCCACAGTTTTTTCAAAAAGTTTTTCCGTCTGCTCTTCCATCTGGTGCATCAAGACGTTGTAAATAGACAAATAGTACTCCAAACCAGCGACAATACAACCCGCTACCAAGGCTAGCCACCAGCAAAAACTCGCCTGAAAACTCGCCGCCATCGCCAGCGAAAAAACAGCAATCAAAAGAAAAACATTTGCTGCCTGCACATAATTATCACGGTTAGCCTGGAAATAAGCAAGCTGGAATTTGTGATACTCCAGCCACATTTGCCATTTCTCACTTTGCGCCGGAAATTCCTGCAGCACCTTTTCAATCTTTTTGTAATGCACTCTCATTTGACTTATCATGAGACTATTATACCATGACAAATGACGAAAATCACCAATAAATTGCTTGGCACAAAAAACAATTATGTGGTATAATAATAAGTGCAGAAGGTATAAAGTAAGCACAAGAAAGGAACAAGCAAACCAGTTACAGCACCAAACCCCATGCGTATAACAAGGACCATTTGGTAAGAGTAGCTCGGACGTAGAAAAAAGCACATGACAAGGTAAGCGGGGTAACGCCTGAGCGGATCTCTTTGAGCCGTTCCTGGATGCTTACAGCACCTTCTGCAGCTTACGGTCGTGTGCTTTTTTCTGCATGCAAATGCTATCTGGACATAAAATAGTATGAAAGGCATTTATGTCTCACGAGAGGCTGGCATTTTTAGCGGCAGTTTTACTTCTCCCCTTCCTGAGGGGAGACAGGCTGGGCGCAGCCCAAGCCAGAGGGGAGGTACAAGCGGCGACTTCTACCACTACTACTCGCAAACTCATTGATACTGATCTCGCTTCAGTCATCACCACCAGTGGTCAATTAAAATTAATCCGCACTGCTGATAATACCTGGACGTCTGCTACTGCCACTGCTTGCCCTGACGGCATTAATTATCCCGGTGGCGCTTACTCTAAATGCTTTAGCTCGGCCAGTGCTTACACTCAGCAGTGTACGGGGAGTAATTATTGCGGGAGTAATACTAGCTGGGATTCTAGTACTTCCAAATGTGTTCCTACTTACACCCAGTGTTCTGGCGTTAATGTCGACTCCACTGTGTACACCAATAATAATTCTTGTCCTTGTACGGCTGGCTGGTATGAAGCTAAACGTGGTACTGGCAGAACTGCAGTGGGCGGTGCTTGCCGCTACAGATTTATTAATAATAAATGGTGGTACGAGACCGGTTGGAGTGGACCATGGGCAAATAGAGCGGATGCAAACTGTCCCAGCGGCTACCATATTCCCACCAATACAGAGCTTTTATCTGCGATCAGTGCCACCGCTTACTATACCAATTACTCTACGGTTACCTCTAGTGAGTGGGGCGGTGGCGGTGCCTGGTGGTCTAATACTGAGTATGATAGCTCATATGCCTACAACTTGCACGTGAGTTCCTCCGGTTCCTACGTCCACGGTCACGACCGATATAAGACTACCTCCACCTTCGTGCGTTGCCTAGAAAACTAGCTTTCTACTCTTTTAGATGTGCCTGCGCCCGCGAAAGCGGGCGCAGGGTTTTGTGTGTGATTTTGGCCGCAGGCCAAAATCACGCACCACCAACTTTCGCCTTTTTTTCGTACTGACAGTGTGAGTACAAATCTTGTACTCACACTGTACTCACAAACTCTGTACTCACACTGTGAGCACAAACCCACAGTCACTTCACAAAAGCACCCTCTAACTCTCCAGCAACGTCTTCTTGCGCGCGTCAAACTCCTCCTGCGTCAACGCCCCTTTCTCCACTAGCTGCCACAGCTTATCTATTTCTTCCGCCACATTGCGGTGCTTCGCTCGCGGCCCAGCCAAAAACCGATCCCGGTAAGCATTGACGTTTTCCAATAAAATATTGACAAATCGGCGCAAATCACGGTTTAGTGCATAGTCATAGTAATTTTTGCCCGACTGATCCTCCACCACGATCTTACCAAAAAACAAGCGTGTATTGTAATCCACGCCAGAAATTTGCATGTAAGAAATATCTTTGTGATCCGTACCGTAAAAAGTAAAATCATCCATGATAATTAAGCGGCGATCAGTCGCTACCAACAGCACGATCGTGGATTGACTAAAAGCCCGGCATAAACCCTTGATGTGTTCATCCTCAAACATCTTGTGCTTCAAACTCCTAATTTCTTTACGCACGCCCCACAAACTTACCGGCCGCAGCGCCTTTATTTCCTTATCAATTTCCTTGGGATCTTTCATTTTCACTTTCTTTTACCACTCCTGAGAGCACTTCCAACTGCTTCGCCCGGAAAACCTCACCCCGACGTGGCAATTTCTCTGCATCCGCCGGATCGGCAAGCAAGCCTTCCACTATCCCCTCCAGATGTCGGCCTTGCGAGCCTTTTAGCAGTATTGTCTCACCACCACGCAAATTTGCCCAAATCCAGGCATAAGCTTCCTTTGTCGTCAAAAAACAGCGCACCCGCATTCCGCCAAAAGCCTGCCGCAGCAGCGGATACACCCACTCCTGCATTTCTGGAGAAATAAGCACAAACTGATTACATTCGCGCTGTTGACGTATCAAATAATCTGCCAACTGCAAGTGCTGTTCCCGTGCCTCCTGCCCCTGATCGCGAAATTCTCCCAAAACTAGCCATTTTTCACCGGTAGACGGGTATTTTTTGAAAGCTTCCAGCACCGCCAATGCTGAACCAAGATTAGCATTATAAGTCGAATCAATCAGTGTGGTCTCCCGTACGCCGCGCAAGACAGAACTGCGTCCTGGCGGCATCACGTACGCGTCAAAATTCCGTCCCATCCGTACTCCCAGATCATTACACACTTGCCGGGTAATTTCGATCCCCATCGCCACTTCCTGCGGCAAAAAGTAAGGGAAAACATAACTGACACCGTTGATCACAAATTCTGTACGATCTGAGTAAATTTTGTACTCACGAAGATAATCCGCCTCTTGTAAATAAACCATATTGGCGCGCACCTCATCCGGCAATTCCATTTTTTCTACCGTTTCAAAAAGTGTTTGGTTGTCTGCATTAATCAGCGCGCGCTTGCGCGCGCCCCGCAAATATTTCACAAATTCTGCCGCCACTGCATCCAGCGCTCGGGCATATTTTCCCTCCGCCACCAACTGGTCAAAATACAAAGCATGCGTCTGGAAAATATTGGTGATGATCACGTACTCCGGCTCCAGCAGTTTTTGCAAAAAATCCGCCTCGCCCGGCCGCTCCGCATCCGCTTCCACCACATAAATTTTACCCCTATTTTTCCATCTATTGAGGCAAAAAGGCGCCATCACAAATAATTTGACCCATTCCCAATTTGTATAAGTCTGCCTCTCTAAGCCCAAAATATTAAAAGGAATGCCGTAAGCAGAGTTAGCATGCTCCGCAAAAAAAGCCTTGTCACCCAGCTGGGCGCGCAAAAGAGAAAAAACAGTCGTCTTCCCGCTTGAGCCCGTCACCAGCACCACGTCTGGCTGCCAGCGGCGCAGCACCAGCCGCGCCCAAAAAGCAAAGTATGCCGCCAACCGTAGATAAAAATTCTTCTTAAAGTTTTCCATTTGCCTTATTATACCACGAAAAACTTAATCCAGTTCATAAAGCTGCAAAAGGGCCATCAGCCGGATCGCCATCCGGTTGTAATAATCATACTCGCTATCCGTGCTCGCCCCCACCCGATAAGAAATCTTCACGTACCGCTTACTCGGGGCGCTATCCTGCAGATAGTAATGCTGCGTCTCCACGCTATTTTGATACGCTACATAACTAAACCCGATGTGTTCAGCAATTTTCTCATCACGAAGTCCCACATTAGTCACGCCGTTGGGCGCATGGGTATAATCTTCATTGACGATCGCTTCCAGGCTGCGGCCATTTGTCTCGCCCACTTCTATCGTCATGACAAATCCAGAAATCGGATCCTGACCATTAGTTTCCCCGTAAAAAAACTGAGCCCGGTTTTGATCTGCCGTGACACTTAAGCTCGGTATCTCTTTATAAATACTATAATAACCATTTGGTTCCACATAAATCGGCAAAGTGGCCTCCGCCACCTGTTGGTGCTCCTGGCAGCCCGTCAGCTGCAAGCGCAATGCCTGCACTTCCTGACTCCATTCTTCCGCCCGGCGTCTGTATTCCACGATTTGTACATTGAGCCGTGACCAGAGCGCATAAACCGCCAACCCCAGCCCGATCGCCACAATTACACACAGTATCGCCGCAATCACTCCGGAAGTCTTACTCTCGCCAGCAGGCATTTTTGCCGGCCTCACGGCCAAATTTCCGCCCGTCTCCCCTGCCTTATCCGCTGCCAGTTCTTGTGGCGCGCCCACAGGATTTTCGTTCATTTGTGCTGGTTTTACCGGCGTTTGTACCGCGGCCTGTGCCTGGAGCTGAGCCACTGATTGCTCATTGACTCCCGTCAGCATCCCGTTTTGGAATTGCGGCAGTGGCGTCGTATCCGCCTGGATATTTTGATCCTGCGCCAAAATTGGCTGGCCAAAACTATCTCGGCTCACATCTTGATCAGCTGCACTCGGCGTCTGATGCAAACGCACACTCCAGCGCTCACGCAAATCACCATCTGGAGGTGTCGGCATCACTGATTGGTCATTATCACTTGGCATACAAACATTTTACCAATTTTACACTCACTCGTCAAGAGCAGTTTTCCGGCCTTGCTCCAGATCTAAAAGCCAACGTTTGCACGCCATGCCGCCTACATATCCGCCAAGACTGCTCACGGCCACCACCCGGTGACAAGGAATTAAAAGCGGCAATTTATTCTCCTTACAAGCCCGGCCTACCGCCCGCGCTGCCCCCGGCTTGCCCAGCTTTGCCGCCACCTGAGCATAAGTGAGCGTCTGTCCATAAGGGATAGCCCGGATCACCGCCCACACACGTCGCTGCCAGTCACTGCCACCCAGGGCAATTGGTGCCAAAATCTTTCGGCTTTCACCCTGCAGATAAGCTTCTATCTTATCCAAAGTTTCCTCAGCCACCAGTGAGCGCCGCCGCAAACAGTCACCCGCCTGTGCTTTCATTTCGGGCAAAAAAACTCTGGTGACGCACTCATCAGCCACCGCCACGCCTACTCGTCCCAAAACTGTCTCACGCCAACATATTTTCTCCTGCATCTAACATATTATAACGCACAATTTGAGTTTCCATTTAATCAAAAATCAAGTATTGCCCCACGCTCACTTCCCCGACCACATTATTATCCGGTAACTTCACATCTATAGGTTCTACTTTCATGCTTGATAGTTTCACTTCATCACTGCTTTCCTCGCTCACGCCAGTTTCCTGGCTGTCACTGCCTTGAGTCGGCGCTGGCGTTTCGCCTGGTAAGACGTCAAAACCGGTCTCCACGCTCTTGGTGTACTCGCGGATGGCGTATTCTGTACCAGTGCCAGAATCAATGATAAATTTCAACTGATCATCGGCAAAAAACGCCTTAAAACCCACATAATCTTCGGTGCGGAAAAGTTGACCGTGTGCTGTCTGCGAGCCTTCAGACAAGAGTTTACCCAACCGCTCCGGCGTGAGTAATAAATAACGAAGATACATCGCTGGTTTTCCCTCTAAAGCCTTCGCTTCACCAGCCACCGTGTCAATTTCATACAGTTGACCGTTTTTCTCCAGATAAGCGACCCCGCGTGATTTATCACTAGTCAAGACGCTATCGGTCTTATACTGCTGGATGACAATATTGCTCGTCTCGTCATTAACCATCGTGTATTTGATCGTGTAAGCCGGAGCCGCCACCATTTCTTGCAAGGTCACTTTTTCATTCTGGCGATTCTGGTTCGCCATCTGGGTAGTCAGCTCCTCCATATGCGCCGTCCCCTCGGCATTGCCAAACCATACCCAGGCTGCCGTCAGCGCCAGGCCGATCACCACTAGCAGAGCAAAAAGCGCCATGATCGCCCCATAAGCCACGCCGTGCTGCCGTTTTTTGCTTTCTTTTACCAGCTTTTCGGCAAATTTTAAGTCCTCACCAGAAAGGTAAACATCACTTTTTTCGCCCGAGCCTGTCGCCGGCGCTTCCTCGCGCTTTTTTTCGCGAGTTCCCGCTTTTTCAGGCGCTGCATCGTGATTTTCTGCCGGTAGCGGGATTGAAACTTCACGCTTTTCAGGCGGCACTTCTGGTACGGATTTTTCCACGATCTTCACTTCTGGCACTTGTACCTGTTTTTTGACGCTCTCAGGAGCGGCGGCCAGCGGTTGCCGCTTGATAATTTCTGCCGGATTTTCCCTGTTAAAAGGATTGTCCGTCCAATTTTGCACATTGGCCGTAAAGTCAGGTTGTAGTGCCCGGTCGAGTTTCACTTGCATTACCCGTTTGGGCACCTCGGCTGCCGCGGGTTTTTTGTCCTGTTCTTGCGGCTTTTTCTCAGTTTCTTTGACTGCTAGCGCCAGAGTTTTTGCCGTTTGCGGTTTTTTGGACTCTTCCGGCTTCTCTTTTTCCTTCTCGTGTTTCTCCTCACGCAGTCGCTCTTTGTCAGCCGTTAGTGTTTCTTTCACTGGTTCTGCTTGCTGCGCAGTTTTTTGTTCGGCTTCATCTAGTTTTAGCTCCTCCCCAGGATGGAAAACACGCTCCTGAGGCGGTGTATCGGTTTTTTCTGTATCTTCATCATTCTGGGTTAGCCGCGCCGAAAGCTCGTCAATTTGCTCTTGCAGCAAACGCATCTGCTCGTCCAAATCCACGTCTACGGGTGTTATATTATCCGTCAAACTGTCATTCTCCAGAGCCTTACTGACCTTTTCCAGCTCACCTTGCGCCTGTGCAAAGGCCGGCAGCACCAGATCTAAATCAAATTCTTCAGTTTTTTTCTCGTCTGTATCTACCATTTTATTTTTGAGTCGCGCAATTAGACCGCATACTCATTATTATATTAACACACTTCTCCCGCGCGTGCAAGTACCAATTTTTGTACTCACACTGTGAGTACAAACCTGCATTAATCTCCGCTCGCATTTCCCCGTTTTCCATGGTATAATAAATCATCTTTAAAAGGGTCCGTCGTATAATGGCAGTACAGAGGTCTCCAAAACCTTTAACGAGGGTTCGATTCCTTCCGGGCCCGCCCTCAATTCACTATTGACAAATTCTTGCGCCTGCGATAAAATGAAAGCCTGATAAAAAGGGTAATTATGACATTAATTTTAGACATTGCACTATTAATCGCTGGTTTCTGGATCCTCATCGAGGGAGCAGACAAATTTGTTGAGGGCGCTTCTTCAGTTGCCGGCAACTACAAAGTCTCCAAAATCCTGATCGGCCTCACGATTGTCGCTTTTGGTACGTCCGCACCTGAGTTTGCCGTTTCTATCAGTTCGCTTTTAGCCGGCTCCGGCAGCATTGTCTTGGGTAACGTCATCGGTTCCAATATCCTCAATATCCTCCTGATTTTGGGCTGCAGCGCCCTGGTACATCCGCTCGTGGTCAAGTCAGATAGCCGCAAGCGTGAACTTCCAATGATGCTCCTGATCACCGCTTTGCTTTCCGTCCTCATTTACGATCACCTTTTTGACTCCAGCGCCGCCAATATCTTCTCCCGCTCAGACGCAATTGCTGTCCTTTTCTTTTTTGCTGTCTTCCTCTACTATCTTTTTGAAATGGCCAAAAATAAAAAAGATGATCCCAAAGAAAAAACCACCTATCTACCACTCAAAAAAGCGTGGGTATATACCATTGGTGGTATTGCCGCTATTATCTTGGGCAGTCAGCTCGCCGTCACTTGCGCTCAAAACATTGCCCAGTTTTTCCATGTCTCAGAGACGATGATCGCTCTCACTGTAGTTGCCCTCGGCACGTCTTTACCAGAGCTGGTCACCAGTATCACCGCCACCCGCAAGGGCGAGTACGACCTGGCCATCGGCAACGTCATCGGTTCTAATATTTTCAATATTGGCGTCGTCCTCGGCATTCCGGTGGCTCTTTTTGGCAGCGTCAATGCCGTCGGCTTCCAGTGGTATGATATTGCCGTGATGATGTTATCTGCGATCCTGCTTTTTGTTTTCAGCGCCAATGATCGCAAAATCGGCAAGACTGAAGGCTGGATTTTCCTCACTCTTTTCACCGTTTACTACGCTTACGTCATTTACGCTGGTGTGGCGGGGTAAAAAGAAAACAATAAGGCTGTGCAAAACAAAATCTCTTCTATGCAAACATTACCCTATTGACAAAATACTCAATATGTGTTAAAATAAACATGTTGATACAAACCGTGAGACGATTGGTCGCACGGTGAGGCGGCCACTTCTTGCTGTAATACAGGAAGCGAGCCGCTTCAGTTTTTCTTAAACATGAAACAAAATAAAAAACAACGCCGGCTAAATATTAGACCACACGAAGAAGCAACTTTGACACTTTTACGTCAGTATGGAATGAAAGTTAAAGCTGTCGTCCCATCATTAACTCCAGGACGCAAATCACCAGATGTCATCATTAATCGTCAGTCATGGGAAATTAAGTGTCCTCACAAATTGGGTCGATCTACCTTGGAGCACGCATTCAAAAATGGGCTGCGACAGTCTGCCAACCTCATATTTGATCTCAGGCATTTACCTGTCCAAGACGATAAGAGACAAATACAAACCTTACTTAAACTATTTAGTCTATCTCGCACTGCGAAATCACTCATGATCATTACCAAAAACGGCCAGCTGCAAAAATATCTCAAATAACCTCGCGCCGCCCTTTTGTGGGCAGCGCGAGCACATCTAAAAAGTAGAAAGAGTGTAAGTGACTAATTAATTCAACCTCGTGATTCTGGCGTAACCATGACCCGCTTTTGAGCAGTCAGCGACAGCTCCCGAATTAGCGCATGTGTTCGATTGAGTATAAGTGTTGACATCCGTAGAGGTACTACAATTGTAGCAGGTCATATGTTTGGTAATATTATTAAATGAGATAAGATTGGACGAGCCGATATACGATGTGCCACCTTGACCGTTATTTACATCTCCCCCACCATTGCCGCCTAAATAGCCGCCTCCTCCCGCTCCTCCGCCACAACCGCCACCCTGACCGGCTCCGCCTTGTCCATACGAACCAGCTTGATTGACAATATATTTTCCTCCCACTCCAGAATACGATACTGCCCAATGCTTATTTGCCTCATAGCCACCAGCATCCCCACCATCAGAGCCTACCCACCAACCGCTGTGTCCCCCACCGCCACCGCCCGCAGTGATTAGTAGATAGTTTGCGTTGATGCGAGAGTGTACACCAGACACAGTAGCAATCGTAGTAGCTCCGCCACCAGCAGAACATCCACACTGGGTACTACAATTACCGCCACCATTATAACCACCAGCGGCGCTGCCGCTGCCATTAGAACTCCCACCTTGACCTCCGACATTAATATATAGTAAAACGCTTTGTAATGTGTTATAAACTCCCGTACTGTACGCTCCATATCCGCCTCTTCTAGCCACTGGTGTCGTCCTGTTAATACCGTAATCAGACAGATTCCCTCCCTGTGCTCCCCAGACTTCTAATTGATACTTGCAAAACGTATAGGCAGTAAAAGTTTGCTGACCACCAGTAAACCCAAATGATTTACTACTGCCGGTCGTTGTTAATACAGGATCTTTACAGCTGGCTTTTTCCGTCATCATTAGACTTCTGGTGTTAATTTTGACGAATTTACTGCCGCCTACTTTGATTTCCTGGCCAAGGGCGATGTCTTTGATCTTTTTAGTAGAAGTAGTCGAAGTGGCCGCGTAGACAGTTCCTTGCGCAAGTTTATACTCCCTTAGGCTGGGCACTTCTAGCCCGCCTGTTCCCCCTATCTTAGGAGGAAAGTTTACTAGCATCACTAGAATTGTCGCCAAAAAGACCCGCCCCAAAACGTGCGTCATATCCGCCTTTCATTACCAGTTACTATGTCGGGACACCGTCTGCAAATACTAAGAGCAGACGATCCGGTCGCTTACGCTTCCTTCGCCCGGGGCACAAAACACACAGAGATACAAAGCTATCCTAAGACACCTTCTTCCTCACGCACATTTCTTTCCGAGCAAGATCCTCTGCTCTATCGCGTGCGCGACGGGTCGGAAATATGTTTGTCTTCTTGCGTTAACTAGCATAAATCATTTCGGACAGCTCCTTTCTTTATATCCTGTGTATTGTGCCAGCTGCAATTATAACAAAAAAGGCGGTTTTGTCAACCGCCAATTTGTATCCATTTATCGATTCTTTTTTGTACTCACACTGTGAGTACAAAAATTACCTTGATAAATCAAGAATTTTCCCTCACCACTGCAATTATGTCCGCCACCGTCACGTTTTCCTGTTCACTGCTTTCGCGCCGGCGCAAACTCAAGCTCTCGCCTTCCAATTCCTTATCGCCGATAATCACCATCAACGGTACTTGCTCCAGCTGGGCGTCACGGATTTTTGCCGGCAAGCGTTCACTGCGCTCATCCAACTCACACCGCACGCCAGCTACTTCCAATTCGCCAGCTACCGCCCGGGCGCGCTCACTATGCCTGTCTGCAATCGGCAAGATCTTCACTTGCATGGGTGACAACCACAGCGGCAGTCTCCCCGCAAAATGCTCCAAAAGAATCCCAATCATCCGCTCAAAACTCCCAAAAATAGCCGCGTGGATCATCACTGGGGTCTTCTCAGAGCCGTCCTTATCCGTATAAACGGTACCAAAACGCCCCGGCAGCTGGAAATCCAACTGGATTGTCGCCACCTGCCAGCTCCGACCCAAACTATCCTTAATGTTGACGTCAATTTTTGGCCCGTAAAAAGCACCATCTTTTGGTTTGAGGTTATAATTAATGCCCTTGCTCGTAAGCACATTGATCAGATCAGACTCCGCCAGGTTCCAGGTAGTGATCTCCCCCATAAAATCATCCGGGCGAGTAGACAAAAAGTACTCAGGTACCAATCCCAGCTTGGCATAAAACTCTTGCACCATTTCAATCAAAGCACTGATCTCCTCACTGATCTGATCTTCACGGATCAAAAGATGCGAATCATCTTGGGTGAATTCACACAGCCGGAAAAGACCATTTAATTCGCCAGATTTTTCCTTGCGGAAAATATGCCCGATCTCCGTATAGCGGATCGGCAGATCGCGATAAGAACGTTGTCTGGTCTGAAAAATCTTGATATTAAAAGGACAATCCATCGGCTTGAGGCAAAAAGTTTCCTCATCCACGTCAAAAACATACATGTCGTCTTTGTAATGATCCCAATGCCCAGAAGTCTTCCACAGGACGCTCCGGCCGAGTTCTGGCGTTTTTATCTTGATATATCCATATTTTTTACGGATACTCTGGCCAAATTTCTCCAAAATATCCCAGATAATCATGCCTTTTTCATGCCAAAAAACCGCACCCGGCGCCACCGGATCAAAAGAAAACAGATCCAAAGCCTTACCAATCCGTTTGTGATCGCGTTTGCGCGCTTCCTCCAGACGTACCAAATATTCGTCTAGTTCTTGCTGGCTGCCAAAAGCTGTACCATAAATCCGGGTCAGCTGTTTATTGTCTTCATCCGCCAGCCAGTAGGCGCTAGAAACTCGTTGCAGCTTAAAAGCCTTGATTTCTCCAGTCTTTTCTACATGCGGGCCTTTGCAAAGATCGATAAAATACCCCGCATCCCATGCCTCCTGGAAAGTCCAATCCTCAAGCATGTCTACGGTCAACTTATCATTTTTGTCCTTAGGCGCCAGCGAGTAAAAGGTGATCACGAAAGGATCATCATGACTTTCGCCATCCAGGCGGTGAATAGTATCCAATTTGTACTCATTACCAGCAAAAAACTTCGCAGCTAATCCTAAACTCACCTCAAAACGACGGAAAGTCCAGTTAGCTTTGATGATTTTGCTCATTTCTTTTTCGAGCGCTGGGAAGTCTTTATCAGAAATTACCAGGTCATCAGCTTTGTCAAAATCAAAATAAAAACCATCAGTTATGGCTGGTCCATGAGCCATAATTATCTGCGTCGTCCCGTATCTTTTTAAGGCAGCGCAGGTCAATACGTGCTCGGCCGAATGTCTGATTCTTTCTAGTTGCTCGAGTGTTGTATTTTGCATATGAAGTATTATACACCCAAATCCGGACTTTTGCCTGTCAATTTTACTACCCAGTCATTATTGACTTTTTTCGCCATTTGTGATACAATCTATTTTGTTCTGTAACAAAGCGCTATTTCATCGATTTGAGTATTTTTTCACGTCGAAATATATGTTAATAGGAGGAATTAACTTATGGATATGGAACATAAAAATTTCCATCGCGTCGCCCTTGAAAATGTCTGCGGCCGCATCCAAGAGGTCGTCATGTACAAAAAAAGTCGCCTGGAATGCATCATCCACAATACCACCGCTGTGATTTTAGATCAGCTGCGCCAAAGAAGCCGGATTCATTTTGCCCTCGACTACGCTCCCAAAGCCGGAAAAATCAGTATTAACGGCACTGCCATCACCGCACCAGATCGCATTGAGATGGTAGAATTTCACCGTATGTGCGACCGAATCAAGGAAAGCCTGGTTTATTATCTCGGCAAAGATGTACTCGTGCACGTCAAAAGAATCGGCACCAAAAATGTCCGCATTTGGCTGTCCACAGTATCGCTCGAACTAGTCAGGCGCAGTGCCGGCGTCAGATCGCCGTTTGCCGACGACAAAATCAGTGACGAAGTTATTGCGAAAACTTCTCTCGCCCTTGCGATCGCTGCCAAACCAGACGCCGAGGTCTCTGCTCCCGCCGACCCCCGCATTCACCCTTTCGTCCCCAAAACTCAAGAATCGGCAGCCTACCCGACAGCTGACATGCCTACAGCTCAAGTGTACCGGCGTGAGCAACTCACGCTCAAAAGACTTGAGCTAATCACTGTCTTAAACTGTCGACTCGCCCAGCGTGAATTCGAAACCTTTGCGGCCACCATCACTAATAACTGATGCTACGCCGCTTAATTGGTCAACTACATCAACAGTTTTAGCGCTTGTTACTACTCCCCGCTTAAAAAGCGGGGTTTTTACTGATCAAAAAGTATAATCACCCCCAATGCCAGCATCTTCTGCCGCCTGGTGTACTCACAGTGTGAGTACAAACTTTGTGAGTACACTGTGAGTACAAAAATAATACGAAACTGCGTGTTTGCGTGATTTTGGCCTCCGGCCAAAATCACGCACAAAACCTCGCACCCCCATCCGGGGGGGGCGAGGCACATCTAAAAGTAGAAAGAGTAGTAGTGTCAAGTTCGTTTATGCCCTCCCTTCTGGCTACACCTGCGGTGCGCCTGTCTCCCCTCCATAAGGGGAGAAGTTCTTACTAGTTGAGGCGGGTGATGCGGGCATAGCCGTTTCCAGTCTTAGAGCAATCTGCTGTCGCTGTAGCGTTCACACAGGTATTTGACTGGGTGCGGGTAGCGTCAGCGGTGGAAGTCGTGCAGTTATAGCACGTCATGTGCTTAGTGACGCCGGCCGCAGAAATAAGGTTGAATGAGGCGATGTAGCCGGAACCGCCGCCACCGCCATTGTGTGTTCCACAACCTCCGCCATAAAACCCGCCGCCACCAGCAACCTGCATATAAGCACCATAGTTTGCAGTGGGACTACAACCTTGACCATAACCTGAAATAATTTGTGGCGGAGTATAATTCGTGACTGTGTTTCCGCCTGTGGTCTGAGAACCGCCGCCGCCAGCATTACGACCGCTTCTGTTATTAGTAGCTGTATTACCTATATATCCACCACCACTTGCGCCAAGCCCATATGTATCTGACATGCCATGACTATTGGCATCAGATGATCCACCGCCGCCGCCGGCAACAATTAGAAGATCTCCAACGGAAACATTCTTGATTAGACCGCCGACATATGCCATGTGCGTGGCACCGCCACCTCCTCCTCCATAATAGGTATTAGATTGACATGCTGTAGCGCCGCCTCCATTATAACTACCGCCAGTGCTAGTATAGGCGCAGTTATTTCTAGCGTTATTTCCTTGTCCACCAACATTGATGTAAATTGTGGCGACGCTGGTAAAATGAACACTTCCTATACTGTAGCCACCATAGCCGCCTTCATGAGTGCCACTACTACATGTAACGCTTCCTCCCTGCGCTCCCCACACTTCCAACTTGTACTGACACCCAGCGTACGCCGTAAAAGTTTGCTCCCCACCGGTGTAATCAAAATTTTTACTGGCACCAGCGTACGTGAGTACGGGATCGGCGCAAGTATACGGCTCTACCGCTTGCCAGCTATTGGCGTCAATCTTGACGAACCTAGCGGTACCGATCTGGACGACTTCACCCAGCTGCACGTCTTTGTTTTTCTTGGTGGAAGTGGTAGACGTAGCAGCACTAGCAATGCTCGCTCCTCCCCTCTTGGCTTGGACTTCGTCCAGCCCGTCTCCCCTCCACAAGGGGAGAAGTAAAGTAGTCGCCAAAAAGACCCGCCCCAAAACGTGCGTCATATCCGCCTTTCTTATTATATCTGCGCTTGCAAACTTCCACAGACGTGGAGAAACAAGCCATCGTTATCAGGCTTTGACGAGACTAACAACTCCTCGGGCTGTTTCTCCATCATGCTGTTAGTTTTTTCTCGGGTGCACTATCATAACGCCCACCCTCGACTCGTCAAAGCCAACTGCATTATATTATAAAGGGGACAATTTGTCAATCATCAGTTTTTCCCTATTTACCAATTATTTTCTTGTACTCACACTGTGAGTACAAGAAATCACAGGGAAGTGTCTTCGTTTGTGAGCGAAGTCATCTTTTTACACCGGTCAAGCGTAGCCTGACCTTGTAAAAAGTGCGAGCGAACAAATGAAAGCACTTTCCCGCCGCCTGGTGTACTCACAGTGTGAGTACAAACTTTGTAAGTACACTGTGAGTACAAAAATAATACGAAACTGCGTGTTTGCGTGATTTTGGCCGCAGGCCAAAATCACGCACAAAAATTCTGGCTTTTTCCCGCCATTTTTGTGTTACAATCAACCATATGACTATATATTTACACGTCTGCTGTGGCGACTGTCTTTTGCGCTATCTGGTAGCCACCGGCTATCCTCTTCCCGTCTCCCTCCAGCATCTCGTCAAAAATTATACTGATCTGCCCACTAATTCTAGCTCACTGCCTCGCTACGAGCTCATTTACTACAATCCCAACATCCATCCCAAAACAGAATACGAAGCCCGTCTGGCAGTAGTACGCCGTTTTGCCCACGAGTTAGACTTCCCCTTACACGTCCTGGATTATCGTCCCAGCCAGTATTTTTCCCTACCCACCAGTCAGGAATACTTGCGCGGCCTCGCCACCAGCAATCGCTGCCTCACCTGCCAAAACCTGCGCCTGCACACCACCCTTACTTTTGTCGCGAGCCAGCTCACACCCGATCAAGCCTTCTCCACTACTATGCTGGCCAGCCGCTACCTAGATCACGACCAGATCCGTCAGATCGGCCACGAGCTCGCCGCTGTCAGTGGTATTCCTTTTATCAATCCCTCATTTCTCCTGTCTCCAGATACCTTACGCACCAGCGGTTACTATAAGCAAAATTATTGCGGCTGCCTTTTCTCCCTCACCGAGTGTTATCGACGCAAATTCCCCACCAATTAATTTTCATTTTGCACTTTCTTGTGGTATAATACAAGACATGGGTCAGTAGCTCAGTCGGTTAGAGCATCTGCCTCTTAAGCAGAGTGTCCCGGGTTCGAGTCCCGGCTGACCCACACCGGAGCGTAGCGCAGATGGTAGCGCGCTGTGTTCGGAACGCAGAGGTCGCAGGTTCAAGTCCTGTCGCTCCGACAACATTTTGAGACAATCAGTATGATTTATCAACTAAAACAGGACAACAAAAAGCAGACATGATCAACGCCGGCGATTTTTTCACCAAACCAGAGCAACTACGCGACTTTATCGGGCTGCCTACACTACCAATCCCAGAAATCAATCCCCGTTTCCCCTTTCTTGTTTCTCGGCATTTTGCCGCCAAGATCAAAAAAAGCTGTCCTGACGATCCGCTTTTACGCGAGATTTGGCCTATGGCGCAAGAAAATATTCCAGTAGCCGGGTTTTGCGACGATCCCGTCGGCGACGCTGCCAGTCAAGTCATGCCTGGTATCCTCCACAAGTACCGCGGCCGGATCCTGATCGAGCCCACTTTTGCTTGCAGCCTGCACTGTCGGTTTTGTTTCCGCCGCTTCGAACCCAAAACTATCTCCACCGAACTGGCCGCACATCTGAATACTTATCTGGTAGAGCATCCTGACATCAGCGAAGTCATCCTCTCCGGTGGCGATCCGATGATGCTACCACCCAGCCAACTGGCCGACTTAGTCGATGTCATCACGAGTCAAAAAAATATCCAAGCGGTCCGCATCCACACTCGCACACCAGTGACTTATCCGGTAGTTTTCTCCGCCGGCCAGCAGTCCATTTATCCCCTGCTGCAAAAAATCAGCCAGCGTCAGCGGCTTGTAGTCGTCGCCCACATCGCTCATCCCCAGGAATTAGACGCTGCCTCTGCCCAAGTATTTGCCAGTCTGCATGAACTTGGCGCCACCCTGCTCAATCAATGCGCGCTCTTGCGCGGGATCAATGATGACAGCCAGACACTCCAAGAACTATCCTGGCGACTGTTTTCTCAGGGCGTTTTACCGTATTATCTGCACCAACTCGATCACGTCAATGGAGCCGCTCATTTTGAAGTTCCCGATCAAGAGGCCATCCAGCTCATCACACAAATGAGACTCGCTTTACCAGGTTATCTCGTCCCCAGACTGGTCCGCGAAGTCGCCGGCACCGGCAGCAAAACGCCTATTTTTTGATCTTAAACTGTACTCACACTGTGTGTACACCACCCTTCATTCCAGCGCCGGTCTTTCCACCTTGATGATCACACCCTCACTACCCCGCCATACTGCTTCTACAGTCGCCACCGGCATTGCGTAGTCACGCTCGTGTTCCGCATCCCACTCGTCTAGCACTATCCAATCTGCCCCAATATCAGCTGCGATACTCATCGCTGATGTCACATTTACATTATGGATCACATCACGTGCTTGTTGCTCGCGTTCACTAAAATCTAAGTCATGTGTCTCCAGCACCTGCCGCGCACTTACCCATGTCCGCCGGCCAGCCAGTGCCGGGTACACACTTGCCGCCACTGTATAATCATTATCCGGGTTGACCAAAAGCACATCTTCCCAGGCTGTCATGCTTTTTACCCGAGCAAAAAAGTCCAACTGCTCACTCGTGATCCACACGCCCTTGCCGTCTACTGTTTGCCCGATATATTCACTCCAACCGTAAGCCAACCGCGGCAAAAAAGACGCCAATACCACAATTACCGCTATCTTTCCCCATTTATGCTCCCACCACGCTGACAAATTTACACCCAGCGGGATCAACAAGGCCACGCCAGCGATAATCAAAAAATTAAATGAATTAAAATTCCCTACTCCCTGCAAAAAATTAAAACCGACAAATGTCCAGCCCACTGCCGGCGCCAGGAAGAATAGGTAATTAGCCAAGCTCAGTTTTTGTAGTGTTTTTTTGCTCAAAACCAAACCTGCCAGACGCGCCCCGTACACGTAAATCAAGGCTACCACTAATAACAAAATGTGATCAACTAAGTTCCTCCGCCAACTCGGTACTTCCGCATACACTTGCTGGCGCAACTCCCACGCGTCCCAACCCAAGTGGTCAGTAGAAATCAAAAGCCGCGGCCACAAAAACGGCACCCAAGCCATCTTCGCCGCTTGATCACTCATGCTCCTCCACAAAAGTAAACTGCTACCAGCCGCCACGATCGCGATCGCCCCTAATTCCCACCCCATCTTCGCATCTAAAATTTTTACCGGTTTGCCAAGTTTTTTTTGCTTCCAGCCCCGTGCTAATGCCCGCCAACACCAAGAAATCACCCAGCCGCTACCAAAAAGCAGCGTCCAGTAGACCTTAAAAAGTGTCAGTGGCACCAGCACCGCCACCAGTAATACCAATGTCCGCTTTTTACCGGTACTCCAGTATTCATTGAGCAGTCCCCAGCTCAGTAAAAATATCACTTTTGCCATCACATATGGCGGATTAAAAAACTGATCAACGCCGTTATCGAGGCTCGCCATCTGCCAGCCGTTATTGCCCGGGAAAAAAAACGTCAGCCAGTACGCTCCGTCGCCAGCCAGCAAAAAGGTCAACGTCACCCAGCCTGCCACTTTCTGACTGCCGCACACCTCACGCGCCACAGTGTAAATCGTCCCCGTCATCACGATGCTCCACCACACCGGGAAATACTGGAACAAAAGATTGACACTCGCCACGCCCACTCTCACTAGTTGCGCCAAAACCAAATCACTAAAATAGTGATAATTTTGCAACCGGACATTTACTTCTGGCCGTAGTGGCGGAAATTCCTGAGCCAAACTATTGATAAACCCCACGTGCATCAAGCCATCTTTGTAATTGCTAAAAATAAAATGCACACCATCACTGCGGCGCAAACCGCTACCAAAAACCGCCGGCATCTGTAATACCAAACCCAAAAAAATCAGCAACATCAATATTTTTTGTCTCTTTATCCCGGCCACCAGCTCGCTCATTAATCGGCGCGCTCGCTGTCGCTCGCGCCAGATCTTCACCACCAAACTACCGCCAGCCAGCAGCATATACAAATATACTAAGCTATAAATACCGATACATCCAGAAAAATAAGCCACCACTGCCAGCATTACCGCGCCGAGCGCATTCCCCGCAAAAAAACGCGTCAGCCGCCGCCAGCCAGTTACTTTCCCCAACAACCAATACCCTGGCCACCAAATCACACACAAAATCAAAAAATACGCCCACAAGCCGCCACACCACCATTGCCAGTCTGCCAAGCCATAAAGCATCGCTTCTCCAATTCTTCATCTTTCTCGGCCGTATTATATCACGTTCTTGAGTGGATTTCATATCAATTCCCCTTTTACGCCAGTTTTGCCAGCCAGAGGTAAGCAAAAAATTAATTGACAAATCAGCGCATTTTGACAGTTGACATCCATCACGTTTGTGTTATAATCATGGTTGCAGCAAGTATAAAGTAGGTAAATGAAAGGATAAACTTAACACTGAGTACAGATGCTACCCTATCGTACAAAAGACGCCCTACACTGAGTTGTACGTTTAGCTCGGACGAGGAAAAAAGCACATGACATAGTCAGTGGGGATTCGCCGGAGCGGAAACGTTGAAAGCATCCTGGATACCTACGATGACTTGCTGCAGCTGACGGTCGTGTGCTTTTTTGCGCCTGATTGACAATGCGCCAGAAGTAAATGAAAGGAAGTATGCCTTGGTTTTATAGGCTTAGTATTGTTGCGGTACTTTTACTTTGCAGTCCTCAAGTGCATGCCGCTAGTTCCAGCACCACCACCCGCAAACTGATAGACACCCCACTCGCCTCCGTCATCAATACCGGCGGCGCCGTCAAGTTCATCCGTATCAGTGACAACTCCTGGGCGGCCACCGGCAATGCCAGCTGTCCCGACGGCGTTACTTATCCCAATGCTTACGCAAAGTGTTTTAGCTCCGCTGCTGCTTATAGCCAGCAGTGTACGGGGAGTAATTACTGCGGGAGTAATACTAGTTGGGATGGTAACAGTAGCAAGTGTGCGGGCACCACAGCAACATCTATCTCTTGCGGCACCAATACCCGATTAGATAATAATACTTGCTATCCCAACTCAAGTACGTGTAGTTCAGGTACCATGTGGAATGCAGTAGATAAAAAATGCGTAACTAGCACAAATGAATTACCGTCTTGCTCTCTAATGGATGAGTCTGAAGATGGTTACTGTATTCTTAGCGTCAATAGCACACTCTGGTACGTCACTGCACAAAAGAAAGCATGGGCCGATCGCGGTATTTGTCCTTCCGGATTTCACGTGCCTACATACAATGATTTTTACACTCTGGTCAATACTTACCATTTAACCCATGCGCAGTGGGGCGGACCCGGTCACACTCAATTCTGGTCTGACACGCAAATAACCTCTAGCACTGCCTGGGACATTTTTGTGCCGACAGGCGGCGCTGCCACTTTAGGCGGATCAGTGTGTAATGGTGGTCATACATGTGGTAAAACTAATGCCGTTTGGATCAGGTGTCTACAAGATGAACAAGGCCATTCCGCACCAATATAGCGCAGTAGTACCAACTCCCAATGTACCAACATTATTTTTCGTCACTTATTACTCTTTCTACCTTTTTAGATGTACCTCGCGCCCCCAT
>JAZQJV010000006.1:0-16806 GCA_045541795.1 Patescibacteria group bacterium | reverse complement strand
TTGTCTACTATAGTAGACAAATTAGGGAGTGGGTCCGACTAAATATTTGGCTGACCAGGCCTGGTAATGAGATGGGTATTTTTTGGTGGAACGTACTGAGCCGTCGGCATTATAAATAGTGTGAGTGAAAACCGTATCAAGACCGCCGATAGCCCAGTCAATTTGTTTGACTTTGCCTGGTGGCAGCGAGGGATCAGGGATGTATTGGGGTGGCGGGGCGCCGACAGCGTTGTATTTTTTGTAATCAGTGATGGCGGTAGTGCGACCGTCACTAGTACCCCAGATCTGGACATACATATGAAGTTTCTGCGAGTCAGTATGCGTGGTGATCATCACGTGATGGTCGGTATCATTGATAAAGCGCAAGTCGACATTGCCGGTGTAAACGGTGGCATCAAAACCTGGATCATTGGAAAGTTCGTAATAAGTGACACGGTAGGAATGAGGACGGCGCAGCGTGATCTGGAGGCCGGAGTCTAGTAAGGCACGGAAAACGGTGGTAGACACCTGACAGACGCCGCCGCCGGCAGAAAGGACAGACCGGCCGTCCTGGATGATATAGCCTTCTTGATAGCCGGTCGCGGCCGAGACTTCGCCGACGGCTTGATTAAAGGAAAATTCTTCTCCTGGAGCGACAAGGACCCCGTTTATATTTTTGGCGGCAGTGGCGACATTGTGAATGCGGCCAGCGGAAGAATGATCGTAGTAACTCTCGCCAAACCCGATGACTTCATTGATACCGTATGAGTTGACCTGGCCGAGAGTGTGGGTGGGCGGGGTGGTATGTATGGGGAGAGTGAGATCAAGGACGTTGGTGTCGGCGGTTTGGAGGCTATCCAAAGCGTGGTTGATCTGGATGGCGAGCTGGTTTTCGTCGAGGGTGAGGCCGTCTAGTGGTGGGATGAAAGTGGTGGCGCGCATGGTGACGGTGTCTACAGTGAGTAGAGGTTCTTGCGCCGGACGGGAAACTTCAGCGCTTAGAGCAGTAAAAAGATTTTTCCAGGTCTTTTGGCGAGCGGGCGAGTTGGGCAGTAAAAGAGGTAATAAATCCTTGGTATTGAGAAAGTGTTCGTAACCAATGATTTCGTCGGTAGTGAGACGGAGAGATTTGTCAGTGAGTAGTGTCGCCTGATGGGCGATGGTAACTTGCTGCTCTGGGGTGAGCGGAGTGAAGTCTGGTGAAATTTTTAAGACGGCGGCGATGCTGGCGCTTTGGGGGAAATGATCCTGGATAGCAGTAAATGTGGCTGGTAAATCAAGGGAAATTTGTTTTTGGCCTGGGTCAATCGTGACTTTTTTATCATCGCTAAGAGTGATGGCGGGATGGCGGCCGGGAGTGGTGATTTGCTGATCAATAGAAGTGAGGAAAAGTTGTAAAGCCTCATCGTCATGCGTGAGGTAGACACTAGGATAAGGATAGCGAGCGCCAAGGATAAGGTTTTCCCACCAGTCCCACCAAGAAGAAGATTGCTGGGAATGTAAAATTGCAGTAAGGAATTCGTCTACCTGATAATTGAAACCGAGACTCGCGGAGGAAGTGGCAAAAGCTTGGGTGGGGGTGCTGATCGTGAGAGTGCTATCTGGCGGGAAGCGGTAGCGAGCAGAGGTGAGCACATGAGCCTGATAAGGTGTAAGTCCAGAAATGTCCAGATTGGCAATACTGGTATGAGGGAGAAAATGAGTGGTGTAGTGACCGCGGATAGCAGTATGAAGTCCCCAAATGATCAAGACCGTGATAAGGCCTGAAAAAATCCACACTAAACACTGCCCCCAAAAACGGGGTAGACGCTTTTTCGCCATGAATGAATTATACCATAATACTGAAATGAATGCAAAAAAGTCTTTACAAAAAGGACAATGGCGAGTATAATAACGGATATATGGCAGAAATGAATACAAATCCACAAACAAGTAACAGTTTGGGCACATCAGGCACAAATGTACAGACTCCAGTTTTCCAGGCTTCTCCTTCTGGTGGCGTGGTGGCGACGCTGCGCCCGGGGCAGACAAGTTTTGAGGGACAAATCCGGAGTGAAAGTACTCGTCGTAGCGGTGAGACGAATTCTAATATCGGTGCGGCAATGACGACAGATAATGGCATGCCAGCGATCAAATTACAACAGGCAGCCAATACGCAGTATACAGGTGAAACTCAAGAACAACCTAAACCAGCAGTGCCAGAGGCGCCCAAGTCAGTGCGAAATTTCAAGGTGGGCGCCGAGCAAAAAGAAAAAAAGCCGATCAATTGGGTTTTATGGTTAGTAATTGTGGGCTTGAGTGCGATCGCGGCTTTAATCGTTTATTTTTATCTCGGACAGCGTGAAGCAGAAAAGCCGGCACCAGAGCCAGTGGTGGAAGAGCCAATTGTCTTGAATTATTGGGGACTGTGGGAACCAAGCGCGACGATCGTGCAAGTGCTTCATGATTTTGAGCAGGAAAATCCGACGGTGAGCGTGGTTTACCAGCAGCAAAAAAATACCAGTACTTATTTGTCTGATTTACAACAAGCACTGGCTTCTGGTAATGGGCCTGACGTTTTCCGTTATCATGCTTCCTGGCGACGGATGCTGGAGGATAAACTCTCGACTTTGCCGGAAGACTTGATGAGCAGTGCGCAGTTTGACGCGAGTTTTTACCCGATTGCAAGCGAACAGCTTAAAAATGATGCTGGGCAGGTACAAGGTATACCTTTGATGTATGACAGTTTGGCACTGATCTATAATCAAGAGATTTTGGATGAGAACGGAGTGGAGGTGCCGCAGACCTGGCCGGAATTTGCGCAGGCAGCAGCGATGATGACACGGTATTCTGCCAAAGATGGGACGGTGGAGCGCGCTGGTGCAGCCATGGGACTGGCCGATAATGTCGATTTTTCATCTGACATTGTGATGCTTTTGGCTTTGCAAAACGGGATGACGACGGACGGCTTGGAAGAGGAATCCCTGGAGACGGCGATTGACTATTATACTAATTACTATAATATCTTTGATCGGATGACATGGGACGAAAATTTTGACAACTCCACACTGGCCTTTGCGCGAGGTGACGTGGCGATGATTTTGGGCCCGTCATGGCTGATCCATGATATTATTAAGATCAATCCTACACTCAAGATCGGGGTGGCGAGCGTGCCGCAATTGACCGAGACGAATCCGGTGGAATGGGCCACTTACTACGCTGAAGGAGTAAATGGTAATGCGCCGACAGCGAGACAGTTAGCAGCCTGGCGTTTGCTGGTGTATTTAAGCCGTCCAGAAGTATTAACCAAGCTCAATCGAGCCCAGGCAGAAGAGCGGAGCTTTGGCGAAATATACCCGCGTCCAGAGATGGCAGATCTTTTGGCAGGCAATCATTACATACAGCCGTACTTACGCCGGGCAAACTTGGCGAAGAATCTGCCGTTTAATGATCGGACTTTTGATGGGAGCGTCAATGATGAGGCCCGTGAGATATTGCTGCAGGCTGTACGGACGAAAACCGGTCAGACGGGTCAGCCTTTGGCCGGAAATCTAGGTATGAGTCTGCTCAAGAAATTGGCGGAATATGGCTATGCCAAGCTCCCGGAAGACTAGAGATGGATTATGGCAAGAAAAACTTTCCCTCGCGCGACGCGCGGGGGAGTTTTTGGTGAGGATGGTACCAGGCATTAAGGGAGTGGGACTGACCGGCTCGGTGGCCTACGGTGATGTGAAGGCAGGCGATGATTTGGACTTTATAATTATCGCAAAAAGGCGGCGGGTGTGGACAGTACGGTTTTTTTGCTACGCCTGGGCGTGGCTGACTGGGCACAAAAGACGGCCAGATAATGAGAAAAATAAGTGGTGCCTTAACTTGTTTTTAGCAGAGGATCATTTGCAAGTGCCAAAATGCAAACAGAGTGAATTTGCTTGCTGGCAAGTGCAAAATCTGCGAGTACTGCAGGACAAAGGTGATGTTTTTGCGCGTTTTTTTGGGGAGAACTCTTATTGGTGCGCGCCAAAAGATGTGAGTGTCTATTATAATAGACAAGAGCTCGACCTCCCCTCTGGCGACAACAAGGTTGTGCCTGTCTCCCCTCAGGCAGGGGAGAAGTATAAGGAAAGTGTCTATTATAGTAGACAAAAATGGTGGCGTTTGCCTGGAGACTGGCTAGAGGAGATCTTGTATCGGCTGCAATATGCATACATGAAAAATAAGATTACCCGTGAATTTGTAAGCCGTGATCAGATTTTTTTTCATCCTCGCGAGCGCGGAGCGCTAAAATTGCCTCCAGAGACACTATGATTTTGCGGTATAATACACTATATGGCGACAATACAAGGTATAGAAAAAAAATCTGATAACAAGGCAAAAAAATCTGATGGCGTTTTAACCTTGCCAATTACGACTTTTTCTGAGCCACCGAAGGTTATCCTGGATATTTCTGATGAAGGTGTTTTTGGGGGCTTACAGCCGACCGAAGAAACACCGAAACAAGAGGAGATCGTGATCTACAAGAAGAAAAAACCGTCGGTAATTGGGCTGATCACCGGCACTTTTGACGTGCTTCATCAGGGGCATGTGGGCTTGGTGCGTCACGCGAGACGCTATTGTGATGTGCTTTTAATCGCGATCGAGCCGGACAGCCGAGTGCGCGAGGCCAAAGGGAAGCATCGACCGATTTTTAGCCAGGAACAGCGGCGTAGGAGACTGGAAAAAGCCCTGAACTATGAGTACAAAGTGGAGATTTTGCCGGAGGATTTTGGTGAGGAGCAGGTAAGGATAGATTGGCTGCGGGAGCGAGGTGTGAAATTGCTTTTTACCACCAAAAAAGACATGCATTTGGAAAACAAGCAGTTTTTGATGATGACGGTGGGCGGCCGGGTGGAGTTTATGCCGTTTCTTTTTTCTGTGTCTACCACTCAGCTGCTGGAGGGCAGGCGGCCGCCGCGGTATCTGGTTTTTGACAGCGATATACCGATCATAGAAGAATACCGAGAGAAATATGGCGAAGACTAAAACCGTTTTTGTGTGTCAAAATTGTGGGCGTGAATATGCGCGTTGGCAGGGAAAGTGCGATAGTTGTGGGGAATGGAATACTTTGAGCGAAGAAATTCCCCTAAAAAATAAAAATGATACAAAATCACGAAATTTGTCTGATATAAAGTCATTAATTGTACTGGTTGGAGAGACTACTAAGACAAATGTCCGCTTTGAAAGAGTCTCTACAGGGATAGAAGAGCTTGATCGCTGCCTGGGAGCAGACACTGATGGTAAGATTGGCATGGTAAGTGGGTCGGTGGTGCTGATCGGCGGTGAGCCGGGAATTGGTAAATCAACGCTGCTGACGCAGGTAGTACTCAATGCGTGTCGGGCGATCAAAAATGAGATAAAAACCAGTAAAAATAAAAAGTGTACAAATAGTGATGAAAATGCGGAAAGTTCATGTAAAGATAATTTGAATAGTGATAAAACCTTTATAGATCAAGCTAAAAATGTGGTACTTTACATGTGCGGTGAAGAGAGTCCACAACAGATTAATTTACGCATTTCTCGATTGCTCACAAAAAGTGAACAGATAGAAGATTTGCCACTGCAATATATAATGACGACGGATGTGGATGAAGTAACCCAAATAATTGCCGAATATAAGCCGAAACTGGTCATTATTGACTCCATCCAGATGTTGCGGACAACTGATCTGACTGGAGCAGCGGGGAGCCTGGGGCAGGTAAAGGAGTGTACAGAAAGAATTACGAAAGTAGTGAAAAGTTTCGGGATTCCTACGTTTTTGGTGGGTCACGTGGTGAAAGGTGGGGAGATAGCCGGGCCAAAAACTTTGGAGCATATGGTGGACACGATTTTTGAGCTGACTGGTGAGCGTAGTGACGATTTGCGTTTCCTTCGGACGCTGAAAAATCGTTTTGGCGCGACTGATGAGGTAGGTGTTTTCCGGATGACTGAAGGCGGGATGGAGGAAGTGAAAAACCCGAGTGAATATTTTTTACAGACGGCGCAGACTAAGATCCCTGGCAGCGGCGTGGTGTGTTTACTAGAGGGCACGCGGCCGATATTGACAGAGGTGCAGGCATTGGTAGTCTTGTCTTCGCTGGCGATGCCGCGGCGAGTGGGACGAGGCCTAGATATTTCGCGGATACAAGTGTTGGCGGCGGTGCTACAAAAGCATTGCGGTCTGCCGCTGGGGATTAGTGATATTTTCTTGAGTGTGGTAGGTGGGATGAATGTGCGCGAAAGCGGGATTGATCTGGGATTAGCAATGGCGCTGGCCTCGTCAGTGGCGGAGACACCGCTTCCAGAGAAGTCGGTTTTTATTGGTGAGGTGGGACTCATGGGGGAGATCCGGCCGGTGGCAGCGTATGAACGGCGAGTGAAGGAAGTAACCAGGCTTGGATATGAGCAGATTTATAGTTATAAGACATACAAAAACGTCAAAGATTTAATCAAAGATCTGGGTTTACGGGTGAATAGGAAAGCGTGGCAGCGGCAAACTCCGGAAAATGACGGCAATAAACAAGACGTTTTTTAAGCTGGATGGATCGCAATAATTAATTACATGCAAATCGTGCGGAAATGACGATTTTTACCGCAAAAAAGTGCGGAGAAAATTTTCCAGGCAGGAAATTATTAGCGCAGATATTGCGGGAATAATTGTTGCGATTAGCTGATCTTTTTCGTCGCATACCGCTCGCGGCTGACGCGGATCACTTTCTCACGGTTGTTATTGCTGCTGGCCGCTGGTGGGAGGGTGTAGGCGGGGAACGGATAAGAAATGATATTATCAATAGTGATGCGATTGATGATTTGGTGCTTGTTGAGGCCGACGAGATCTTCGGCCGTGTACTTGCCGCCGTATTCTTTGGAGAAAACTTCTGCGTCTTCGCTGCCCATCACAAATGAGACCACAGAGCCGCAGTTGCCAAAAATTGCTTTTTGGACCTCTTCGGGGATCTGAGCGACGTACTGATTGGCAAGGATGAGATTGAGCCGGTATTTACGAGCTTCAGATAGAATTTTATTGAATGAGGTAGTAGCAAAGTTTTGGAATTCGTCTACATAGAGGTAAAAGTCGCGGCGCTCCTCTTCTGGGATATTGACGCGGCCCATGGCGGCAAGCTGGATTTTGGTGATGAGCATGGCTCCAAGTAAGGTAGCGTTGTCTTCGCCCAGCTGGCCTTGTGAGAGATTGACGAGGAGGATTTTGCCTTCATCCATGATTTGCTCAATACTAAAACTGCTACGGTCTGAGTTAACAACATTGCGAACGAGCGGGCTGGAGACAAATTGACCGATTTTGTTGAGGATAGGGGCGACAGCTTCGTTTTTCATGCGATCCTGGAGCGGTTCAAATTCACCCACCCAGAAACTTTTAAGCACCGGATCGTCAAGCTGATCAAGGACGCGCTTTCTAAATTCTTTATCGGTGAAAAGAGTGATGATGTCGCCGAGTTTGGCATTTTCCATCTGGAGCAGGGTGAGGAGGGCGTTACGCAAGAAATGCTCCAAACGTGGCCCCCAAGAGTATTCATAAAGTTTGTGGAAAATAGAGATAATACCAGAAGCGATTAGTTCGCGGTGCTCGACGTTACGGCCTTCAAAAAGATTGATTTTGACGGTACGATCGCCGTCGGCGGGGTTGAAGAATACGACATCATTGATACGGCTGGCGGGGATGTAATCAAGAAGAGTATCGATGGCGTCGCCGTGAGGATCGATGAAACAGAGCCCTTCGTTATTGCGCAGATCATTAATGGCCATGTTGCAAAGCATAGTAGATTTACCAGTGCCTGTTTTACCGATGACGTACATGTGGCGGCGGCGATCGGCGCGATGAATGCCGTATTTGCGGTTTTCGTTTTTATAGACTGTCTCGGCAAAAACGTTAATTTCTCTTTTGACAGCCGGATCATCTTCACGCCGGACAATGGGGAGATTTTCTGGCGGCTCACCGAGGAGATTTTTGCCCCAGGAGAGATTGGGGATGGTGGAGAGGGTTTTATTGGGGAAGTGATAGAGGCTGGCGAGTTCAAAAATCGAGAGGTGGAAGAGGTGAGCTTTACTCAAGCGCCGCTCGAGCATGGCGGTAATTTTGTGGCGGGCAGGCAGGAGGGATGTCTGACGGCGCAGACTGTTGGAATCTTCTTGACGCATGGCACCAAAAGCATCGACAATGCCGTCAAGAAAAAGTTCGGCGTTGTCTTTGGTGTCGGAAATGACGGCGACGTTGAGGTTGACGGCAAAGGTTTTATCGTGGATTTTGGACTCGATAAAAGAGCGGGCGGTAGGATTGACACTGACGGGTGTGCCGTCGCTGCTGGTGGTGGGCTGGAGCTGGCGGGCACAGGCGTTTTTCCAGGTGTCGGAGCTGTGACCGATGATAAGCTGGATGACAGCGCGCTCCGGTAAACGGCCTTTGGAGAGGTGGGAGAGGAGCGGTGAGAGCGAGTCAGCGTCACCAAAGGCGCGGTAATCTTTGAGCGGGTAGCAATCGCCGTTTTGCAGGGTGAGGGAAGCGGCTTCGAGGCTCAAGCCGTCGGCTTTGTAATTGGGACGGGCTTGCTCGTGGAAGTAGACGAGGTAGTCGGGATCATGGACGCGAGTGATGACGGCCTCGGGATACTGGGCATTGATAGTGCTTTTGAGGTATTCGATGAGGCGATCAGGGACGTATAAATAGAAATTGACGACTTGCCCGACTAAGACAATTTCAAAACTCAGTGTCTCACGGCCATTGAAAAGAGCGCCCCAAAAATCGTCATGAAAGGAAGGAATAGTGGAAAAAAGCTCCATTGCCGCATCAGCGTTTTTAAGGCTGTCGCGACCAGTGCGAATTTCTAGTAATGAATGATTTTGCATAAAAGGTAAGTCTTATTATATCACGAAATATGGCTAGAAGTGATGAGAAAAAGATAAAGTGTGTGCATATTTGTCAGCTTGTACTCACATTGTCAGTACGAAAAAAACCCGAAACTTAACTAATTTAGCGCTTCCCAGGAGTAGGTACCAGTGGTGAGATTGGCCTGACAGGCGTAGAAAGCCTTATGGTCGGCGTCATAGTAGATTTTACCTTGTGTCTGCTCATTACAAGCTCCGGCGGCTGCCGCGTCGATGGGGGCGAGGCGGAGAGTGCCATCTATTTGAGCATTACCGGCGACTTCAAGCATTTCACTGGGAGCAGTGGTGCCGATACCGATATTACCGTTGGGCAAGATGGTAAAACGGGTGGTGGCAGTACCGTCGGCGTTTTGGGTACGGATATTAAAGGAAGTTTGTTCGCCCAAATCGAGGTTGTTTTTCTTGTCTTGGCTATCGAGGAAGAGATTGCCGCGGACGAAGAGGGTGGGCGTGCCGGAAGAGAGATTGAAGAAGCCGATTTTAGCTGAAGCAGTGGATTCACCGCCCAAAATGACATCATTTTGATTGGAGGGGAAGATAGCGCCGGCGACTTGTTTCCACAAAGACTGCGTGCCGGTATCAATGATGCCAGAATCAGTGAGGTAATTAATGTTGATTTGGCCAATTTTGACTTCTTGGCTTTGCTTGGAGGCGGTTTTGATTTTGATGGTGAGCTGATCGCCAGCTTTGAAGCCGAGATTGGTGAGTTCTTCACCACTGATGGTAGCTGGCGTGGTGCCGAGAGCCCGGCTCATCCAGGAATTACTGGTGGAGGAGACGAGTCCAGCTTTAGTGATACCCACGCTGGTACCGCCACGGAAGACTTCGAGCGTGATATTATTGAGACTGGTATCAATACTGGAGGTGGCAAAGTCTAGCGTGACGCCTTCACTAGACCAGGAAACAAAGTTGCTGGGTAAGGTGAGGTTGACGGTGGTGTCAAAATCATTGAGCGTAGTGAGGTCGGCGGAGTTCCAGGCGTAGTAATTGAAATTGTAATTGTCGGCGACGTGTTCGCTACCGCTGGAGAAAGTGCCGTTATTGTTGGAGCCGTCGCCTGTGACTACCGCGCCAGCGTACTCGGCGTCAAGTACGAGGCGACAGTTATTGCCGCTGCAGTGACTAGAGTTGGCCAGGGAGACGGAGTTTTCATTGGTGATACCGGTGGGGACAAATTCGTGGCCGTTGTAAATATAGAGGACATGGCCGATAGAGTCGTAGACGATGTCGCCGACTTTTTGGCCGATCTTGGCGTAAGGTTTGCCGGCAGAGGTGGGGAGTTTGAGGCCTTGATTGTCGCCGTAGGCGGCTTCGATCCGATTGCCGATGATCATGTCTTGATTGGTCTTGATAGAGCCGTCTTCGCGGAAAGAGAGGGAAAGTTTGCCGTTGGTATAGATATTGCCGGCGGCAGGCATTTTGTCGCGCCCAAGTAGAGCTGTATCTGAGTAGTGATCGTAAACGGTTGTAGTGGTGTTGTCGGTAAGTTCGGCTACTAGGTAATAATCTTCAGAGTTGGCTAGGGAGCGGTAGAGCCGTCTGCTGGTGACTTGCTCGCCCGAGGAGGCGAGCGGGATATTGTCAATGCGGATGACACGGCCGTCACCGGAAATATTGATGACGTTAGAACTATTGGAAGGACTGCTTTCTCCTTTTTCGCCGACAAAGGTAAGCTTATAACGGTAGGCGCCGGTATTATTGGTGTTGGTGGCTTTGGTGGTGAGTTCGTCATCACTGGCGGTGTCATAGACAGAAGTAGAAGTGTTATCGGTGATGGTTTTGACGAGGAAAAATTCGTTGCCGCCGGCTTTGGTGCGGTAGAGACCACGAGCGGTGATGCTGGGATGATCAGAAGTGGTGAGGCCAGAAATGATCACTGCTTGACCGGTTTTGGTGACGTCTACACTGGCGATAGGGCTTAAAGCCGTCTGCGCACCGTCAGTGGTGATATACGAGTAAGCATACTGGTAAGTGCCGGTGGCGAGTTTGGAGTCGGATTGATCCTGGGTGTGCGCTGACAGCGCTGCGCCGGGGTTGGCGATGCGCCGCAAGGCGTCAGTATTGACGACGTCTTCGGTGAGAGTGAGCTTGGAAATGTCTGGCCCAGAAATGAACTCAAAGGCAATACTGCCGTTATTAATGGTGAGTTTTTGTTTGGGAGTGGCTGTGCCCAGGCCGAGATTGCCGTTTTTGTCGATGTAAGCGGCGTTCCAGACAGTTTTGGCAGCATTGGAGTGGAAAGAAAGAGTGTCAGCGTAAGTGACGCGAGATTTTTCTGCTTGTAAATTGACGTTGCCGGTGACATTGAGATTGGCAGAGTGACTGGCGGTGCCGATATAAACGTCACCATTGCCTGGGATGAGGTAGATGTCACCGGTTTGGGAGATGAGGTTGAGCCCGCCGACATTGATAATAGAGGTGGAGTCGGTGCCAAATTTGAGGTTGCCGTTGGAATCAAGCACGGGGACGGTGTTGGCGGTAGCTGATTGGCTGGCAGGGTAGCCTTGTAAGGTTTCAGTGTTGAGAGCAAATGGTACGGACTTGATTAGCTGGCGAGGGAAGAGGACTTCGTCGCCGACGCTGATCTGGACCCAGACGTTGCTGTTTTGCGCAAAAATGTTACCTAAAGTCTGACCACAGTTGTGCTCGTCAGTACCATCACCTTTGCCTGCACCGAGGTTGACGGTAAAGATGCCGTTACTATTGGGAGTAACGGTACAAATACCGCTATCCCAGAGGATTTGGCCGCCGACTGGAGGAGGAGTATTGCCGCCGCTGGTATTATAGAAGACAAAACGCATTTTTTTGGGAGTGGTGATGGATTTTTGGTCGTAATCACTTAATCGCCCTTGGAAAGTAAGGATCCGTGGTGGTGTGGTGGCGGGCTGTTGCTCGATGACGTCTTCGGAAGCAAAATTGTAGTTGGCATTTTGGATGAGCTGATTGATACCAAATACACAAGCGCCGATACCAAAAACGGTGGCCGCAAAAATGGGAAGATTACGGTTGATGGTGGGGGTAGAATGCTCCTCTGACTCGAAGACGGTGGCATCAGGGATGTCTTCTGGTTCAACTTTGTCTAGACGTGAGAAGAAATCTTGTTTGGTGTAAGGACTGGCGGTATCAGGGATGACCTCGCCGGCGAGTACAGGGGCTTGCCCCTGGAGGATAGATTCAAGACTACCGAGCTGTTTGACGCCGGCGGCAAGAGTAATACTGGTGGGATAGTCAGAAAGAATTTCTTGCAGATCGCCCAACTGCTTTACTTGAGGCCGGCCGATACGTTCGACAGTGGGAGCGGCTGGCGGGGTGGATAGATCCTGAGCAGTGGCGGTATTATTAATAGTAGTTTTGGTTTTGGCGACACGTTTAGCTGGCTTTGCCTTGACACTAGCTGTTTTTTTGCGAGATTTTTTGGCTTTTTTGGCGGCGGGATTGGACGCATTTATGTTGGACCTAAGATAAGCATTGAGGAGATGCTTTTTTTTGTGACGAGCGAGTGTAGGAGTAATAGTCACGCCTTCGTCGAGCAATACCGGTGTAGTTAATTGTTCTTCAGCCATAGTCTTTTAATTATTGTGTCTAAAATGTTACTACAAAATTTAACAGTTGTCAAATAGCAATTTTGCAACGAATTAAGGAGTTTGCAAATTGGTTTTTTACCTATAAATCAGTATATAATTATTAATTTACTATATTTTTATCCTATAATATTTTATACTGTTTTTTTTATATATCTTATAATATTTTTTTCCACACCTTTAAATCTGGAAATAGTGAAAAACTGGGGAAAGTAAAGGCCGCGTGGGGAACTGGTGGGAAAGTGGGTAAAAGTAGCGGAAAACTAGCAATTTGAAATTGGCCTATTTTGATCCTGTAAGTGTGATAAATTGCTACTTTACAAAATGACAACTTCTGCTAAAATATGAGTTATCAGTGAGCCTATACTCACACGTTTATGAGCACGCTCCTGATCCCGAAAGAGCATTGTTATTCGTGGACTGTCCAGCGATGATAATGCTTTTTCTTTTGCTTGTTTTCATTTTGTACTCAAGACAAAGGCTGACACAATAATTTTTGCGGGTTTACCAATTAGTACTTGACATTTGAGAATAATCTGTTATAATATAGGTTATATGGTAACTGTTTTGGAACAATGTAAAATAGTTTGTCGGCCGACGCCCCGTACACGAGGACAAGTGGTTTGTTTGTGCCGGGTGCGAGATAGCTTTTACAATAAAAAACTTTTTGATTATTCGCCGGCTGTTTTAGAGGCCATTTCTCGGCCTAGGGCTCGGGTGATTACGGCTGTGTCTACAGCTGAGCTTTTGAACCGTTTTTTTGACTTTTTATTGAATTTTTTGATGACGTTGTCAATTTTGGTGACACTTTTGTACTTTTTGCCTGGAGTTTTGGATCGGGTCAAGACGGGCAATCTCATGACGGGCAAAGATAACGTGATCACTAATGAGACGATCCAAGCAAGTCATGCGGCCATTGCTGGGGCGGCGCTTTTACAGCCGGGGCAAGATTGGCAGCAACCGATGCCGGAAGATAAAGCCTATAAAGTTGCGCCGGTGTATGACCTAAGTTTGCCGGAAGGGCGCTGGGTGATGAGCGAAAAAATCGGACTGAAAGCGCCAATTTATACTAATACTGATTCAGCTAATACCAAGGAAGTGGATGAAATTTTGGATAAGGGAGTGTACATTTATCCGCAATATAGTGACATTGGTTGGAGCGGACGTGAGGTGGTTTTGGCAGGTCATCATTACAATATGAATGTCTCACAGACAAAAAGTGAACAGTCTTTCCAGAATTTAGACAAGCTGGAAGTAGGCGATAAAATCCAAATTGTTGATGATTACAAAATTTGGACGTATGAGATCTATAAGGTGGAAGAATCAACGGAAATCACAGAGCAAAATCCTGATCTCATGATGTATACATGTATCTACTGGTGGGACGCCAAACTGAGACTTTTTGTCTACGGCAAAATCGTGGACGTGACTGAGGTGGCGAGCTGATAGATTTCGTTTTGGTGGCGGGAAAAGTGAGACGGCTTTTGGCCGAGGGCGCTACTGATTGGTGCGGCAATAATAACAGTGCTGGGAGTCACTAGTGCAAGCGGTGTATTCGCTCCAGTGCCCATCGGTGTGATACATACTGTTGTCTGGTAAATAACTACTATTGCCGACATACTGCCAGCCGGGAGTTTTTTCGAGTTCACCGCAGACATAAAAACCGGCGGTCTGTGCTCCTGGGATATAAGCGTAAGTGCCAAAAAAGTAGGGATAATCTTCCATTGCCGGCGTGACATCATCACTTAGACACTGATTGTGAGCCTGGGCAAACGGTCCGGCGGCTTGATGAGGGTGAATTTCGCCCCAAGCTTGGGCATTATCTGGGAGATAGGTCTGGGTGGGCTGGTGGTAGCAAGTACGCAAGGCGTCGGCGACGGCGTTAATGTCATAAAGTCTATCGGCATTGCGTGTGGTAGCAGTAGTGTTTTGGATGTAGACTTGGTTTTGGTCGATGGCAGCTTGACGAGTAGCTTCTGGCGTGCCAAAACGATCGCCGTAGAGCTTGAGCAGATCAAAAATGGGCTGGCTGCTGGCGGGCAGAGCGAGTGAACTGGTATCGGCGTAATTAAAGACAGCTTCAAATTCAAAAGTAGTTTTGTCAGTTTCGTTTTGGGTAGTGAGTTTGGTGAGGCGGCGCGTGGTCATGTCTATTTCGGCGTATAAATTGGTGAGTGGAGCGAGGTAATTATCGAGGGCATTGTAAGAAATTTGATTGGGGAGGGGATTTTGGGGCAGGCGGTCAAAACAGCTACGCCAGGCAGCAGTAGAAGAATCTGTCAATAAAGTATTGATATATCCGGCTAAAGCGTGTGAGTTTATCTGGAGCGCGTACAAACGGTGATGGGCAGCGGGCGAGTAGGGTGGATTGGTGGGGCGCGAGAGCGTGAGGAAAGGATGACGGGCATAAAGCGCAGCGAGATCTTTTCTGGGTAATTGAGTATATTCCCGCCAACTGCATTGATAAGCGGCGGCAAGACCATCTTGATCGGCTAGCAGCGGATAGGCAGCGTCCCAAGACACGGCAAAGGTGGGGATGTCTGCTTGCCACCAGGTATCATCGAGTGTGGGGGCGATCACTTGGTAAAGCCGCGAGAGTAAAGCGAGAGTGGGTGCGGTATCTGAGTGCTGGAGGCGCTTGTCAAGATCGGGGATGAGCTGGGGTAAATTGTCTTTGAGGCCCGAGGTGCGTAAGTAAATTGTGCCGTGATCACTTGTTTTTTGCTCAAGCTGGAGGCGGACTGGCTGGCGGTTTTGGGTAAGATCTAGGCGTAAGTGATTACTAAAAGTGGGGTAGCGCAGTGAACTTTCGAGTTTACCGGTGATCTGGGAAATGCCGGCAGTACGCGCCGTACGGTTGTAGGTGGATTTCCAGGAAATGGTGAGATCGACGTGATTGGTAGTCAAGAGATTGGTAAAAGTTTCTGTGGCGACGGCGGCAGGCTGGGCGCGACGGTAAGCCTGGTAGCCGTAGACGGCCGTGGTAGCAATGATAATCAGAGTGATGAGGGCAGCTAAAAGTAAAAAAACCATGATTAACCAAGGATATTTTTGCAGGAGCGTGAGGCGAGGCATGGTAGCATTACTACTATTATTAATAGTAGGCGCACGAGTAGCGGCCGCTTGAGACGGTATTTGTGGCACCAGTGGTGTCAGCGACGCGGGCGGTATAGAGGGCGTCGCCATGGGTGTATCTGGCATAATATACTATTATAAATGATAAAATGACAATTGTCGAGCAGTGAAATGGTGATTTACAAAGCAGTTTCCAGGCGGCGGACGACGCCGGTGACCACGCCCCAGATTTCTACACTGGCACCTTCGGGGATGATAGTGGGCGGGAATTTTTTATTTTCGGCGTGAAGCTCCACTTGCTGACCATGGCGCAAAAAACGTTTGACGGTGAGATCAGAGTCCACCACCGCGATGACGATCTGACCACTGACAGCTTGGCGACTTCTGTCTACCACGAGGATGTCACCTGGCAAAATGCCGGCTTCAATCATGGATTCACCTTCTACTTTGACCAAAAAAGTGCTGGCTTCATGATCGACTAGATAATCATCGAGGCTTAAATCTTTGTCAATGGCGTCTTGGGCCCAAGTGGCAAAACCGGCCTGGACATGATCGAGCATGAGAGGATGAGCGTGATGCGTGGGTTTGGCGCTGGCGAGTGGTGAGACGAGATCGGGGCGGTGAGGAGTGGTCATTTTAGTTTTCAGGATAATGGTTAGCGGTTTGATCGGCGGCGGTCAGTCTAGCGCGGGCGGCAGGTGAGGCAAGGGCACAGGTTTGCTGGGTGCGCAACACCTCGTAAGCGTGACCGTCACTAATGAGGAGTTCTCTGGTGACTTGATTGGTGCAAGTGTCTGGATCGGCGTCGAGATTCATCATACCAAAGGGGAGGCCGTTTTGGATGACGGCTTGTTTGAGGAAAAGGCGGACAGCGGTGGTGAGGTCCATGCCGAGAGTGGAGAAGACTTGCTCAGCTTGGCGTTTGAGATGAGAGTCGAGGCGGATTTGGAGACGATCGTCCAGATATTGCATGCGGTCCTTTCGTGTACGTTACAGGTATTATAACATAATAATAGGAAATTACCAGCAGGTTGCACCCTCCATTTCGCTGTATTTTGCGAAATTCCGCTTCGCGGACGCAAAATAACGCTCCATTGCGGGTGCAACCTGCTGGTTAAAAAGTCTGGTGTACTCACAGTGTGAGTACAAAATCTGTGAGTACAGTGTGAGTACAAAGTTTGTGAGTACACGGTGAGTACACCAGGCGGCGGGAAAACGACTCCATTTGCTCGCTCGCACTTTTTACAAGGTCAGGTTACACTTGACCAGTGTAAAAAGA
>JAZQJV010000005.1:0-1712 GCA_045541795.1 Patescibacteria group bacterium | reverse complement strand
TATAAAAAAAATCATTGAAGACAAAATTATATGTGAAAATAAAGGAATGGCCTCAAAAGGGGCTGTATGGGGTGATTTTGGCTATATAATATATTTTGATGATGATGAATAATATAGTCTTGAATACGATGACTAAAAGGGGAGGCTTTGCCTCCCCTTTTAGAATTTTTATATTTTATTTTAAGGGTTTCAGGTGTGCGAAGTTTGAGTGAGATATAAATGTTTGGCGAAATATTTTTGCGTGATGGCCCTCTCTGCCCATCGGCAATACCGATGCTATCAAGCCCCTTTAAAATACTAAATTATCAAAAATTCGTTTTGCCGCCTCCGCAATCATAGCGTCGTCAGATTTTGCATTTTTTTCCGTGCGGCGCGACATTATCGCCATGACAATGGGTTTGCGATTGGGCGGATAAATCACGGCAATATCATTCCGCGCCCCATAATCGCCTGAACCGCTCTTGTCGATAACTTTCCAACCTTGCGGAGTTTCTGCCTTGATAAGCGTGTCGGTTATGGAATTGTCGCTCATCCAATCAATCAGCAGTTTTTTCTTGTCGTCGCTCAAAATATCGCCGAATATATAGACTTGCAAATTTTTTACCATCTGTCTCGGCGTGCTAGTATCACGATTATCTTTTGGATTGAAAAGATTAAGTTCAGGTTCATTTCGCGCAGGTTTGGTAGTTTTGTCGCCAATATTTTTAAGTGCCACCTTGAAATTTTCCACGCCGCCGATCTCCTGCAAAATTAAATTTGCCGCCGTGTTGTCACTCCACCTGAGCGATGCCGAACAAATTTCCGCCAGCGTCATGCCATCAGCAACATGGTCTTTGGTGATTGGCGCGTAGGACAAAATATCTTCCGCCGAAAACTTACGAATTTCATTCAAATCGGAGGTATTTTTTTGTCTTAGCAATTCTGCAGCCGTAAAAACTTTGTGTGTCGAGCAGTAGGAAAAACGCGTATCAGGTTTGTAGCAAATTTTTTTTCCATTCTCCATGTCAACGGCGTAAACACCAATCACGGCGTTATATTTATTTTCCAGATCAGCAAGATTTAATTTCTGCCGCGCTTGACAATCCTGAAGGCAGAAAACCATCAAGCCACAGATTATCAAAAACAAAAAACAAAATTTCTTCATAATAACCTCCTACTATCTGTTGAACGACCCGCCAAATTCAACGGGTCGTATTGGCTCAATAGAGCGTGATCATCAGCAATTAGCACTCTTATTGCCATTACTAATACATCACTTCATACAATCAAAGATGCAGTCACCACAAACCAAACACGAGAGGTGCTACGTGATGTCTCAATTATACACCAGTCAGCCGACAGTTAACAGACTCCTGACGACTTTTTCTTCCTTGTTCCCATCTGCGACGAGACGGACGCGCCATCTGCTGGCGTGGTTACTCATTGCTCAACTGGCTCTGGAGTCGGCGCCGTCGGTGCGCTGCCTGTTCCGGCAGTTCCTATCGAAGCAGACGGACGCATCGCTCAACAGCTATTACCGCGCCCTTGGCAACGGCCTCGTCACGGATGCATCCATTCGCCAGGCCTTGGCGCTGCAGGCGCTTGCCATAGTGCCAGAGGCACTGCGGCAGGAGCCTATCCTGCTCAGCGTGGACGACACGTCCATTGCCAAGTGGGGCAAGCACTTCGACGGTGTAGGCATCCTGTACGACCACGCCAAACACGATGGCAAG
>JAZQJV010000004.1:0-54815 GCA_045541795.1 Patescibacteria group bacterium | reverse complement strand
TTTTCTTTATTGTCCTCTCCTACTTAGGAGAGGGGGACCAGCTCGTGAGAGCTGGTGGAGAGGTACTAGCGGCCACCTCTACCACCACTACCAAGAAAATCAAGAACATCGCCGTGGGAGAAGTGATACAGATCGGCTCTACCAAGTTCGTCAAGATCGCCGCCAACAGCTACCAAGCGGTAAAACCGTACACTTGTGCCGATCCCGTGCTTACTCATGCCGGTGCGGTGAAAAACTTTGATTACACTGGCGGGGAACAAATGTACACGGCGTACGCGGGATGTCAGTACCAGCTGGAAGTGTGGGGAGGACAGGGAGGAGGAAACCGGAGCGGTGGCACCTTCTATGCCAACAACACTTACGGCGGATATGCAGTCGGCACTACTCTAATGTATACTGATAATGTATTTTATATTGTAGTTGGCGGCAAGGGCACAGATGCTGTAGTAGGCCGAGGTAGTGCTGGTGGTTATAATGGTGGGGGCTCAGGTACTTGGGATGGCATTGATGATGAAGCGGCTGGAGGTGGTGGCGGGGCGACGCACATTGCCTTGGATAGTGGCTTGCTTAAATCATTAAGTGCTCATGCTACAGACGGGAGGATCTTGATCGTGGCCGGTGGTAGCGGCGGTTCTTCTTGGATGGTCAATGGTGGCACTGGTGGTGGATTTTATGGGGGTAAAAATGGTGACGGGCGCTACGCTACGCAGACTTCTGGCTACGCTTTCGGCCAAGGTCAAGACGCTACTGGTAAAGGTTCTTCTAATGGGCACGGCGGTGGCGGTGGTGGGTACTATGGCGGCTGGGAGTCAAATATAAGTAGCGACAATGGTGATAATGGTGGTGGCGGTTCCGGCTACATCGGTTCGTCAAATTTAATTTCCGCCTCCGGCATCACCAAACATATGACCTGCTATAATTGTACGACTTCCGCTGCTGACACCACTCACACGCAGTCAAATACCTGCGTGAGCGGCACGGCCACAGCGGATTGCAGCAAAACGGGAAACGGCTACGCCCGTATCACCCGCCTCAATTAGTAAAAACTTCTCCCCTTTGGAGGGGAGACAGGTGCACCGCCGGTGCAGCCAGAGGGGAGGTAAAAATCTTGACACTTACACTCTTTCTACTTTTTAGATGTGCTGCGCCCGCGAAAGCGGGCGCAGGTTTTTTGCAAAAAAAGCTGAATCTTTCATTTTGTGTGGCATGAAATGCCACACGTGTAGCATTACTTTTGCATTTTTGCCTGGTAAATATATCATAAATTGTGTGGCATTTTACATATTTTGTGTGGCACTTGCGTATTAGCGTGTGGCATTTTGAGTACAAAATTTGATCAATTTAATCACGCGCACTTTTTTCCAAAATTCCGCACTCATTCATCAAATTCCGTGGTATAATCATCCCTATCAAATTAAAACAAATTATTTATGCAAAAAGACAAACAAATCACCAAAAACATATTTCTCTGCCTAGCGGCGGCAGCAGTCGCGATCGGATTGATTATTTTCGCCTCTCGCCTTGTCAGGCGCAGCGCTACTCCAGACTTGCGGCAGCTGCCTACCGATGACGGCCGTGAGCACATGACCTATATGAGTAGTGATGGTTTCCAGATCCGTTACAATGCCCTCAGTATCGAAGCTCACGAAATTGATGAGCATACCGCCCAATTTGTCTACCTCGGCCCGGCTGCCGGCACCAATATGGTCAGCGTGAGTTACATTCCCGCCAAGCAGCCCGAAGAAGTTCTTTATGAACTCACTTCCTCTTGGGGTGATCAAGAATCCATCACGAGGTTGGAAGGGATTTTCCCCGGTACCAGCGATAAATGGGGTTATTGGCGCATCATGGATAGTGCTGCTGACGGCTCCGGCTTAAACCAAACTGCCATCGCCGGCGAATATAACGGTGGCGTGCTCATGTTTGAAATCATCAGTCACGTCAGTGGTGACGATGGGATGGATATGGCGGTCAGCGATACTTTATCTGAGCTGATCAATGCTATTACTTATGATGATTTTAGGCCGCAGACGATGTATAGTTATTATCCTGGCACTTATCAGGCCGATGCCGGCACGCTGACGCTGAGTGCTGATCATACTGGCACGCTCAAGCTTACTGCGGATACAGATATTATGTGGGGCAGTAATTACATCCAAGCTACAAACGGCAGTGCTCGCTATGACTTCACCATCGAGGGCGATATGCTCTATCTGGATTATGAAGACCGCCTCATAGAGTTTGCGAAGTCTGGCAGTGCTCCACTCACAAGCGAAATTGCACCCAGCTCAGATGTACTTACTTATATGGGCGGGCTGTATGTAAACGGCAATCCGCACACAGATATGGAACTGGCAATATTTAGAAACGATACTGGTGACGTCATTTACGCCATCTATGAACTCGGCCGCCATGACTACGGCGCTTTTGCCACGAAGGACGCCACCACTGCCGATGGTACTACTTACACTCAGATCCTCGCCAGTGAAAATAAAACTTACGGCTATTATTTCAATGAAGACCTCACTTCTGGGATACTGGTGAGCGCCGACGGCCAAGTGTATGACGCTCTGGCATTGGATGAAACCGTTGCCCGGGATTTGATGCCGACAATCAACACTGTAAATAAAAAACCGGTTAATTAACCAGTCTGCATCAATTATATGTGCCCAGGAGAGGACTTGAACCTCCACACCTTACGGCATACGCACCTCAAGCGTACGTGTATACCAATTTCACCACCTGGGCTTAAAGATCTTCTATATTATACACCCAAAATCCCAGATTTACACAGGCAATTTTGTTTTTTGGCGTGATATAATACGGTATGCTAGAAACCACAAAACCACTGCGCACTCGCAACTGGCATCTTGCCTGGAGGACATTTTTTTCTTTTGTTTTTACCAGAGGATTTGTGGTGGGGTTACTGCTTTTAGGCGAAGTGATCCTTATGGTTTGTTTGATCAATAACTTTTTTGCTGCCAATACGCTTGCCGTTTACCTGTTGAGTCTCCTTTTTAGTGTCGGCGCTGTCATTTATCTCGTCAGTCAAAAGCTCAACGCTTCCTTCAAACTAGCATGGGCGATTTTTATCCTCGTCGCTAGTCCCACGGGCGGCATTATTTACTTTTTGTATGAAGTCGGCGGTCGTTTTTTTCGTCGTCGTGCTTCATACTCGCCCCTGCAAACCTTGTGTAAAACGTATCTTCGCCAAGACAAAACAGTGCTTGCTAAAGCTCGCCAATTACCTCTCGGTCCGCGCCAACAGCTGACGTTTTTAAGTGAGTATGAAAATTTCCCAGTCTACCAGCATACCACCACCAAATACTATCCGCTGGGTGAAAAATTTTTTAGTGAACTCAAACATGATCTGCGCCGTGCCAAAAAATTCATTTTCTTGGAGTATTACATCATCACTCCTGGCATTATGTGGAATCAAATTCTCGAAATCCTGCGCCAAAAAGCGCGTGAGGGCGTGGAAGTCCGCTTGATGTATGATGATTTTGGCAGCCTTTTTTCTTTGCCTACCAATTACGGCCGCACACTTGCACAAATGGGGATCAAGACCCGTATCAACAACCGCTTTCGTCCACTTATTGCCTTCCAAATGAATAATCGTGACCACCGCAAGATTGCTGTCATTGACGGCAAAATCGGCTACACTGGCGGTCTCAATCTTGCGGACGAGTACATCAATGCTATCAATCGTTACGGTCATTGGAAAGATACCGCCGTCCGGCTGGAAGGCGAAGCAGTCAATTCGCTCACGGTGATCTTTTTACAGTTGTGGCAAACTGACCAGGTTGTACCTGAATCTGTCCAAAAATATCTGAGCTCTCCGGATCACAAACTGCCAAACGATGGTCTCGTCGTCCCGTATGCTGATGATCCCATGGATCATGAGCACGTCGGCAAAAACGTTTACCTCAATCTCATCAATAAAGCTCAGCATTACATCTACGCTACCACACCTTATCTTGTGCCCGATGACGAACTTATTACCGCTCTCACTCTGGCTGCCCGCGATGGGGTAGACGTGCGCCTGCTCATCCCCAATCAAGGTGATCACTGGTATGTCCACGTACTCTCGCAAGCATTTTGCTTGCCGCTTATCGAAGCAGGAGTGCAGGTATATGAATACACTCCGGGCTTCATGCATTCCAAAACGATGCTGGTCGATGGTGACCAGGCCGTGATCGGCTCTATCAATCTTGATTTCCGCAGCCTTTATATGCTGTATGAGTCGGCCGTATATCTTTACGCCAGTAAAGCCACACTTCAGCTAGAGCGGGATTTCCTGCAGACTTGTCGCCAGTCGCGCCGCATTGAGCTGTCTGACGTCAAAGAAGTGCGTATCAGTACTAAATTAGTGCGCAGTCTCTTGCGGCTTTTTGCGCCGCTGGCGTGAAGACAAACTTGGTGATGGTATTGTATAAAACTATGAACGAAAATATTGAACAAAAACCATCAGTCATTCACACCATTGACCGCTTCCGCACTGAGCAAGCTCGTAACCTTGAAATTGCCCTTGATGAAATCCGCCATTCCCGCAAACAGTCTCACTGGATGTGGTACATTTTCCCACAACTGCGAGGCTTGGGTAAAAGCGAGACAGCGCAGTATTATGGCATTCGTGATTTTAGCGAAGCGCAGTCATTTTTGCGTGATCCGGAATTGGGCAAAAACTTAGTACGCCTCACAGAGGCCCTTTTACTCCAGCCGCAAAAAAGTGCCTTGGCGATTTTTGGTGCGCCAGATTATCTCAAACTTCATTCCTGTCTGACACTTTTTTACTTTGCAGCCGATGGCGACGGGAGGCAGCGGATCTTTCGCGCCGCGCTGGAAAAATTTTTCGCTGGTACTTTTGATGAAAAAACGGTAGAGATGATACAGGGGGAGTAAAAAATACAATTGAAGTGTTCTAGACGGGACTAGGAAATAGCTACTAACAAAAACACTTGTATTTTTCGTATTTTTGTGGTATAAATCGAGGCAATATGAGAATGAAAAAAACAACTAAACAAACTACATTTGAAGCTCAGCTTTGGGAGGCAGCTTGTGAACTGTGGGGACACATCCCAGCTGCTGAGTACCGTCAAGTGATTATTGGTTTGATTTTCTTGCGTTATGTTTCTGACGCTTTTGATAAACAGTATCAAAAGCTAGTGGCTGACGGTGATGGCTTTGAAAATGACCCCGACGCTTATCGAGCCGATAATGTCTTTTTTGTACCTGTGTGTGCTCGCTGGCAAGTGATTGCTGATCAGGCTCACACACCAGAAATTGGCATGGTGATTGACGATGCTATGCGCGCCATTGAAAAAGAAAATACTTCGCTCAAAAACGTTCTGCCTACCAATTATGCTAACCCCGATTTAGATAAAAGAGTTTTGGGTAATGTCGTTGACATTTTTACCAATATGAAACTAAGCAGCGGTGACAAAGATCAAGACTTGCTGGGGCGTACTTATCAATACTGTTTGGCTAAATTTGCAGAATATGAAGGTAAAAAGGGTGGCGAATTTTACACACCCGCTAGTATTGTCAAAACAATTGTGGCAGTTTTGCAGCCTTTTGCTAATTGCCGCGTTTATGATCCTTGTTGTGGTTCGGGCGGGATGTTTGTCCAGAGCGTGAAATTTGTTGAAGCTCACGCTGGACTCAAAGATAGCGTTTCTATTTATGGGCAAGAATCTAATTCCGATACTTGGAAAATGGCAAAAATGAACCTCGCTATTCGCGGCATTAGTGCTGATTTAGGGCCTTATCATGCCGATACTTTTTTTCATGATCACCACTCAACATTGAAAGCCGACTTCATTATGGCCAATCCGCCTTTTAACCAATCCAATTGGGGCCAAGAAAAATTGCTCGATGATGTCCGCTGGAAATACGGTATCCCGCCAGCTGACAATGCCAACTATGCCTGGATCCAGCACATGATTTCTCATCTTAATCCTGCCACTGGTAAAATTGGTTTAGTGCTTGCCAATGGCGCTTTGTCTAGTCAAACCAGTGGCGAAGGCGAAATTCGCCGCAAGATTATTGAGGATGATTTAATTGAAGGCATTGTCGCTTTACCGACCAATTTATTTTACAGCGTCACCATCCCAGTGACCTTGTGGTTTATCAGTAAAAATAAAAAACAAAAGGGCCAAACAGTTTTTGTTGATGCGAGAAATCTTGGTCATATGATTGACCGTAAGCATCGCGACTTCACTGATGAAGACATTGCTAAAATAGCTAATACTTTTATTAATTTTCAAAATGGAACCTTGGAGAACGAAGCCGGCTTTTGTGCAGTTGTCACGACAGGAGAAATCGCCAATCAAGATTACGTTTTAACTCCCGGCCGTTATGTCGGCATTGCCCAGCAAGAAGAAGACGATGAACCATTTGAGGAAAAAATGAAACGACTCACGAGCGAGCTTGGATCAATGTTCGCCAAAAGTCACGAGTTAGAGGAGCAGATAAAAATGAATCTTAAGGAAATTGGATTTGAAATAGATAGAGGAAACTAATAATGGCGCAAAGCACACAGATAAAACTTTTTGAAGATAAAAAGGTCCGCACGATTTGGGACAAAGAGACCGAAGAATGGTATTTTTCAGTGGTGGATGTGGTAGCAGTTTTGACAGAAAGCAAAGATTTTCAGACAGGAAGAAAATACTGGAATAAATTAAAACAACGTCTTGGTGAAGAAGGAAGTGAGTTGGTGACAAATTGTCACCAACTGAAAATGCCAGCCGCAGACGGTAAATTGTATAAAACCGACTGTATGGATACTGAACAGCTTTTCCGCCTTATCCAGTCAATTCCCTCGCCAAAAGCAGAACCATTTAAACTTTGGATGGCCCAGGTAGCGAAAGAACGACTCGACGAAATGCAAGATCCTGAGCAAGGAATCCAGCGAGCATTGCATGAGTATCGCGCCTTGGGATATTCACAAAACTGGATTAACCAACGGCTTAAGTCTATCGAAATCCGTAAAGATCTCACTGACGAATGGAAGAGACATGGCTTGAAAGAGGGTGTGCAGTTTGCCACACTTACCGACATTATCTATAAAACCTGGGCTGGCAAAACCGCCAAAGAGTACAAAGAGTACAAAGGTCTTAAAAAGGAAAACCTCCGCGACAATATGACCAATAAAGAACTCGTCTTGAACATGCTCGCCGAACTTTCCACAAAAGAAATATCGGCAAGCTCGAATCCGCAAGATTTTGGTGACCATATTCAGAATGCCGTGGGCGGCGCGACTATCGCTAAAAATGCACGCCTGGAACTCGAAAACAAGACGGGCAAGAAAGTTGTCACACCACTGAACGCGCGAGATGGTATTGATTTGCCGGCAGATACAAAGGCTTCTGTGCTTTTGGAGGATGAGGAAGAGAAATAGATCGGGAGGAAATAATGGAAGAGTGGAAAGAATGTATTTTAAGTGATTTAGGAACTATAGTTGGTGGTGCTACACCATCTACAAAAGATTCTTCAAATTATGAAAACGGTTCTATCGCTTGGATTACACCAAAAGATTTATCGGCTCACACTGAACGCTTTATTTCTCATGGTGAAAGAAATATTACAGAAAAAGGTTTGAAAAGTTGTTCCGCTCAATTGATGCCACAAAACAGTATTCTTTTTACATCGCGTGCTCCAATTGGTTATATTGCTATTGCAAAAAATGAGGTTTGTACTAATCAGGGATTTAAAAGTATTATTCCTAATAAGGATATAGATTTTATGTTTCTATATTATCTTTTAAAATATAACAAAGATAATATAGAAAACCTCGGGAGTGGAACAACTTTTAAGGAAGTTTCAGGTTCTACAATGAGAAACGTTCCTGTAAAAGTTCCCTCTCTCCCTACCCAGCAAAAAATCGCCGCCATACTCTCATCCCTCGACGACAAAATCGAACTGAACAACAAAATAAACACCAACCTCGAACAGCAAGCTCAAGCCCTCTTCAAAAGCTGGTTTGCAGACTTTGAACCTTTTGGTGGTAAGATGCCGGATGGGTGGAAAGAAATCCCACTAGAAGAATTATGTACTGTAGTCACAAAAGGAACAACTCCAACAACTTTAGGTAAGAAGTTTACAGACTCTGGTATTAATTTTATCAAAGGAGAATCAATTCTCGATAATCATACCTTTGACTTACAAAAAATTTCACATATAGATGATGAAACAAACTTGATGTTAAAACGTTCAATAATTCAACCTAATGATATCTTGTTTACGATTGCCGGAACATTAGGTCGCTTTGCTTTTATTGACAAAACTTTGACTCCAGCAAATACCAATCAAGCTATAGGAATAATTCGTGCAAATCCTGAAATCATATCTCCATACTATTTGTACAGCTTTTTCATTGGAAATTGGCATAAGGATTATTATACAAAACGCATCCAACAAGCCGTCCAAGCAAACCTAAGCTTAGGAACAATAAAATCATTACCAATAATCATACCAGATTCTCAAAATCTCGATAAATATACAGCATTAATCGAACCACTTTTCAAACAAATGAAACAATTGGAGAATGAAAACATAAAGTTATCAACATTACGAGATGCTTTATTACCAAAGTTGATGAATGGAGAAGTAAAATTCTAATATAAAAAGTTGGAGGAAAAGATGGAGAAAAAGTTTTCAGAATGGTTTAGAATTGATTTGCATATTCATACTGATAAAAGTAAAGAAACTAAGAATAACGACTATGAAGGATCTTTCTCGATTACAACATTAAAACAAAAATTAAAACATGAACAGGTTCAGATCTTTTCTCTTACCGATCACAACATAATAAATCTTGAAGCCTATAAAGAGTATTATGAAAATTATAATTCAGAAACTGATCCCTTGTTGTTATTAGGAGTTGAATTAGATATTTTAGGTTCTACAAAACCTTATCACACTCTTATTATATTTAATCATTCAGATTATGATTCTGCACAAGCAATTTCTAAAAAACTTGAAGATAAATATTCAGAAAAAGGAATTACAGATAAAAAACAAAGACAATTAACGCTAGATGATATTGTTACAATATTTAAGAAGGAAGATTTCTTTTTTATACCACATGCTGGTAATGCAAGTAAGAATATTGTTTCTGGTAATCGAGATAAAATCCTAAAAACTGAAGAGATGCTTATTCTTATGCAAAGTGCCCTTGAGAAAGTAACAGATGAAGAAATTAAAGAACATTATCAAGTAGGTTTTGATAGAGTATTAAACAATAATTTTAAAGATAGGAATGATATTGCATATATTAATTTTTCAGACAACCATAATTGTGACAAATATCCGGATGCACATTTTGGAGAGAATACACATATTTTTTATTATATTAAGGGTGCTAAATCATATGAATCAATAAGATTAGCTTTTATAGATCCTGCGTCAAGAATAAAATCTCAAGAAGAATATGATAAAATTAATTTTTTTAATAATAAAATAGAAAAGCTGCGAATATCAAATGAACCAAATATATCAAACACTGAATTATTTTTTAGTCCTCATTTAAATACCATTATTGGAGGTCGTTCAAGTGGTAAGAGTCTGCTTTTATGGATACTTGGAAATGTAGTTGATGGAATTCCAAATTTAAATAGGGATAAATATTCAATAAAATTAAATAATTTATCCATAAAGGCAAAAAATGATAGTAAATATACAGCAAAAACCTCATTGGCAAATAGTATTATTTATATTCAACAAGGAGAGATAACTGATTATTTTGAAAAAAAAGAATTAAGTAGTTTGGCAATAAAAGCAGGAAAAAAGGATGAATATGATTGTATTACAGCAAAAATTCATGAAAAAAAGACTAGTCTTTCAAATATTTTAGAACAACTCTCATTAATCTATAAAGAAACTTTTGATGATTTCAATCTACAAAAAATTTTTATCTTACATAAATCTGACATAGACAATATTTTATGCAAAGATTATGCAATTCAGTTTACTCCCGAAATACCATTACATAACATAGAGAACTTGAAAAAGGATTTATCTTTATTAGAAACAACTATTACTTCGATAACTACAATTATGGAAATAGATTATTTGTACCTAACTGTTAATGAAAAAGAAAAACTTAATGAAACTATTAATTTACTTACTGAAAAAACAAAATTTATTCAAAGATTAATTGATAAAATTAAAAAAACTGATTTACTAAAAGACCGAATAAATAAAATAATTGCAGATTTGAATACAAATCTGTCAACAGGCGCAACGAAAAAACATATTTCAAATACAAATATCAAGAATCTGAAATTAGCAATAAGGAAAAGATTTTCTGTTTCAAAAAAACTTAATTATATAACAAACAATATTCAACAATTCTCTTATCAATATCAAGAATCACTTCCTCTTTCTTCAGAGATTTCATTAGTGCGAGAAACACGAGAAAAAGAAAAAATATTAGATAGAATAGAAGATGGTCTGTTAATCCCTGAAAATGCTTCGAATAGATCATTATATGTTCATTTATTAAATCTTATTTGGGAATCTGAGAAATTTTCTATAAAGAATTATTCAAGTAATGCCCCTGAACATTTTAAAAAGAAAATATTTAAACAAATAGAAGACATCAATGATTATATTGAAAAGCCTATTGATTATTTAAAATATTCTGATGGGCAAACTTCAGAAAAAAGAAGTCCTGGTTATAATTCAGAACAGTATTTAAAAATTATTTTACAAAGTCCGAATAATTCAACAATTATTATTGATCAACCAGAAGATAATCTCGGAAGTAATTTTATCACAAATGAACTTGTTCCAATAATTCGAGAAATAAAAAAAGATAAACAAATATTCTTTGTTACTCACAATCCTTCCATTGTTGTTTATGGAGATGCAGAAGCTATTATATTAGCAGAAAATAAAGAAAATAAAATCTCTTATAAACATTTAATTCTTGAAGACAAAGATTCTCAAGAAATTATCTGTAATACTTTGGATGGAGGACAATATATATTCTATAATCGATTTAATAAATATGATATTCATAGATTACAGCTGAAGGAGTCAAACAATGAGTAAAAAATGTGTACTAAAATTTGTAGAAAATCAATTATCTATAGATATAGAAGGAGAAAAAATAATCGATATTGATTGCTCAAATGATATAGAAATAAACCCGTTAGTTATGTCTCTGACTGAACAAATTGAAAAAGATGAAGAAATTGAAATAACAGAAGTCCCAAAATCGTTAACAGATAAACAAAATGTAATTGTTGATTTAGTAAAATCAATAATCTCTTCATTTAATGAAGTTCTAAAAGAAAATCTAGAACTAGACGAAATTGAATCTTGATTTTTGATGCTGTACATTTGGGTAGAAGACTATAAATGCATCAAAAGGCTTTAATGTCTAATGATTCATATTTATAGTTATTACGAAAAGAGTTTTTTAGTATTTTTCCATATCACGTAGACCTATTTTAGGAAATTACAGAGGTGATTCGGATTTTCTCAACGAACACTTTCAAAAGCAACTCATGATTGTGTAGTTCAATTTAAATTATTGCAAAGAATATGAAACCAGGCATTGTGAGCGGCGATTGAGCCTGCAGAAGGAGTGGATGGAAATAAGCGAAACGAATTGGAGCCCGCTTAGTCATAGCCTTCGCTAAGACTCGCTAAAAACAGTCCATTGGACTGTTTTTGTCTGTGTTGCATGTCGCTCCCTAGGGGGGGCGTCGACTTTTCCCTCCTCAATAATCATACAATTAGCCTTGATTTTTACACGTAAAAGTGCTATAATTTATAATTATTCTACGGACATAGGTATTTTATGGTATTTAAATTATCTTTAAGTAATTTTTATTCAGTTGAAGATACTTTTACGGTAGATTTTGAAGTTGTTTGTATTTCTGCAGTAGCTACAAAATACCTTCCTGCTAATCTTACAGAAAGACTTTGGCAAAATTTAATGACTCAATCAAACAAATGTCAAACACTTTTCAATCTCCGATACAAAAGATTTTAGATGATTTAAGTAAGCAACAAAAAGAAATTAGCAAAGTACTAAAAGCACTAAATGAAATTAACAAAATAATGTAATAAAGAAAGCCAATATGTCCACTAACTTTCGCGAACTAGATTACGAAAATTCCATTATCGAACTTTTTACCGATATGGGCTATCAGCACGTCTATGGCCCAGACATAGATCGTGATTACACTAGTCCATTGTACGATCAAATTCTCGAAAGGCAAATTGGTATTATCAATCCTGATTTGCCAACTGCCGCCATTAAAGAAGCCTTAAATAAGCTCCGCCATATTCCCATGGGCGATTTAGTTTCACGCAATGAAACCTTTATGGACTATCTGCAAAATGGTATTGAAGTAAGCTTTTGTGAGGAAGGTCAAAATTGTTCACAAATTGTCTACTTAATTGATTACAGTAATATAAATAACAATTCATTTATCGTCGCCAATCAATGGAAAATTAGTGAAAACAGTAATCGTCGCCCAGATATTATAATTTTTGTTAATGGTCTACCACTGGTAGTAATTGAGCTGAAATCGCCATCACGTGAAGAAACAAATGCTAGTGATGGTTATTTGCAATTGCGTAACTACATGCAGGATATTCCCTCGCTTTTTGTATATAATGCTTTTCTTGTCATGAGTGACCTTGGCATTTCTAAAGCAGGCACGATTACTAGCAGCGAGGACAGATTCATGGAGTGGAAAAGTCGCGATGGTGAACGTCAACAAGGTCAATACACGCCTTTTACTACCTTTTTTCAGGGAATTTTCCCGCCAGAGAGACTTTTAGACATTTGTCGCAATTACATTTGTTTTTCGCATGAGGCACGTGAGACGCAAAAGATTTTAGCTGGTTATCACCAATATTTTGCTGTACAAAAGGCCCTTCAATCTACCAAGTCAGCGACACTGTCTGATGGTCGTGGCGGTGTCTTTTGGCATACTCAGGGCAGCGGCAAGTCACTTTCCATGGTGTTCTATGCCCATTTATTACAAAAGGCGCTCAATCATCCCACAGTAGTTATTATCACTGATCGCAACGATCTCGACAATCAGCTTTTCGCTCAGTTTACCAAATGTCAAGATTTTCTGCGTCAAACTCCAGAACATGCCGAAAGTCGGCAACATTTGCATGATTTATTGACTGATCGTCAAGCTAATGGAATAATTTTTACCACGATCCAAAAATTCATGGAGTCCTCAGAACCATTGTCACGGCGTCACGATATTGTAGTGATTGCTGATGAGGCTCACCGCAGTCAATATGGACTAAGCGAGAAAGCCACTACTTTTGTCAACGATCATGGTGAAAAAGAAACCAAAATCACTACTGGTATCGCTCGTTTAATGCGTGACAGCTTACCAAATGCAACTTATATTGGATTTACAGGTACGCCTATTTCTGCTAAAGACCGCGACACTCGTGAAGTTTTTGGCGATTACATCGATATTTACGACATGACCCAAGCCGTCAAAGATGGCGCCACTAAACCAGTGTATTACGAAAGTCGCGTCATCAAACTCAAACTTGACGAGCAGACGTTGCGCCTGATTGACCAAGAATATGACTTATTATCAAATAGCACTGAGCCAGATGTAATCGCTCGTAGCAAAAGACAACTGGGACAAATGGAAAGCATCTTGGGCAATCAAGAAACACTTCAATCATTAGTGAATGATATTATTGATCACTATGAAAACAATCGTGCTGATTTATTAACCGGCAAAGCAATGATCGTGGCTTATTCGCGACGGATTGCTATGGATATTTACCATTTACTCTTGCGGGCTCGTCCACACTGGCAAAATAAACTCGCTTTGGTGATGACGGAAAATAACCAGGACCAAGAAGAATGGCGGCCACTAATTGGCAATAAAGCACATCGCCAAGAACTGGCAGTAAAATTTAAAGACAATACCGACCCACTTAAAATCGTAATCGTTGTCGATATGTGGCTGACCGGTTTTGATGTCCCATCATTATCCACTATGTATGTTTATAAACCTATGTCTGGTCACAATCTGATGCAAGCAATTGCAAGAGTTAATCGTGTTTATAAAGACAAACAGGGTGGACTAATTGTTGATTATGTCGGTATTGCGACTGCCTTGAAAAAAGCCATGAAAGATTATACGATCCGCGATCAACAAAACTATGCCGAAAATGATATTGCGCGCACTGCTTATCCGAAGTTTATGGAAAAACTAGCTATTTGTCAGGATATTTTCCATCATTTTGATTACATGGTTTTCTTTAACGGTAGTCCTCTTGCTCGAGCACAAGTCATTAGTGACGCTGTTGACTTTTTATTGGCGCCAAATGTAAGTGAAAAACGCGAATTATTCCTTACCGAAAGCTTGGCACTCCATCAAGCATTGTCATTATGTTCATCAATAACAGCCAAAAAAGAAAGGCTAGAAGCTGCATTTTTTGAAACCGTTCGCGTTACCCTTAATCGCCTCAGCAATGAAGGCGGTGATCGTAAATTTTCTTTGCGCGAATTAAATCAACGTATTAACGAATTGCTCAAACACAGTGTGCAAAGCGAGGGAGTGATAAATTTGTTCTCTGACGTGAGTCAAGAATTCTCTATTTTCGATCCTGAATTCTTGACGCAAATCAGCCACCTGAAACAAAAAAACTTAGCAGTGGAAATGCTCAAAAAACTTCTAAATGAACAAGTTAGAGTTTTTGCACATACTAATATTGTGCGTGCTGAAAAATTTAGTGAACTAATTAAGCAAATTATGAATGAATATCTCAAGGGGCTTATTACAAATGAACAAGTCATTCAAGAATTACTCAAAGTTGCTCAAGAAATATCTCATGGAAAGCAAGAAAGTGCTGTTCTCGGCCTTACCGATGAAGAATTGGCATTTTACGATGTGCTTGCGAAACCGCAAGCAGTTAAAGATTTTTACAGTAATGATCAGTTAATAGCAATTACCAAGGAATTAGCGCTGACACTGCGAGAAAATCAGTTAATAGATTGGGATAAAAAGGAAAGCACACGTGCGAAAATGAGAATGCTCATTAAGAAGTTGCTAAAAAAGCATAATTATCCGCCCCAAGAAGCACCGGAGACAGTTGACATCGTCTTCAAACAGTGTGAAATACAACAAGACGCGTGAAGTCTGTGCGTAGTCTCTTACGGCTTTTGCACCACTGGCGTGAATTCCCGAGTTTCTGTTCCAACTTCCGCCATTTGCAAAAAACCGTGTTTCCCGTCAAAATTTACTTCACTACGTTCACATTTTACCCACGTCCATTTCCCAAAACTTCCTCCATTTTTGCCAATTTTCGCACTTTTTTGGTGTTGACAAATTCGCCAAAATACACTATATTTAGTATCCACACGTTATTGTAAACACAATATCTTGTGGTTAACTGTCCAGAAAGTACAATTAGAAAAGGGACAAAATGACAAAAAACGGACAACCAAAATTCATTAAAAAGCGCGATGGTCGCAAGGAAATTTTCTATCCTGAAAAAATCACTCACGCTGTACAAGCCACTTTGATCTCTGAGGGTGTCCATGACAACAATCTCCCCAGCGAAGTTGCCACCACTGTTGTCAGCCGTCTTGTGGAAAATTTCCGCCGCAAGACGCCCACCGTCGAAGACGTCCAAAACACCGTCGAACAAGTACTCATGGAAATGGACCAGTATGACGTTGCCAAATCTTACATCCTCTATCGCCAAGAACGCTCCCGGCTGCGCGACTCCAAATCTCGTCTCATGCAAACTTTTGCCGGCATTGCTTTTTCTGACGCCAAAGATAATGACATCAAGCGGGAAAACGCCAACGTGGACGGCAATACTGCCATGGGCGCCATGCTTAAGTTCGGCTCAGAAGCGACCAAAGAATTCGCCAAAACTCACATGATGAAACCGGAACACGCCGCTGCTCATGAAGCCGGAGACATCCACATTCATGATTTAGATTTCATGCCTATGGGCACGCTCACTTGCTGTCAGATTGATGTTTTGGAATTGATGAAAAAAGGCTTTTCTACGGGACACGGTTTTATCCGCGAACCGCAAAGCATTTCTAGTTACGCAGCACTGGCGGCGATCATTTTGCAAGCCAACCAAAACGAACAGCACGGCGGCCAATCCATTCCCAATTTTGACTACGCACTCGCTGAAGGTGTGAAAAAATCCTTCCACAAATTTTTGGCCTACAACCTGGTCAAGATCGCCGATTACAAATTTGACAAAGTCATCACCAAAGATGACGCCAAAAAAATCGTGACCACGCTCACGCCGGCTCCCACTTATCCCACTCTCACCAAAAAAGCCAGCGAAGCGCTCGCAGCGGCGATCAGTAAAAAATTCAAAATCCAGCTTTCTGCCAAAGATCTAGAACGTGTGGTCAAGGAAGCAGCCAGCGATACTGAGCGCGAGACTTTCCAGGCTCTCGAAGGTCTCATCCACAATCTCAATACCATGCACTCACGCGCGGGCGCGCAGGTACCGTTTACTTCCATCAATTTTGGTACCGATACCAGTCCGGAGGGACGCTTGGTCAGCAAAGCGTTGCTGGAAGCTACCTGGAATGGTTTGGGCCATGGTGAGACGCCAATTTTCCCAATTTCTATTTTCAAAGTCAAAGAAGGCGTCAACTACAATCCCGAAGATCCCAACTATGACCTCTTCATCCGGTCCATGGAAGTATCAGCCAAAAGACTTTTCCCCAACTTTGTCTTTATTGATGCGCCCTATAATCTCCAGTACTACAAACCTGGCGACTACCGCACGGAAGTAGCCACCATGGGCTGCCGCACCAGAGTGATGGCTTCCTGCTTCCCCGAAAGTGACGGCCGGGCTACCTCGCGTGGTAATCTCTCTTTTACCACGATCAATCTTGTCTCACTCGGCATCAAGCATGGCATCGTCAACGAAGATAATGACAGCAAGCCAGATTGGGACGGCTTCTATAAAGAACTAGACGAAAAAATGGCCCTCGTCACTAACCAACTCCTTGAGCGTTTTGAAGTGCAGGCGAACAAAACTGTCAAAAATTTCCCCTTCCTCATGGGTCAGGGTGTGTGGATGGGTAGTGAAAAGCTCGGTCCCAATGATACACTGCGCGATGTCATCAAACACGGCACACTTTCGATGGGCTTTTTCGGCCTTGCCGAATGTCTGGTGGCGATGACCGGCAAACATCACGCCGAAGATGAGCAGTCTCGCAAGATCGGTCTGGAAATCATCAAACATATGCGCGCTTATTGTGATGAGATGGTCAAAAAGCATCACCTCAACTTCAGTCTTTTGGCTACGCCGGCAGAAGGTATTTCGGGCCGCTTCGTCAAATTAGACAAAAAACGCTTTGGCATTATCAAAGGTGTCACTGATCGTGACTACTACACCAACTCTTTCCACGTGCCGGTTTATTTCCCGATTTCTGCTTTTGAGAAAATCGAGATCGAAGCGCCTTATCACGCTCTATGTAACGCCGGTCATATCACCTACATCGAGCTTGACGGCGACCCGCTCAAAAATATCGATGCTTTCCAAGCAGTGATCCGCAAGATGAAGGAATCCGGCATTGGCTACGGCAGTGTCAATCATCCGGTAGACCGTGATCCAGTGTGTGGCTACTCCGGCATCATCAATGACGTCTGTCCCAAATGCGGCCGGCGGGAAAATGACGGCGGACCAAAATTTGAACGTCTCCGACGCATCACGGGCTACTTGGTAGGCACTCTGGATCGCTGGAATGACGGTAAACGCGCCGAAGAACATGACCGCGTCAAGCATGGTGTCGGCAAAAAGTAAACTGTAAGATTTAAACTTGAGAAAGGAACGCCATTATGCAAATCAGATTAGCCGCCGCTCCCATTATTGATAGTATCGTCGATGGACCAGGACTGCGCACCACTATTTTCGTCCAGGGCTGCTGGCGGCATTGTCCGGGCTGTCATAATCCCGAGACCTGGGATTTTGACGGCGGCTTCCTGGAGGACACGGAGAACATCAAAAAATTCCTCTCGGACTCCAAAATGCAGGATGGCGTGACTTTCTCTGGCGGTGAGCCGTTTATGCAGGCCGCCGCCCTAGCGGACATCGCTCGTCACGCCAAATCACTAGGGATGAATATCTGGTCTTTTTCTGGCTTCTTGCTAGAAGAGCTCCAATCCGGCACGCCAGAACAAAGAGAATTGCTCAGCCTCATTGATGTCCTCGTCGATGGTCCGTTTGTCTTGGCCAAGCGTAACCTTGATCTGCGTTTTAAAGGTTCTAGTAATCAGCGCACCCTGCGGCTAAAAGACGGCCAACTGGTAGAGCAAATTGATTAATTTGCTCTACCTCGAGTGATTTCTTGATTATGGCTGTAAATCATTGATTATTGACGCTTGACAAAAATTACTAGTAGTGATAAAATACTCAGTTAAGATGCAACACATTATACACAGTAACTACACGCAAAAACAAGTCCGCATGGACTCACTTGTGGTAATGGGGCGTAAACGCTGATTTAGGTTTAGTAAAGAAAATGACGCCCCTCACCAAAAAGAGGGGTGTTTTTGTAAAAGAAAAGTAGAAAATAAATAAATTATAAAGAAAGGCACCAATGCAAACTGCCAGAAACAACAAGACCATCACTAGAGCGGAAAGAAGAACCAATTACGATCCATTCAATGACTCGAGGGTAGTCGATTTACAAATCAGAGCTTTAGGCCGCTGGAATGAACAAATGAGCGAGCGCGTCATCACTCGCCAAAACGGCTACGCCAGCTATTCTATGCTTAAGCTCCTGATGAGTCGCAATATCGGCGGCTGATCAACCCTTTTCAATTGCCCAGACGTGAGCACCCCAGGTATCCCACGCGATCCGGTTCTCGTCTGGGTTTTTGCTGTCAAATTGCTGGGTGACCGCATAAAAAAGCGTCATCGCACGCTCAAAAGGATTGCCGCAGCCGTGCGCCACGCCCTCCGGGATGTGTAAGATGTGATTTTTTCCTGCCCCCAGTACCAGCGTCATGTGTTTGTCAAAAGTTGGCGAGTCCTCACGCAGATCGTGCAGATTGATGATCAGCCGATCGTGTGGCGGGCAAAACCACAGATCCTTTTGCCGCTCGTGATAATGATAACCTTTTACACTTCCCGGCAAGACATAAGACCAGCTCAGCTGTCTGATTTCAAAATCCTGCTTAATTCCTTGTACTTTACCATTGTCATAGCGCAGTATTTCCGCAAAATTACCGTCCGTCGTCGAAAACCAGCGGTTTTCTAATAATTCTACGCCGTCTATAAATTGGCGCGGACTATAATCTTGCGTTGTCTGGATGTCTAAATATTTTTGAGCAATTTTCATAAGTTCCTTTACAAATTTACCCGTGCTACCGCTTCTCGCACGCTCGTGAGTGGGAAATCCAAAATTTCTTTGAGTTTGCTGGTATCCATCGCTGTATTCCTCTGATACGGTCTCTTGGTGCTGGCCAAATATTTCTCCAAGTCACCCTCACGCACTTCACCCGGCAAACCCAACGTTTCTTTCACCATCGTCGCAAACTCAAAATCTGACCACCGCTCACCGCTGCTGGCGTGATATATTCCCGTCGGCCGCGCGCGCAAGCAAAAATCAAAAACCTTCGCTAATTCTTCAATGACCGTGGGGCCAAAATAGTGAGTGGTAAATTGTGGGTACAGCGTGCCTTCCTGTAAGCCTTTAATCACGCGCCACAAAGTGTCTACCTTTGCCGACGGCTCAGGACTAAAAGGCTGATCTATCCGTAAAATTACCGACTTTGCTCCACTAGACATTACTTCCTTTTCGGCTTCATGTTTTGTCAAGCCATACCACTCGATCGGGTGGGGGAGATCATTTTCCACGTATGGCTCATTTTTCTCGCCGTCAAAAACAAATGCGGTGGAGACATGAATCAGATAAATACCTCGTCTAGCACATTCGTGAGCAATAATTTTTGTGCCGAGTACATTTACCTTCCACGCGCTACCGTTTTTATCGTCTGTCTGGGCAAAAGCCCCATTGACATCAGTGTAAGCTGCCAAATGCAGCACACCGTCTAGCGCGCCCGCCTCGTCAAAAGCTTGCTGGAGTTGTTTTTCATCAGTAATGTCTACCCGGCTGCCATTGGCTGTCGCCGGCTGTACTAGCTCGTGCACATCTTTGTAAGCATTGATAAACTTCGTGCCTACCAAACCGCCACCGCCAGTAATTAAAACCCGCATTTAGCCTTCCTTCCGGTGATAATTTTGCGCAAAAAACCCAGCTGCTTTCTTTTTGAGCGGCCGCCACCAGTCTTCATGAGTGCGATACCAGTCTATCGTCGCTTGCAATCCTTCCTCAAAAGTGACGCTTGGCTGCCAGCCAAGTTTTTCGGCTGTCACCGACCAATCAATACTGTAACGCCGATCGTGACCGGCTCGATCCTGCACCCATTCAATCTCTGTTTCCGGATCTTTACCCATCAGAGTGATAATTTTTTGCACTACTTCCAGATTAGAAATGTCGCGCGTCAATCCGCCCACCAAAAAGGTCTCATTTGTCCGTCCGCTTTCGAGCACGGCTTCTATCGCGCGTACGTGATCAGTCACAAAAAGCCAGTCGCGGACATTCTTGCCATCGCCATACACCGGCACTTTTTTGCCTTCAATCAGATTTGTGATCGCGAGACCAAAAAGCTTTTCGGGGAACTGCCACGGTCCGTAATTATTTGAACAATTTGTAATCGTATAAGCCAAACCATAAGTCTCACCGTAAGCCCGCACCAGGTGATCGCTGGCGGCTTTGCTGGCCGAGTACGGGCTGCGGGGATCGTATTTGGTCTCAAGGGTAAATTTTTCTGCCGTGCCTAGAGGCAGCGATCCAAACACTTCGTCCGTGCCGATATGATGGAAATGTTTGACTTTATTTTTTACGGCTGCTTCCAGCAAAGTAAATGTCCCCTCCACATTGGTCCGCAAAAAGATAGAAGGATCCAGTATTGACCGATCTACATGAGACTCAGCAGCAAAATGTACGATAGCATCAACGTTTTTCGTCAAATCGTTCACAATAAGTCTATTGCAAATATTACCCTTTACAAAATGGTAATGAGAATTAGTCTCAACATCAGCCAAATTAGCTTTATTGCCGGCATACGTCAAAGCGTCTAGATTGTAAATCTCATCCTCGGGGTGGTGCTCGAGCCAATAACGGACAAAATTACTGCCGATAAAACCGCACCCACCAGTTACCAATATTTTCTTACCCTTACTCATATTTTTCCTAGCGTAAATACTTGCGTACAAATTCTTCCAGGGCTGGCGCTGACTGTCCACCGATCAAGCGGTCAAGTTCTTTTTCGTCTTTCATCATCACGATTGTCGGCAAATATTCTACATTATACTGCGTCGCCAAAGCGCCGTCTTTTTCGGTGTCTATTTTGACCACGTTGACTTTTTTGGCTTTATAGCTGCGAGCAATGCCTTCCAAAATCGGCCCTACGCTGCGGCAGTGCGGACACCAATCCGCATAAAAATCCACCAGCGTTAACTCACTCCGGTGATCATGAATAAACTTACCGTATTCCTCTGCATTAAGATGTAATGAAGCGTCTGCCATAAAGCTTTCTCCTCTCCGTGCCTATTATATCACAGTTTTGCTCACTGCCGACCGCAGATTATCCGCAACTGCGCTCAAATTGCTGTGCATTTATACCGTTTTTGTGGTATAATAACGAAGTTCTTTGATTATGGATGGTCGAGCGTGGAAAAGGACGATTATTTTCCCGAATAATTTTTTATACGGGCTTATGGGTCGTTGAGTTAATCCGTGGATTAGCGCACATCCTGCCCACCTGGTTTAGCCAGGGAAAAAGGTTCCTTTTTCACGCCCGCTCATTGATACTCGCGCTGGGTTACTCAAGCGGTCAACGAGGGCAGACTGTAAATCTGCTGCTTTCGGGCTACGGAGGTTCGAATCCTTCACCCAGCACTCTGTTTGCCGGCAGTCGCCGGTAAGCCGAATAAGAACATTTTGACGTCCAAAAGCTTCCTGAATGGAAGCTTTTTGATTAAGCGCTCAGCCTCAGAAAACTGCCCCACACAAACACATTTTTTGTGGTAAAATACACGTAATACAACCAAGGTAGACAGTAGCTAAAAGAAAGGAGCTCTGCAAATTTGAGACAGTTAAGTAACTCCAAACGTTTCAAAACAGAAATGTTCAGGGAGTTCGGACCTGGAAAAATGCACACGAGTTAGAAGCTTCTGGAGTTGAGGCCCGAGCGAAAGCGACGAGCAGAACCTAGATAGCTACTGTGCAAACCTTGGTTGGGAAGCGCTCGTGTGCATTTTTGCGGCTATTTTTAGTGCCGCACAGTACGAGGCAAATAGAAAGTTAATATGCCTAGATTGGGTAGGGTCTTTTTTGTGCAAATTCTGCTCGCGTGCGTCAGCTTTGTCCCAAGCATAGTGGGAAAAGTGCGCAATCAAGTACAAGTGGTCGGTACCACCACCAAAAAAATCCGCGACGTCCGGCTGGGGGAAGCGATCCAGATCGGTACTAGTACTTTTGTCAAAATCACTACCAATGGCTTCATGAAAACAGACGCCGCTGGCGGCTGCAAAGATCCTGTGCTGACGTCTGCAGGAGCCAGCAAAACTTTCACTTACACAGGAAATTATCAGACGTTCACGGCCTATGCTGGTTGCGATTACAAAATCGAACTTTGGGGAGCGCGGGGAGGCAGTGGAGTGAGATTAAACTGGACATGCTCCACTAACGGTGGTTTTGGAGCGTACGTCAGCGGCAAAATCGCATTCCCCACCAATCAAAATCTTTACTTATATCTTGGACAAAAAGGAGCTGCTGCCAGGTCTGGCACTAATGTTACCGCCACTGCCTGGAATGGTGGTGGCACTGGCGGCTATGATAATCAAGATGGCGATTATGGTGGCGGTGGGGGCGGTGCTACTGACATCCGTCTAGCCAATGGCGCCTGGAATGATTTTGACTCGCTCAAATCACGGCTTGCTGTAGCTGGAGGAGGAAATGGAGACTGCTCATCCTCGAGAAGATCCTTTAGTGTAGGTTTATACTACTATGACATGAATGAGTATGCTGAAGAGAATCACTGCGCGTCGTGGTATCTTTACAAAACTTATGCTAAGAGCAGTTTCTCTACGGTAAAAGACATTTCTCAAGTTTCTGGACATAGTTTTGGAACTGGTTATAGTGGCGGTGTTCTTTATCACGGCGGCACCTGCGGCGGTGGCGGCGGTTACTGGGGAGGCAGCTATTATAATTACGGTTATGCTCAAATTGGCGCTCCCGGCAGTAGTTACATTTCCGGGCACAATGGCTGTAATTCTCTCACGGCAAGCGCCACGTCTTCCAATCTTACTTTTAGCGGTCAGGCCAATCATTACTCAGGTAATGTTTTTACTGATACTGTGATGATTGACGGCGCTGGCTATTCCTGGACAAATACCCGCGGCGCGCTCCAACAAATGCCCAATCCCTCAGGCGGCTATTACGCTAGCGGCACTGGGCATACAGGAGCTGGTGTTGCTCGCATCACCCGCCTAAACTAGTAAGAACTTCTCCCCTTTGGAGGGGAGACAGGCGCACCGCAGGTGCAGCCAGAGGGGAGGGCATAAACGAACTTGACACTACTACTCTTTCTACTTTTTAGATGTGCTGCGCTCCCTGAAGGGGGCGCAGGTTTTGTATTTCGTGATTTTTGGGCTGCGCCAAAAAATCACGAAATACAACCAATTCCTTCATTAATTTGTTTAACAAATGTTAAACAAATGTTTAACATATACATCTGGAAAAAATGAACAAATAAAATACAAACGAAAACAAAAAGCTGCATTCATTATTCATTCCTGGTCAAATCCGGAATGCAATTCCGGAAATGCCCGAGCCACGTTTCGAGGCAAACATCACTCCAAGTTCCGCCCCGTCCCCTCATCTCGTCACAAATTGATCATAATACCGCTGTAATCGCACTGGATCCGTGCCCCAAGTATTCCCGCCCACCAAAAAGTCACAAAGTTCCTCCCGTGCCCGGCACAACTCACCAGTATGATTTGCTGGCTGGTGAACACGGTCATAAATCACTGCCGCTTCTATTGATAAGTCCAAAAGTTCTAGTGCTCTGGCGAAAGCCCCCCAAAACCTCTTCTCATTTTTGTCTTTCCAGCGGATAGCTCGTGATACCTCACTGCCGATATTTCCCATTTGCTCGCGCAAAGACATTTGCGGCCAACGTGCTATTAATTCCGGCGAATGCTGGTAAATTAGATCAGCCATTTTTTTACCACCTCCAAAATTTTCTCTCTCGTCGTCGCATCTTCCACAAAACGTGACCGATTGCCTTGACGTGGACGGATATTGATCATCGAGTCGTACTCTACAATGTCATCCCAGGTGTCCTCGCCGGGATAAATATTGATACCCCATAAATCTTCTTGATGAGCACCGTCCTCTAGTAATGCCCGCTCCATATCGGCGTGCAAATCGGCATCAATGATCAGCAGTCCTCGGCCGAGATCCACGTCGGCTTTTACCATGTCTCCTTCCATGACGTGCTCGCACGAGCTTAGTAACTCAGTTAATTTAATTGGTTGCTGCAAAATTCTCATACCTTGTATTTTACCACGTCGCGCTGCCTTTTCTCTAGCAAAACCAAATCCCCCCATGCCGGCGTCTAACCTTCTCTCATTACCACTTCCAGCGTCGCCGCGGCTACTTTTTCCCGCGAGCGCGAGCGCGCCATCGTCTCAGCTAACTGGCCAAATGCGCCCTCATTTTGCTGCACTCTGTCCAAAGCCTGCTGCAAACTCCCGGCGTCGTCCTCGTAGGTAATGTCATCGGCTGTCAGTCCTACTTGAGTCAGCGCCGCCGCCAGATCTGGCGTGTGTGCATATGCTGCCAAAGCCTCAGAAAGCAGTGCTGGCTTGCCATAACTCCACGCCCAGGCCAACGGCCCTGAAGACGACATGAAAATCCGGTACGGGAAAATCATCATGTCACAGCCAGCAAAATAATCCGGCATTTTTTCTTCCGGTACAAAACCTGTCATGATCGCGCCTTTGGTTTGTGCTAGAGCTTGCACGTGAGAAATATATGCTAGTGCCAGCTCATCGTCAGCGTGATTGGGGTTGGCACCGCCAGCGATCACGAGCTGATAGCGCGCGTCTTCCGGCCAGATTTCCAAAAGCTCTTTGATTCCTTTATAAGCCGCGATGTAGCCAAAAACAAGCACATATTTTTTGTCATCGTGCCAAGCGAGCCGCGCTCGAGCTTCTTGCCTGCTTACGTCCATCGGCTCAGCCACAAAATGCGGTACCACCGCTATTTTTTCGCTACCGCCTAAATACCTTTTTAGCTCCTCCTCAAAGACAATCACTCTGTGGCTGACAAGCAAAATAAAATCATACAGGAGCGTTTTGGCAAAATTTTTCAAGTCGCTCCACACGCTATCACCTTCCAGTGGCCGGAAATCACCCACCACCTGATGCATCACTAGGGTAATTTTTGCGCCCATCACTTTGAGGAGCAAAAGCCCACACAAGAAAAACACCGTATGCCACGCCCGGCCAAACTCATTAATCTCAAATTCCAGCAAGATAGGCATATCTCTCCTCGCGCTGATCGTCAGTATCAGCTGCCACAATCCAGCAAAACTCCCGCGCTGCCACACCCGGCGCACGTCGATCTGTCCTTCATTATAATCTTGATACTCCGGTATTTTTTCCGCCAGTACTTCTATGCTTAGCTCTGGATCTATGCTGGTTGCTGCCAGCAGCAAGTTTTTGGTGTACGAAGCCACGCCTACTGTGGCGGCAGAGTGGATCTCACCTCGATCGGGAAATGATGAAACGACTGTCAGTTTTTTTGCCATAGCGTATTATACCACCAAAAATCACGGCAAAAAGCCCGCTTCACGCGGGCTGTATTCATTACAACTTCGGCCAAATTATTTCTCACCTACTCGGGCTTACGGCACCGCAATGATATACGTGTGCTGATAAGGCTCCACCTTGCCGGCGCAAAGCCCTTCGTGCCACTCGTAAAAAAATTGTTCCATCCCCACCACAAAATATCCGTCTTGGAAGTGATCGGTAGTGTCGTAGGGATCGGCAAAAATCAAGACGTCGTCACTGCCGGACGCTGTCCCCATCGTGTCAATCCCGATCAGCACTTCCCAATGACCATTCCAGCGCGTCCAGTTTACAAAAATCGGTTCACCGGCCGCCAGCCTTGCTCGGGCAAATTCACTAAATTCATCCGGATCGGTAAACTTCGCTTCGGTGGAGACGTGACTTTCCACCTGCCAGCCGCGTCGCACAAAAAAGTCGCGCAAATTTTCTACCGTAGTACCCACAGTATCGTTGGCTTCCACGGCCTCGCCGATCGCTGCTTCCGTCTCGCCTCGCTCGCCAAAATGGTATAGCACCATCAAAATAGATGCCGGCCCACAGTTATACTCCGTAGTCTGCTGATAAGTGTGGAAACCAGACAAAATCGTGAGCGTGGACGTAGACTCCTGGGTAAACCAGTCATTGGTCGTCACAAAATACCGCGAGTCTAGGTGATTATTCGCCCCCTGATATGCGGCCGCGCCACCCAGCTCTATCCCGTCAGGGTAGGGGATGACGCCACTGCTAGAGTTGCCTGGTACCTTGGGACTGACTGCTGGGCTGCTGCTACTGCCACCGCCACAGCCGCAACTAATGACGGCGACAACGATGAGCGCCAAAACGATCCAAATACAATGCTTTTTCCAACTTTTCATTACTAATTCCTCCAATCTTTTACTGCCAAAGTCTTAAAGAACGCATACACACGACGTGTGTACAACGTGTGTATTATACCACAAGTTACTGGCTCGCCAGCGCTTGCTTTAGCGCTGCCACCAACATGTAAGTCGCCGTGGGGAAAGCCCAGATCGTCTGATCTAAGTCTGCCAGCGTGAGTTTTTGGCTGATGACCAGTGTGAGATAATCAATCAACATCCCGGCATCATCACTGTATAAAGCCGCACCCACAAGCCTGTTTCCTTCGTCCAAAATAAAAGTAAAGTCTTCGTCTCGGTGTGCCTTATTGGCCCATGACCCACTCATACCTGCTGGCATACTCACGATACGGTAATGCGCCGGATCGGCCTGTGCCTGCTCGACGCTTACGCCCACCTGAGCAATTTGTGGCAGGGTAAAGGCGACATTGGGGATCGCCGGATAACTGATCGCTGCTTGACCTGGATTTAAAATATCCCTGGCGATGTAATTAGACTCGTACTCCGCTGTCGGCGTGAGCTTGGGGATCGCTTTGTCAATCACGTCACCGCTGGCGTAGATATTGGGCACGCTGGTGCGCAGATGATCGTCCACCTTGATCCCCCGGCTGCTAAACTCTATCCCCAGCGCTTCCAGTCCTAGATTATCCACGTTAGCACTCCGGCCTACGGCACCCAGCACGTAGTCAGTCTGGATACTGATATCCGGCGTACCCTTAATCACGAAGCTGTCACCAGTCTTTTCCACACCAGAGACATTAGCATCATACACGAAATTTGCGCCCTCATTACTCATCTTAGCCACGATCTTATCTACGTAAGCGCGCGGGTAAGCCCCCAGCACGTCATGACCCGTAGTGATGATATCTACTTTTGCCTTGCAATCCAGGCATATCTGCGCCAGCTCCATGCTGATCAGACCCGCCCCGATGAAACTAATGTGCGCCGGCATTACGTCAAGTGACAAAAACTCCCGTGAATCATGAATGTACTCTTGACCCGGCACACCCAACGGGCGGAAATTCTGCCCCGTGCCGATCACGATGTAGTCAGCGGTGTATTTTTGCCCGCCTACCTCTACCGTGTGTGCGTCTGCGAGCTTGCCGTGACCGTCGATGACGTCAAAACCCATCTGGGAGAAAAGCCCGCGTAAAGCCGGATCCATCGCCCCGATAACTTTCTTTTTGTAAGCCATCAGCGTGGACCAATCCACACTGGCTGTACTCTCCACGCCCTTATCTTGGTAGCGTGACACTTGCTCACAAAGCCCAAATGGCGTATCCAGCAACACTTTGGCGTTACAGCCGTAATTGGTGCACGTACCGCCAGCCAGATCCCGCTCCACGAGGGCCACCTTTTTGCCGGCCTGCTTGAGGATGAGTGCACCATGCCAGCACGCGTGCCCTGAGCCGATAAAAATTACATCATAATCATTTGTCATCTAGACTTTCTAATTAATTCAGACTAAGCTAAATTATATCATGCATGCCAGCCAGCGTCAATACGCAAAAAAATGCATGGTTTTGTTCTCTAGTATACTGGGGAACAAACTGTGGTTTGTTCTCTATTGCGTTGGGGAACAGACCTTTCCTCATTTCCCAAAACGCCAAAATTTGACTTTTTGGGAAATGGAAGCAAACAGTCATAATTTTGCCCTTTCGTGTCAAATTAGCATCATTCATACCTGCCCTTTCGTGCATATTTGCGCTCCAGACACTTGCCTTTTCGTGCATTTCCAGGCATCCATCCGCCCTGAGACAATTGTAATTGATGCAAGAGGCGTTACTCTATCCCGACGAGCTCCACCACATCCATCCCACGCTCATCCAAGTAGCGGTTAATTTCCGCTGCCTGTGCGCTCGTGAGGTCAGCAATAAAAGGGTGTTCGTCAAAACGTGCAAAGTGCTGCAAACTGATCACTTGCAGCGTCCCCAGTTCACTGTCATGCGTTTGTCCGACTTGATACTTACCGGCCTCACTGCTCACGCGCGTGGTAAAAATACTCTTACCATCATCCAGTCGTGAGCGCAGATCTGGTAATTCGTCTACTGGGAAAAACATGAAGTCATTCATAATCCACATTGTACTCTGGAGCTTCCTTCGGGACTCGGACCCGAGACCTCAGTCTTACCAAGACTGCGCTCTACCACCTGAGCTAAGGAAGCATTTTTAAAGATGGACGTATTATACCACGGCCGCGGCCAAAATTGACAAGCAGTTTTGCTCACTCTCATGGTATAATAAGCACTATGCCGAAACAGGAAAAATTCATGATTAGTGATTTCAGTGAGACTCCGGATTTCCCCCGCGTGGAGGAAACCATTGCTGATTTTTGGGATGAACACGACATTTTTGCCAAAACATTAGAAAAGACTAAGGATCAAAAACCGTACGTTTTTTATGACGGCCCGCCTTTCGCTACCGGCCTACCGCATTATGGCCATCTCGTGGCCTCCACCACCAAAGATGTTTTTCCTCGTTTCCAGACTATGCGCGGCCGTTTTGTCCGCCGGGTGTGGGGTTGGGATTGTCACGGCCTCCCGATCGAAAATATCATCGAAAAAGATCTGGGCTTACATGATCGTCCGGCGATCCTCGAGTACGGTGTGGATAATTTCTGTGACGCCTGCCGCTCCAAGGTGCAGCTTTACACTACAGAATGGAAAAAAACCATCCGCCGTCTGGGACGCTTTGTGGACATTGATCATCCATACAAAACCATGGATTTAGATTACATGAATGCTGTCTGGCGGGTTTTCCATGAGCTATGGGAAAAAGGATTGATTTACCAAGATTATAAGGTGATGCACGTCTGTCCACGCTGCTCCACGCCACTTTCCAACTCCGAAGTGGCCGAAGGCTATAAAGAAGTTACCGATATTTCCGTTTATGTCCGTTTCCCGCTCGAGCGCCCTGAAGACTTGGGTCTGCATGATCCCACCAGCCTCGTAGCCTGGACCACCACTCCCTGGACACTACCGGGCAACCTTTTGCTCGCCGTGGGTAAAGATATTAATTATCAGGTCATCCAAATTACTGCCGCGGACGGCACCAAGCAAAATCTCATCATGGCTACTGGTAAAGCAGCCGAAGTTTTGGGCGAGCAAGAGTATACTATCATCCACAATCTACCCGGCACTGAGCTGGTTGGCCGCCGCTATCGGCCGCCATTTTCTTATTTTGCCGATACTCCAGAAGCTTTCCGTGTCTGCGAAGCTGATTTCGTCACGAGCGAGGAGGGGACAGGTATCGTCCACACTGCTCCTGCTTACGGCGAGGATGATTTCCGCCTGGGGCAGCGTGAAGGCATACCCGTGATCCATCATGTGGATATGACCGGTCGTTTTGTGCCGGCGGTAAAAGATTTTGCTGGCCTGAGTGTCAAGCCCAAAGACAATCCTCAAGCTACCGACATTGAGATTATCAAGTATCTGGCCCATCACGGTCTGCTGGTCGCCAAAAAGAAAATCAAGCACTCTTATCCGCATTGCTGGCGCTGTGATTCACCACTGCTCAATTACGCCACTTCTTGCTTTTTTGTGCGCACCACCGCTCTCAAGCGTGAACTCCTCAACAACAATCAAGACATTAACTGGTATCCCGAGCACTTCAAAGACGGCCGTTTTGGCAAGTGGCTTGAGGGTGTGCGTGATTGGGCCGTGAGCCGTAATCGTTTCTGGGGGACGCCGCTTCCTGTCTGGCGTAGTGATGACGGCGACTTCATCTGTGTGCGCGACCGCGATCAACTCGAGGGACTTTGTGGTCAAAAAGTAGACGATCTCCACAAAAACGTCGTCGATAAGCTTACCATTACTAAGGACGGCAAGACTTATCACCGGGTGGAAGAAGTGCTTGACTGCTGGTTTGAATCCGGCTCCATGCCGTATGCTTTGGGTCAGTTCCCCGCCGACTTTATTTCCGAAGGTCAAGATCAGACCCGCGGCTGGTTTTACACCCTTCATGTGCTGGCTACGGCCACCAAAGGTGAGCCGGCTTTCCGCAATGTCCTTGTCAACGGCATCGTGTTGGCCGAAGACGGCAAAAAAATGTCTAAAAAACTCCATAATTATCCCGATCCGCAAGAAATTTTTGATAATTACGGCGCTGACGCCTTGCGGCTTTATCTGATGACTTCTCCCATCATGAAAGCAGAAAGTCTCAATTTTTCTGCTAAAGATGTCGGCCAAATCCGCCGTCAGGTCAATGTTTTACTTTGGAATTGTTTCCTTTTCTGGCAACAGACAGGAGCAGCGCCAGAAATGATCACTAGTTTACCGGCCGACGCCCCGCTTTTGGATCAGCACTTATACCACCAGGTCAATGAACTCACCACTCTTGTGACCGCTGACCTTGAGCATTACCGTATCATTGACGCTGGCCGGCGGCTGATCGATTTTATCGGCGATCTATCTACCTTTTACATCCGTCTCTCGCGCGAGCGTCTGCGGACAAATCACACTTCTCAGTGTGTATTATATTACACACTTTATCGTTTGACGCTGCTTTTGGCGCCGTTTACACCGTTTTTGAGTGAACTACTTTACCACCACTTAGGCGGTGCTCTGGAATCTGTCCACCTCGAGTCCTGGCCAGAAGCCACCATCCTCACGCCAGATAAAGTCTTAGCAGAAAAAATCACTTTGTTGCGCCGACTTTTGGACACCGGCCGGACGCAGCGCAAAAAGCTTGGCATCAAAAACCGCCAACCGCTGGCAGCTTTCCGGATCACACTCGCCAACAAAGACGAGTACCAATTACTACAAGACGGGCAGCTGCAAAACATCCTCGCCTCCGAGCTTAATGTGAAAAAAGTCGATGTCATTAATACCGATGATACAGCATTTTCTTGCGAATTTGATCAAAATTTGACTCCAGAACTAATTGCCGAAGGACAAGCGCGCGAACTTATCCGTCAAATCTCCGACGCCCGCAAAGCTGCCAAGCTCTCCAATGATGACTTATGGCAGTACGAAGTCGAAAATATCCCCGCAGGTTGGCAGTCAGAAATTGAGCGTAAGACCAATACCAAATTAATCATCAAGACCGCATGAAAACCTCACGCAAAATCCTCATCAATTGTGTCTTGTGTCTGCTGATTGTCGCTAGTATCCTGGCCAAAAACTGGACTCGTCACGGCGAAATTCTGCCCACCGCACGTCAGGCTCAAGCGGAGCGTGAGTTTACACTTTTGGCTGCCCCGGATCATCCTTACTTACGCTTCGAAAATGCGGCCACAGCTACCATCTCTGCCCGCCTGGCTGATAATATTTCTGCCACCTCCGCCATCGTCATGGACGTGGCCACCAAGAGGATTTTATGGCAAAAAAACGCCGACGTGGTCAATTATCCCGCCTCCACCACCAAAATTATTACCGCCCTCGTCGCCCGCGAAATCTATGACCTTGATGACGTCATCACTATTACTGCCGCCGATCTCAAATTCGGCCAAAATCTTTCCTGGCATACCGGCACTCAGGTCAAAGTCTCGGCTCTCCTGCGCGCCTTACTGATTGTCTCGGCCAATGAAGCGGGGATGATTTTAGCTGACCATGCGCCTGGCGGCTATGATGCATTTGTCACCCGCATGAACGAAAAAGCCCGTGAGATGGGTCTGTCATCCACCAGTTTTGCCAATCCTCAGGGCTTTGATGCAGATCTGCAACGCATGAGCGCCAAGGACCTCGCTCTCGCTGCGCTCGAGCTAGAACGCGATGAAGTTTTGGCCGAGATCGTCTCTACGCCGTCCACCACGATCCATGATGAAAACGGTGCTGCCTACACACTTACCAATACCAATAAATTAATGGCCGATAAAACCTTGCCATATCAAGTAAAAGGCATCAAGACGGGCACTACGGCGCTCGCCAGCGAGGCCCTCGTTTCGCTGCTAGAAAAAGAAGGTCACCAAATAATTGTAGTTGTACTTTCGGCCAAAACGCGTTATAATGATACTACGCGGATAGCGGACTACATATTTGGAAACTATATATGGCAACCAGCAACAAATTAAGCATGACCAATTTCCTCGAATACGCGCGCACGGGACTTGTTTTCGTGGGTGTGGGATTGGTGATGGTGACGATTTTCCAGGTTTTTTTGACCTCACTGCGCTCTATCAATAACGGCACTACCGTAGACGATTCCATTAGACCAGATTACAAATTTGGCGCTGTTCCAGCCATCCAATTCCCATATCAGCCTGCCAGTAGTAAGCCCGCCACTTATAAAACCAATCTGGGCCGCTGGCCGAGCTTTGGTGAGCCCACATTTGCCGGCATGAAAATGGTCAATGTCTACAAATTACAAAATGCAGGTTTTTCGCTCTCGGCCGACCAAAAAGCCCGCCAGATCGCCCGCAAACTTGACTTCCGCTCTCAGCCGCAAATCCTGAGCGAGCGGACTTATTTATATAATAATCCCGGGCCGCCGCTGCAAGAAACCTTACAAATTGACCTCAAGACGATGTTTGTACAGTTTAGCACCAATTACTTGAGCTCATCCAATATTTTTGCCACTCTAGACGCTTACGGCAACCGTCAGATTCCCCAGCGCACTAGCGCCATCAAAGCGGCCAAAGATTTCCTCGCTCTCGCTGAACTCTTGCCCGATGACATTTCTGATCAAGGCTCGAGCGTGGATTACGTCACTGCCATTGGTAATTCTCTCCAGCCCGTCAACTCAGCGCTGGAAGCCGATTATGCCCGGGTCAATCTCGCCCGCCAAGGTCTGCCCGGCACTCGTGATGGTGAAAGTACAACTTACAACTTTTTTGGTCCAGACGGCTTTGGCAGCATCCAAGCAGTCGTCGGTCGTGACGGCACCGGTATGGATAGTGTCGTAGATCTCACCTATAATTATTACGCTATGGATTTGAATGATGCTGGCACGTACTTGATCCGCCCCGTCAGTCAAGCGTGGGAGGCGCTGCAAGCTGGTGAAGGTTATGTGATCAATCCGCGCGGTTTGCAGTCGGCCACCATCACTAGTGTGGAGCTGGGGTACTATGAGTCTCATGAAGAGCAAGATTTCTTGCTGCCGATTTACGTTTTCCGCGGCGAAAGTGATTTTGTGGCCTACGTGATGGCGCTGTATCCCGGAATGTATTACTAAAAATACCAGTACATTATTCCGCAGTTTGTTTAACAAATGTTAAACAAATGTTGAACAAATGTTTAACACGCACATCTGGAAAAAGTGAACAAACAAAGTACAAACGAAAACAAAATGGTGACAGCATTATTAAAAAAATAATGTCAGTTTACAGCAGCGGTCGCAAAATTTCCGCGACTTCAGCTGCGTTTTCGGCTTGCATGAGCGGCAAGCGCCAGCGCTTAGCGTCAGGGAAGTCAGCGATGTAAGCAGCCAAATGCTTGCGCATTGGTGCAAAAAAATATTTCTCTCTTTTCTGACCAAGCGCCTCAAAAAGCTGGCTGTGCTCCAGCGCCACCAGCGCTTTTTCTTGTATTGACGGCGTGTGATCACTAAATACCCACGGATTGCCGATGGCTGCTCGCCCGATCAAAGCACCGTCAAGGCCGTAGTGCGTGATCAATTCATCTGCCTGCACTCGGGATTTGATGTCACCATTACCAAAAAGTAATGTCTCTGGCGAAATTTCGTCACGGTATTTTTTCATCCTGCCGATAGTCTCCCAGTCGGCTGCCCCGGCATAGCCTTGTCGCAACGTCCGGCCGTGTATCGTCAAACGAGCTGGGTGCAGCCTCAGTAAAAACGGGATCCAGTCATCAGCAGTATTGCTCTCGTAGCCAATCCGTGTTTTGATACTGACGGGTAGCCCCGGCGCGAGCTCACTGGCGACTTCTTGCACGCGCTCCACTATTTCTCGTGCCAGATCTGGTGTCTTTATCATCGACGCGCCCGCGCCAGAATGGACTACAGTTTTGGCCGGGCAACCAAAATTTATTTCCACGCCACTAAATCCCATCTGGATGACATCACGGGTCGCCTCAGCGAAGTAATCCGGGGTGACGCCGTATATTTGCGCGACTAGCGGCTGCTCGCGCTTGTCAAATTCTAATTCATGCTGCAAGCGCTTTCGGGCATGGTGCCAACCTTCCACATTGACAAATTCCGTGGTCAAAAGATCCGGCCGGCCGTATTTTTTGGTGATCAAACGCATTGCTTGATCAGTGACGCCGTCCATTGGGCTTAGTCCCAGCTGATATTTTTTCTCATTATTCATATAACTATATAATAGTATATCACATTCGTCAAGTCAGCTCGCAGCAAAAGTCCGCTCCCACAAATAACGCTGTAGTTGCTTCGTGAGTTCCTGGCGTACTGCTTCCTCGCGTAGCATGTCTATTTTTTCAGGTAATTGCCTGATCGCCCGTGCAAAAGCCTGAGCGCATTTTTCAGGCTCGGCCTCATCAATTATTTGCAAGTACTCCGAATGAATATTTAATCCCTCCGCACCCACGGGTGTGGTAATCACCGGGACACCACAAGCTAAGCTTTCCAAAATTTTCACCCGGGTACCGCTACCGGCAAAAAGCGGCGCTACCAGCACATCTATCTTTTCAAAAAAACTGCGACTGCTGGCCACTTGTCCGAGCACCTGGATATGTTTGCTTTCTGGAGTTTGGTGATGTGAGCCGGCCAAAAGATAACGGTAAGAAGGACCTTGCTCATCCAAAAGCGGCAAAATTTTCTCGGTGGTAAAATCAATTGCTTGTTTATTTGGCAAGTGATAAGGCGAGCCGATGTAACCGCAGACAAGCTCACTGCCGACGGTTGGCGTTTTGAGCGCAATACTTTCTATGCCGTTGGGCTCCAGGCGCACATTACTAATCCCAAAGTCGCGGCGCAAAATTTCTCTGTCATGAGCAGACACCGCGACCACTTCATCAAAAAGCGGCAACCACAACTTTTCGTAAGCCCTTATTTCCACGCTGTTAGCGTAGTCAGTCCCGGCGCGGATGAGGCTAACGATGTCGGTAGCGTTTTTTTTGCTTTCCTGAGCCCGGCGTTCATAAGTGACAGCACAAATGTCGTGGGCGACCAATGTTTTGGGGGTCGTCCGTGGCAAATATTGCCACAAATACGCTAGCTGGCCAAATTCTATCCGGATACGCTCCACTGGGTGCTCATCTAAAATTTTACCGATATACCGCTCAAATTTGCCACTCTTCCAACATGAAAACGGATAGGGGAGACTGGAAAGTGGTGTCCGTCGGCGCCTGGCAAAAATCCGCCAGTGCGCGCAGTGTTCATTTAAAAATTGCTGCTGCTCTTCATCAACAATTTCCTCACCAAAACTCAAAAAATAAAGCTCATATTTACGGCTTAGATACTTGATCGTATAATACATCCGCGTCGCCCCGCCGCTATCAGCAGGAAACGGCGGCATCGCTGATAAAAGTAGCATCACTGGTTTCATGGCTACTCACCTTACGCACTCCCGCCCGTGCTCATCTCTTCACTATAATCCGTATCCACGATCACGTCGTACTCATAGTCGGGATATTTTTGCTGCAGTTTTTTGGTGAGCTCATGGATAATGCGCTCGGGTTTTTCCTCAGCAAAAGAAAAAATTAAATCAAAAAACACGTGGGCCGTCTGCTCGTCTACATAAAACCCGTGCATCTGCAGCACACTGGGATAGTCGGCCAGAAGCTCTTCCAAATAAGCCTTGATTTTGGCAGCTACTCCGTGATCATTACTGGCGTAAATACCGATCGTCATGATGATCCCGCACTCATGATAAATATCAGTTTCGATGTGACGAGTGAGATGATGAATTTGCTGTGCCGTCATTTTGTCTGGTACCTGGATGTGAGCGGTGGCGATGATTTTTGTCGGCCCGTAATTGTGGAGGGTAAGATCATACACGCCTTGCACTTGTTTGTGAGCAGCAATTTCTTTTTTGATTTTTGCTGTCAACTCTGCCTCCGTGCGTGTGCCCAACAATTTATCCAGTGTCTCGTTAAGCATTTCCCAGCCGGCGCGCACGATCATCACGGAAATGATCACGCCGACAATACCTTCGATATTGTAGCCCATAAAATAACTCACGCTCGCCGAAATCAGTGTCCCGATAGACAAAAAAGCATCATTGACGGCATCTTCACCAGAGGCTACTAAGGCATCAGACTTGAGCTGCTTACCACGCCGGCTGACAAAACGGCCAAAAAAGAACTTCACCAGTATGCCCACCGCCAAAATCACCAAAGAAATAGCAGTAAATTGTGGCGGCTCACCGGAAAAAATTTTGAGTGCGGATTCCTTGAGCGCCGTGATACCCGCCAAAAGCACGATCACTACTACTACCACTGACGATAAATACTCGATCCGCCCGTAACCAAAGGGGTGGCGCTCGTCTGGGCGGCGGTTAGCCAGCTTAGTGCCCACGATCGTGATAATGCTCGAAAGAGCGTCAGACAAGTTGTTGACGGCGTCAATGATGATACTTACCGATCCCGCTAACCAGCCGATGGCAGCCTTGAAAGATACCAAAAGCAAATTCACGCCGATACCATAAAGGCTAACTGTGACAATTTGCTGGTCGCGAGATTTACTTTTCGTCTGCTTTGCCATAAAATGTATTATATCATGACTTACATAAATTTCACCAGCAATTTATCGTCAGCTGATTTTTATGACATATTCGGTAAGAAAATTCAGTATTACGGTAATTTTTATCACATATTAGGTAACGATATAAATTTGTAATTGAGTATTTATTGTGTACAATAAATAAATTAATACCTATATACCAATATAAATAGAATATCATAAAAACGTTAGCAGACAATAGTCAAGACTGCTAATAATATCTCACAAAAATCTGCGCCCCGTTTTGGAGCGCAGTACATCTAAAGGTAGAAAGAGTAGTTAGTGACTAATTAATTAAGCCGCGTGATCCGCGCATAGCCATTTCCTGTCTTGCTGCAATCAGCCGTCGCCGTCGCATTGACGCAAGTATTTGATTGCGTGTAAGTGTCCTCAGCCGTTGACGTTGCACATGAATAACATGTCATATGTTTGGTGATACCGTTTGATGACATTAGGTTGGATGAGGCAATGTAACCAGAACCGCCACCGCCAGGACCCGCACATCCGTCACCACCTCCTCCATACCAACCAGCCCCGCCTCCTGAGGTATGATAAGCAACAGAGTTAATGTTTGTTGTCGTTACCGCTCCTAAACCAAAAGCTCCAGTAAATCTCTCTATACTAGTATCATGGCAACCATCGGTAGGATTAGCACCGGGAGCTGTCTGTGTACCGCCTTCACCGTGTCGGGCACTATAGTAACCGGTGACGACCCCAGCATTCCCAATATAACCACCGCCATGACCACCGCGGCCAGGATTATGGCTGTCTCCACCTTGACTTGCACCACCACCGCCGCCAGCTACAATTAAAATCTCTTTACTGATATTCGTACCACCCGTATCTTTGTAAGCAGACAATGAATCAAGTGTACCGCTTTTAATCGAAATGTGAGTCGCTCCACCACCGCTGCCAGGTACACGACCACTATAGTATTTTGCCCAACCGCCGCCATTATAACCGCCGCTGCATTTACCAGAAGCGCATCTGACTCCTTCTCCGCCAACATTTATATAAAGTACCTCATCACTTGAAGCAGTATATGTACCGACAGCGTAGCCACCATAGCCGCCAATATTTGTGCCAGAAGTTCCGCCAGCACCACCCCAAACTTCAAGTTTGTAAGTGCTGCCACTGCAAGTTTCTAGCTGTACTTCACCACCAGTATAATTAAAGTCTTTTACCTCGCCGATATTCATGCCATCATTACAAAAAGTGATTGGTTCCGCAGCCATGAATTGTCCTCCCCCAATCGCCACAAACTTACTCCCACCAATTTGGATCGTGCTGCCAGCCGCTAGATCCTTTACCTTCATCGTGGTAAGACTACTGGTAGCGGCGTGGACAGTTTCCAACATCGATAACATTACAAATCCAGCCGCCAAAAACCCCTGCCATCTTCCAGACATAGTCCCTTTCCATTTCATCTTGGTCGGAAAATGCGGTTGCAGCCGCAAAAAAGCACACGAGTGTCACTACCACAGGCCTTCCATAGGTCTCCAGGAAATCGTCAGAACTTCCGCTCAAACGCTACCCCGTGACGTTCTCATGTGCTTTTTTCCTCGTTCGAGCTAAGTTCGCTATGCGCCTGGTCATACGCTTGGGGTTTGGAGCTGTAACTGGTTGATATTTCCTTTCTCTGACCTACTTTTTACCTGTGGTAGTCACTATTATATCACGCCATTTGCAAAATGCAAGCAGCAATTACTGTTATTTTGTGGTATAATCGAGGCATGAAATTTTTTGCTGTCTTTACCAACCGGCAATACCGTGAACTGCTTGGCCAGCTCGTTTCTCGTGAGCTTGCTCAGCGTTACAAACAATCAGTGATTGGTTATTTTTGGGTCATCCTTAATCCTTTCGTCCAGATGCTCGTGATGTCTTTTGTCTTTGTCCATATTTTTGGCAACAACAGTCTCGGTGTGCCGTATCCACTTTTTCTTTTTGCGGCCTTGCTGCCGTGGAATCTTTTTGCCAATTCGCTGTCTTCATGTGTAGAAGCACTGGTGAGCAATTCATCACTCCTGTCCAAAATCTATTTTCCTCGTGAAATCTTAGTGTTGTCTGTCATGTTTGCGCGGGTGATTGATTTCCTTTTTGCTTCTGTTATTTTGATCGGGATGCTGATTTTTTACCGTCAGGCGGTAAACTGGAATGTCCTCTGGGCGCTGCCGATTTTTGCCATTCAATTTATCTTTACCTACGGCCTGAGCCTTTTTCTTTCGGCGGCCAATCTTTTTTACCGCGACGTCAAGCATGTACTATCTCTCATCGTCATGACGTGGATGTACTTGACCCCAGTGATGTATAATGTAGAAACTTTCCCCGAGAGTCTGCGCTGGATTTTCCAGATCAATCCCATGGCTGTTTTTGTCAACGCTTACCGGCAAGCCATTCTCGGTGGCGGTATGCCCAATCTCCGTAGTCTGGCAGTCGGGCTCGTTTTGTCTTTACTCGTGTGTGCTGGCGGGTATAAATTTTTTAAGAAATTAGAGGGGCAATTTGCCGATAGTGTCTGATGTCAGAAACTCAATTTGTTATCGATATTGATCATGTATCCAAGCTTTTCCGCCGTCAGCGTCAGCGCACGGTCAAAGAAATGCTACCGGCACTCTTCCGCCACGGCAAAAAAGGCGTGGTGGATACTTTTTGGGCGCTCAAGGATATTGACATCCACATCAAAAAAGGCGAAACTTTTGGCTTGATCGGCCCCAATGGCTCGGGGAAAAGTACTCTCCTCAAACTCATCGCCAACGTCTCTCAGCCCACGAGCGGCAGCGTCAGCGTCCATGGCCAGATCACGCCGCTCATCGAACTGGGTGCTGGCTTCCATCCCGATATGACAGGAAGAGAAAACATTTTTCTCAATGCCGCCATCCTTGGCCTCACCAAAAACGAAGTCCAGCCGCTAGTTGACTCGATCATAGATTTTAGTGAAATCGGAGATTTTATTGATGATCCGGTCAAACATTACAGTTCTGGCATGTATACCCGCTTGGCATTTGCGGTGGCCATCCATGTGCCCTTTGACATTTTACTAGTAGATGAAATTTTGAGCGTGGGTGACGCCAAATTCCAGCAAAAATGTAAAGCGCAAATGCAGGAATTTAGTCGTCAGGGCAAAACGATCGTTTATGTCGGTCATGATCTTAGTTACGTCAATAATCTTTGCGATCGGGCGGCGTTCATTAATTACGGCGTCTTAGAAGAAATCGGCGAGCCAACCAAAGTTATCAAAGCTTACACGGACAAGCTCGGCATCCAGGTGACGCTGGCACCCAAAGATGAGTAAAAATATCATTAATTGCAGCGCAAAATAGTGATTTTTAGGGTATAATATAACTTATGCCGGCACAAACCGATCCGCAGGTCAATCCTGCGGCCAACCAGCAAAACTCAAGGAAGAGAAGAAGCATCCGTTCTCTTTTTGACCGTTTTTTATCTCGTGATGAAGGCGCGCAGTCTTTTTCTAGTAATTATGGACAGCGGGAAAGTGAAGGTGTACAACCAAATAATACCGAATCATCCACACTTTCTCCCTTGCGAAATCCAGAGGCTGTCGGTACACCTGCTTCTCGCGAGATCGTCTCTCCGGCTGCTGCTATCCGTGAGCAAATGGCTCAGGAAAATGTGATTTTTGAAGCCGAGCAAGCGACGCTCGCCCAAGAACAGATCAATGCCGTTACCGCTCGCCAGGAAGCTGACCGTCAAGCAGTCAGGCTGAGAGAACAGGAACAAATTGCCGCCATCCGGGAGCGAGAAAATACATCTCTGGCAGCTGCTCGCGAGCGGGCAGTGCAAGAAACAGCACCGATTAGCGAGCGTGAGGCACCAATAATTACGGAAACGCCAGCGCCAATCCAGACGGAAATCCAGACTGAAATCATTCCGCCGGCGCCGGCAAGTTCACCAGAAATCGTCACACCTACTTTTGCCAATCAAGAGGTGCAAACACCTGCCGCTGCGGCGGAAGTGGAGAATATTGCATCGTCACCGACGCCGGAAGTAGAAGCGCCAGATTTTCCACCTGCTAGAGAAGTGATCGCGCCAGCCGTACCAGAAATTGTAGAAGTAGAAGCGCCCGCCGCGCCGCCAGAAATCGCTACTCCTGTTGCACCTGCTCAGGCAGAAACCATCACTTTACCAGCTCGCACGGAGGCTGAAACTGCCACTGCCACGCCGCCTAGCGCTCCAGAAAGTGCTGCTCCCACACCTGTTAGTCCTGAAACTGCTACCCCCGCCCCGCCAAGCACTCCCGAAATAACTACGCCGGCCGCTCCACTCACTCGCGAAACTATCCGCGCGACGCCCACTGGCGGCGGCGAAAGGGAAGTGACTGGTCCTCTGGCTACTCATCAAGACACAGAAAAAACCGCCGCTGATCGCAAAAAAGACACTCGCACTACCGATCTTAAAGATGAAGTCGCTCGCGATCTGCAAGAATTTGACCGTCAACAAGCCGAGCGGGAGCAAGAGCAAATTGCCGCCGTCCAGGCTCGTCAAGAAGCCGACCGCCAGGCTGCACGCGAACGTGAAGAAGCGCAGCTGGCCGCTGCTCGTGAGCAGGAAGCGGTCCAAAAAGCACTCGAACAGTCAGAAGAAACAGCGGCACCGACCGCTCGGATAGAAACCGCTAGTGAAGCCGAACTTTCCGTCCCCGAGCCACCGGCAGAAATTATCAAGCAAGTATCACCAGCTGCACCAGAAACTCAGCAAACGGTCGCCACTCAAGAGGTGGAGCAAGCAGCTCCTACTCCCGAAGCGGCATTACCGGCCAGTGAAGCCGTCAGTGAAACCGTTACCGCCGAAAACCTCGCTCCCGTAAACCCCGTCACCGCTGCCGCCGGCATTGCCGGCGGGCTTACAGGTGTAAGTCCCAAGGAAGCCACGGCTGCAGACAGCAATGTAGAAGAAGTCGCTCCAGGTGTCGCTCAGGAACATTTAGACCAAGTCCGTCAGCACCACGGGGTAGACGATCTCCGCCAAACAGTCGATGCTCAAGAAGATGCTCGCTTGCTCGCAGCCGAGCAAGCTTCTCAACAAGCTCAAGAAGAAGCGGTGCAGGCGGCTGCCGATGAAGTTATACAGGCACAAGCGGATATCGCTGCTGCCGAACAACAAGCCGACTTAGCGGCAGCACGGGCTGATATAGGCGCTAGTGTGCCTGTCAACACCCCTGAACCAAACGTACCAGAGAGCGCCACTACTCCCGGTATGCCTGCCGACGCAGACGTCACACCTGATCAAGCACCGCTAGATCTCACTGCCGACCAAGCCGCACTCATGGAAGACATTTCTGGTGCGCCAGCCGTGTCGCCTTTTGCTAGTACTGTCCCCACCAGTATTCCCACGGTTGCTGCTCCTGTCCCCGGTACTAGCGATCAGGGAGAAGAAAGTGATACCGCTAGTCAGCTTGATCAAATCCGTGCTCAGCTAGAAAATGTCCCCGGTCTTTCCAGCGGCGCCAACATCGTCCCGGATTACGGTGGCCTTGCTGGCGGCACTACAGCCGGTGTGGATAGTTCCTTAACTTTTGATCAAAGTGCCCCTGAGTCGCAGTTTGCCGGGGCTGATAGTGGTGCCGTTAGTGCGCCTACTCCTGGTACTTACCAAAGTTTATACGGTGGCATGGGTGATTATATCCCGGGCCCCGGAGACACTCAATCAGTGAACGCTCCGGTAGATGCCAGCGGTGAGCCGATGCCCGCTGACTGGTCGCCGGCAGAATTCGGTGCTGGTAGCTCGCCACTAGGTGAAGCTGGTACTCGTTCGGTGGTCCCAGCACAATTTGTGGATGGTGGCTGGGGTAACATGTCAGCTGGTGGTGCCCCTGGTACTGGCATGATGGCTGGCGGTGAGATGGGTAGTCTTGGTGCCGGCGCTGATGCTGCTGGTGCCATGGGTGGCATGGGTGCACTCGGCGGTGCGGCTGGCCTGATGGGGGCGATGGGCTTGGATGGCAGTGATGTCAACGCCGCTGATTTTGGCGCTGGCAACCTGGCTCAGCCGGCTCCTGGAGAAGTTGCTGGTGATTTTGCTGGTGCTCATCCAGAACTTGCTGGCGGCGGCCCGGGGATGTCACCAGGTATTGCTCCTGGTATCGGTGGTGATTTGCCTATGGGCGACGGCACTCATGTACCGGGGCGTGTGGGCGGACAAGTGGCCCGGCGTGCTGCTAGCGGTCTTGGTCGCGGCAGTCGGCCGCTCTCACAGTTGGGGTCAAATTTATTGCGCACTATAGCGCCAGGCATGCGCGGCGGCAGTCAAAAGCTCAAAGACGCCCTCAAAAAAGTGGGCAAAATGATCGCCGTGATGCTCTGGCCCGTGGTCATGCCGATCCTGGTAGGCGGTATCGCCACCTGGCTGATCGTGGGGGCGGTGTACTATTTGCTGGATAGCGGCAGTAATAATTCGCTGGGGCAGTCGGAGGAGCCGCTTTCGGATTGTTTAAAAGTTTCCAAAACAGTTGACCCGGCAAGCATTTCAAATGACAAAGCCACAGAGGATACTGGACCGATATTTACCATTACTATAGAACCCACAAACCCAGAAAAGTTTACCGCTTACTATGATGGTGGTTGCAGCGATACTTTGTCAATTTCTTGCGGTAAAGATAGCAAAGATTGTACGGCTAAAACAGAAGACCTCACCGCTGAAGTCTGTGACAAACTGCGACTGGATACCGGCGAAACTGACGGATCAAAAGAAATTACAGAAACCATCACACTCCAAATCGGTCCAGTGAATACAGAGAAAATTGTTGGCAGTGAGAAACTCAAATACACTGGAGCACAAAATTATTCCATGATTAATACTTTCTCCATTCAAGCTCACTGCAAAAAGAAAGAAGTGAAAGATGGTGAAAAAGAGGAGACAGAACCGACTGCTCACACTGATTCTGCTCAAGTTTGCATTGGGGATGAAGCACAATGTGCGAGTGAATATTGCTGGCCAGTCACTGGTGATGTCAGTCAGATACCATTTCAGCCAGGAGGATTATCACATTCTCGAAAAGATTCTGTTGATATTCACAATAATAATGGCTTTTATGTCTATGCACCATTTGCCGGTAAATATACGTACAAATGGGACAGCGGTGATACAAAAGGAAATACGGGTTGTGGGTGCTACGCATACTCATATCACGATGGTATGCTCTTCATGTTTTGTCATATGAAGAGAAGTATTTGTGAAAAATTCATTGGGTCGAGGGAGTACAAAAAAGGACAAATTATAGGCGTTGTCGATCATTCAGGTCATAGTACAGGTCCACATTTACATCTTGAGGTTGCCGTGACATTTAAACAGCCATTTCCCGATCGCAATCCTTCGCGACTGGAAAAACTATTTAATAATGGGAAAAGGTTATCGTACAAACCAGAACAGCACATCACTCAAAGTTGCAGTGTATATTGTAAAGAACCACAATGTGTTCCTAATCCCTATGGATTCTAGATATGCAAAAACACTTTAAGACAATCCTTATTACACTTTTAGCATTAACGATTTTCTTAATTGCATATCGCGCATACTCATCTTACAAAGATTATAGAAGGAATCTCATTAAAGCCGTAATCGATGATGAATATTTGCAAACTATCCAGCAGCAAGACACTTCATTTGGTAGAATCAATTATACAGGAATCCTTCCGGAGAACATGCCTGTGGATCTACCAATATTGAGTGTTGATATCAGCAATGATGAAAGTTTATCGGATAAAGTGATTGATTATTGTCGCATTTTTGAATATAACACTAACGATCCAGAATTTATCATGGCTTATGGTGAAAATTGCGACGTGACTGAGGAAACATATGACGGAGTGACACACATCCAAGTAATGCCGGTAGTTTATAATATTTCCACCTCATTTGGACTTTCAATAAGCACGGCCACTGCACAAGATTTTATCAATCAATTTTACGATAATCTTCAAGCAGTAAATAGTAAAACTTCATTACTATTGTGTGATGAATATGATTGCGATCTGCCAGATGACACAGGCTATGACGTCAACGGCGCTTACATTACTTTTTCACCACAATATAAATCTATACCTGTGATAAAAAGAAGCGAAATTACATTAGATAAATACGTCTTAGTAAAAAATAATCAGGTAATGAAAGCAGAACTCAATTCTTCTATATTGGCAATACAAGAACGTGAAGAGAAGTTTCCACTATTAACTATTGACAAAGCTGTGGAAAATATTTCATCCGGCAATGGAGTATTGCTCAAGTTTTTTGAATTAAATGGTAACGATACGGAACATTGGGACATTAGTAAATTAGATAACATCAATTTTTCCGATGTTACTATTGAATATAGAACAAATGATGAACAAAGTGAAGCTATTCCAATGTACCATTTTACTGGTGTGGGGATAGATGCGTACGGTAATCAGATTGATATTGATGTGCTTACACCAGCTATTCAATTCACTACCATATAAAACGCGAAATCATCACTCCCGCCATCCGCTTTACACTGGCGGATTGAAAGGCGCATCGTCTATCTATCGCCCCGCCAAGCAGCAAAAAGCCGAGCTTTCGCTCGGCCAATTCATTCAAACGGCCCACAACTGATCCCAGCGCGCGTCGGCACGTATGGCGACATCAAAAAGCCGCGAGAAGTATGACACTTCTTTATTTGCCGCTATCCCCAGTGTGCACTGGAAGAGACACGGCAGACCCTTTACCGCCTTGAGATCGGCTGGCTGATCACCGATGAGCAGCACATGCGCAGGGCAAGACTCCATCGTCGCCAGCACCTGGTCAGCATTTTTGTTTACCGGCGTCACTAGTGACGTGGACATAATGTGTCGATTGACACCATTTGATGTCCATGACAGCCCATTGGAAATGACTCTGATACGATCCTCCAAGTCAATTTCCGCTTTTGCCAGGAGCAAGGGGATCAGATTGAGCCCCAGCGCGCATGCTGAGTAAATCACCAGCGTCGCGCCGATCTTGCCCAAATGCTGCAGCCACTCCACCATATCATAGCGAATCTGGATCAAGTGCACGTCTGCGACCGCATCCAAAAAATCCGGTGTAATGACGGGACAATGACAAAGCAGCGTCATGATTTCCTGCCAGCACTCAGCTAGCATCTGCTGCTTTTGCTTACAGCTTAAATGCTGATCAGAGCGCACAGCCCGCACACGCACCAACACCTCCTGGTACTGTCTATACGTACTAGGGTGATCGCGTTCTAAGTAAGACCTTACGATCTCCATAATACTGATCACCGTCCCATCGGTGTACTTCTGCGTCAGGCAACCATCGAAATCAGTCACTACCGCGAGGCCGCCGTTTTCCGCCATCCAAGCACACACATCTTTCACACCTATGCCCAGGCCAAGGTGCTTTTTCAGCGTCATTTGCAGGCTCAAGTGAGAACCTGTATTCATAGTCATTATAATTCCTCCATCCGTTTGCATTTAAAAGAACTCCTTATTATATCACAAAGGCGCAAAAAACGCAAGTACTAAATATTACTTTACTGGTAGTAATCTATCTCTGGCTTACGTCAATATTTCTGGGCCGTTTTCCGTGATCAAGATCGTATTTTCAAAAAGACCTGTCAAACTGCCGTCAACGGTCTCGTACGTCCAACCGTCTTCGGCCTCTTGCAATTCACAGCTGCCCTGCGCATACATCACTTCTATCGCCATGGTGTCGTGGAGCTTGATCACGTGCTTGTGATCGTGCTTATCAGCAACGCAAGGGATATAAGGATCTTCGTGCAACTCTCGGCCGATATAATGACCTGTCAACTGCCAAGTGGGATCAAAACCAGCCCTCACAATTGACTTCTCGATCTGATGCGAAATATCATAAATAGTCTTGCCCACACGAGCGGTATTAATCGCTTTTTCGAGGGCTTTTTCGCCCGCATGCAAAAAATAACGCGCTGCCTCGCTGCTCGTCCCGGCCAAAAAACTGATGCTCGTATCCAAATTCCAGCCGTCCCAGAGTAGCCCCAAGTCAATTGAAATCAGGTCTCCGTCTTCCACAAAAATATCATCACGCGGGATGCCGTGGACAATGCCTTCATTTTTGTTGATGCATGTCGCCCAGTGGTAACCTGGCACTTTATCGAAGTTGGAGTCAGCCCCGCAAGCATGGATTAAGCGCACAGCTTCTTTTTCGATCTCCATAAAAGATCGACCCACCTCGCTATACATTTCTAGTTCTTTTTTGATCCGTCGCAGGTGCGCCCCACCGGTACGCATGGCGGCGATTTTTCTATCTATTTCTGACATTTGTCATTACCTTGTTTATTCTTTTTCTGCCATTTGTCTAACTTATCGCAAATATCGTCAAACACCTTCACGACTTCTTGTTCGCCGTCGATCCGGATCAATTTTCCCTGGGCCTCGTAGTAAGAAAGCACGGGCAGCGTCCACTCGTGGAAAAGTTCTATCCGTTTGCGGATCGCCAAAAGCGTCTCGTCCTCGCGGTTGTCTAGTCGACCAGAAATCCGCCAGAGGGCTTCTTTATCCGTCACATCCAAGAAAATCACCACGTCCACGCCATGCTTGAAAGCTTCGGCCTGTACTGTCGTCCGCGGGAAACCATCTAGTAAGTATCCAGTCTGATATTCTGGTTTCTCTAAGTATTCCAGTACGATCTTAAGCGTCATGTCATCCGGCACCAAGCCACCAGAGTTAATAGTTTCTTTAAGCCAGCGACCAGTCGGCGTCTTTTCCTGAGCCATCTGACGGAAAATATGACCTGAGGATAAATAAGGAATCCCCAGTTTTTCCGACAACAAATTCCCTTGGGTGGACTTGCCAGCGCCTTGGATTCCAACTAAAACAATCCGCATATTTGCCTTTGTTCTAACTTTCTTTATAATTACTCATAGTTAGTCCAGATATTTATCGTAATTTTGCTCCACCGCTGTACCTTCCACCGTCTTATTGATCTCCAGCAGTACAGAGACCGCGATCAGTAGGCTTGTCCCGCCGATAGCAAGTGAACTGGCGCCAGGCACCAGCTTACCCAAAACGAAAGGTAAAATCGCCACCAGCCCTAAAAAGATCCCGTCAACAAAAGTTAATCGTTTGACTACTGTTTCCAAAAACTTTTGCGTGTGCTGGCCAGGACGGATACCGGGGACAAAAGCACCAGATTTTTTTAGCTCATCACTAATATCCTGAGTGTCAAAAAACAGCACCGCTGAAAAATAAGAAAAGACAAAGACAATCACAAAGTAGGCTAAAATATACCAGTAATTTTCCGTATTTAAGTTACTTTGTAGCCATGAGCCGACATTATACCACGTAGAACCGGCCGGCAGCTGCATCAGTAAACTGCCCACAAACGAAGGCACAGACATGATGGTCACGGCAAAAATGATCGGCATTACGCCCACTGAATTCAGCTTGATCGGGAAAAACGTAGTCTGGCCGCCTACTTGTCTATTTCCCTGCAGACGCCTGGCGTATTGGATCGGCACTTTGCGCACCGACTGATCCATTAAGACCACCACACCGATGAGAGCCACCAGTCCAGCCAGCATGATAATTACCTTCATCCAGTTAGCACTACTTGCGGCCGCACTCAATTGGGCTAGCGTGGTCGGCAACTGACTGACGATACCCAAAAGCATAATCATTGATGTGCCGTTACCAATTCCGTGGGCGCCAATCAGCTCGGCCAGCCACAGCATCACAAAAGAGCCCACTGTCAAAAAGAAAATCAAAGTGGCGATACTGCCCACACTATCAGTCGTCAACAAATGGCTAGTCCGCAACAGTGTAATGATCGAAAAACTCTGGAATATCGCCACTGGCAGCGACAGTAATCTGGTATATTGATTAAGCTTAAGCCGGCCCTTTTCACCGTCTTTTTGCAGCTCCTTAAGCGACGGCCACACAAATGCCATCAGCTGCATGATAATTGAGGCCGTGATATAAGGACTAATACCTACCGCCACCAGCGACAAGCTCGCCAGTGTCCCACCGGCCACGATATTAAGGAAACTCAAAAATTCATACTGACTAAACATATCCGCCAGCGCTTGAGTATTAATAAATGGCAGTGGTACATTTGCCAGCAGCCGCGCCGCCAGGAAAATCAGCAACGTAAAACCAAACTTCCGCTTCAATTCGTCGCTGGCCATGATTTTGCTAAAAAACTGTTTCAATTTTTGCATAACCTAGAGCATATATTGTAACACATCAAAAGCGTTTTTACGCACCAGTTTTGCGCTTTTTAGCATCTTGTGGCAGGAATTGGCACATTTAGACGTTCTCATCAAGATTATCCCACTTTCACTTTTGCCGGGCGTAGACAGCGCGTCCCCAGCATAAAGCCAGGCATCACTACTTCCTTGACTGTTTCGCCCTCGCCGACTTTTTCTACGGCTTCCATCGTCTGTGCATCAAACTTTTCGCCCACGGGTGTGATCATACTTAGGCCTTGCTCGCCCAGTACGTCCCAAAACTGCTTCACTACCATGTCAAGACCTTGATCCTTGAGCGTTTTGGCTGCCAGATCTAAGTGCTCTAGCGGTTGCAAGAGTGCCTCAAACACCTCACCACGGGCAAATTCCACCGTTGCGGCCCGCTCACTACGCAGCCGTCTCTCGAGATTTTGGTAATCTGCCAGGGCGCGGTTGGCTTGCTCCCGCAAAGCCTGGTTTTCCTTTTGAAGCTTTTTTACTGGATCACTCGGCGTTTTTTCGCTGGCTATCTCAACTTTTTCTGGTTCTACTACATCTTCACTTGTCTCATTTGTTTCAATTTTTACCTTACCATCAATATTTTTTACCATTTTTACTTTCTACTGTTTGATTTTTATTTCCTCCATCAAGCGTTTGATGTAACGCATCATCGGCATCACGTATGGATAATCAAAGCGATTCGATCCCAGCACACCCACTGTCAGGTCGGCGTCGCCCACGTGGACGTTAGAAAAGATCAAACTAATCGGCTCCAAATCGCGGTTGCCTAGTTCTTGACCATAAACTACCTGTACGGGGTTTTCACTACTGCCAAAACGGAAAATTTCTTGGAGCACCGGCACTTCTTCAATCAGTGTGAGCACTTGGCGCATTAGTGAAATGTCAAAAAATTCCGGCATGGAAAGCAAATTGGCGTAGCCAGAACTGTAGGCTTTATTGCGATCTGTCACCACAAAACCTAGAGCCTGTGTCTGTTCAGCCAAAGATTTAGCCACTTCGTCAGCCAGGTCATCCAGATCGTCGCGATTATTCCAAATTTTCTCTTTCACATCTACTTCATCAGCTACCGAAAGTTGTTTTTCTTTCATCAGCTCGTTGACATAGAGCTTGAGGGCAGCAGAAGTGGGCAGCCGACCAGCTGAAGAGTGGTCTTTGGTCAGGTAGCCTTGTTTTTCCAAAAAAACCATCTCGTTGCGGATCGTCGCCGGTGACACGCCCAGATTATATTTGCGATCCAGCATTTCTGACCCCACCGGTCTGGCGGAATTGATAAATTCTTCCACCACCAGTTTTAAGATCTGTATTTGTCTTGCCGTTAAGCCTATCATATTAGCAATTATACCACATAAGTGCTAATTTGTCAAGTCCCTTTAATCTTTTTGACGGTAATTATGGGTTTATCGAGGAGATCAGCCATAATCGCACCTGAAAGTACCCAAAGCGGCGGCAGCGCCGGTAAATAGTGATGAAAATACATGATCCGTGGGGAAAAAATCCACGGCGTCCACAAGGCAAAATAAGATAGTAGCAAAAAAAGCTCTCGTTCATGGTCACGGGCAAAAGTAGCAATCCGTTCTCGGCTGGACTGTTTATGGCCTTTTACCGCTTTTTTGGGGTCATTTTGCCGCCAAGATCCGATCAAGGTGATCACTGTGACCGCTAAGCAGCCCAATGCCAGATACCAGCTTGGATAAAATGGGCGATTCCAGTATTCTCGGCCTTCATCACTCCGGTAAAAAAGCACCGGATGTAAGCCGCTTGGCCACTGCCAAGCCTTAGACGCATAGGGATGAGTGGCGTCCAGATGCATTTGATAATGCCAGATTTGCTCGTGCAAAGCCCACAAATGTCGCAATGTGCCGCCCAAAACAAACATTTGGCCGTATGACAGCAAATAAATCAACGCTACCGTGCTGCTCATAAGTATCAAGCGCCAAAAAGCAGTTTTGCCATCAATCTGGTGCCAGACGTACAAGCGGCCCCATTCCCACACGCCAAAAAAGGGGAGCAACCACACACCGCTCCATTTGCTGGCGCACGAAAGTCCCGTAAAAATCACCCACACCAACAGCCAACCATTTTTTTGCCCGGCACTGTGTACCTGCCGCCAGTAAGCCCACAAAGCCAGGGCAGCAAAACTAGTCACAAAAATATCATTCATACCGATCCGCGACATGGCCACCGCCAGACCGTCTATACTGGCAAGCAGCGCCGCCAAAAACCACGCCCACGGCTTATCTGGCCAGAGCGCACGGGCCAAAAGCCACACGACCGCGATAAGCACCATCCCCATCACTGCTGACGGCAAGCGCCACGCTAAGCTGCCTTCAGGTAAAAAACGGTAAAAAGTAGCCTGGATTAGCTTCGCTAAGGGTGGATGTAACCAGTCAATATAAGTGCCTTCACCAAATTCATCGGTTAATTCTTGATGCCACCACTGATAAGCGCGGACATCACCCCGAGACATGAGGATAAAAGTCGGCACGTGATAAACTTCGTCAAACATGTACTCGTGGGGCGCGCCAAGATCATGTAACCGCAACCAGCCACCGATAGTCATGCATATTACCAAGCCAAAAGCTGCCCACCACCTTTTCATCACTAATCCATAATATCATTTAATTTTGCCGGTACATAAATGATAAAAATGATCATAAATGCAAAAAGTAAAGCCACTGGCAGCAAGACTTTATCGGTCACCAGTACTCGCGCCGGCGATTCGCCTTCGTTTTTTTCGTAAATCAGCTGAAGATAACGCATGATCCCCAATATCGCCACAGGAATCGTGGCCATCAGCAGTTTTTCGGGGCGCAAAATCCTTGGTAGTGACGGGTAGAAAATAGACAAGTTTTGATCTGGCCTCACAAATTGATACTGGAAAGTAAAAAGGGCGTAAGAAAGCCAAGCCGCCGTGGCAAACATGCTGGTAAATTGATCCAAAAGTCGCGCATTGTATCGGCGCAACGTCTTGCGCGACGCCCCGAGATTGGCATCGGTGAAAAGACTCCGCTCGCTCTGGCGCTTGCACACGGCGATAAATAGCGATGTCGATAGCACCGTAAGCAAAAACCAGGAATTGAGCCGGATCGTGGCCACCGCAGCGCCGGCATAAACTCGGATCACAAAAGCGGCCGCAATCGAGAAAACGTCAAAAATCGGGATGTGCTTGAGCCACAGGGAATAGACGATCTGCATCGCGAGGTAAAGCAAGATCAAAAGTTTAAAAAACGTGGACGGCAGCGGGTAGCTCAGTACAAATACCACTACGATTCCCGCTAAGCTCAGACTCAAAGCTAGCGGAATACTGATAGCGCCACTGGCCACCGGTCGGCCCTTTTTAAAAGGGTGAGCGCGATCAGCTTCTACATCAATGATGTCGTTTAAGATATATACACTCGAAGCGAGTACACAAAAAATAATCATCGCATAAGCGGTAGTGGCGGCATACGGCATCCCGGAGGCGTCGCTGGCAAAAAGGTAACCGGAAAAAATCAGCGGGGCAAACATCACGACATTTTTGAGCCACTGAAGTGGCCGGGCGGCTTTGATGATCATCATTAGTAGTTTTGCCCCTCGCGCCTGTGATCTGTGCATACTACTTATTATACCACCAGATTGAGGTAAAATTGGTGGGAATTGTAATTGACTCTTGACAAAAGTCACTTGTGTGGTACAATAAAATCGCCAAAATATACAGTCAGTAAGAAGAAAGGGGTATCTGAAAAATAATCTATGATCAACAGCTTGCTTGAGAAAGACTATAGACCCGTCGTGCGCGCGATAGAGCAGATGAACTTGCTCAGGAAAAAATGCGCATGAGGAAGAAGGTGTCTTAGGATATCTCTGCTGATTTGTATATTTTTGGCCCTGGGCGATGGTTGAAGAAACCGGTTCGTCTGCTCTTAGTATTTGCAGACGTCGCCCAGGCTTAGTAACTAGTGATGAAAGGCATTTATGTCTCGCATGAGGCTAGTCTTTTTGGTACATGTTTTCCTTCTTATCCTCTCCTACCTAGGAGAGGGGGACCAGTTTGTGAGAACTGGTGGAGAGGTACTTGCCGCCTCCTCAACCATCACCACCAAGAGAATCAAGGACATGCAGCTGGGCGAAGTCATCCAGATCGGTGCCAACAAGTTCGTCAAAATCGGCAGCAATCAATACATGGCAGTAGAGCCATATACATGCGCTGATCCGGTACTCACGTATGCTGGAGCGAGTAAAAGTTTTTCGTATACTGGAAATTTTCAAACGTTTACGGCATATGCTGGGTGTCAGTATAAAGTTGAGCTGTGGGGAGCGAGAGGTGGTAGTGGTACAGGCAATACTATGTATGGCAATGGCGCATACGTATCTGGCACTATCATCATGCAAGCAAACAATAACTGGTATTTCTATCTTGGAGGTAACGGATATGATCGCTCTGGTTGGAATGGAGGAGGGATATCTCGTTTTAGTCAGCACTATGGCGGCGGCGCCAGCGATTTGCGGACTATTAATAGTACTTGGAATGATAGCGACTCTTTACGTAGTCGGATTATAGTTGCAGCAGGAGGTAGTGGAGCGGCAGCGCTTAGTAATAATTCAACATCATCAAGTAACTATAGCGGTACTCTAAACAGAGGAGCTCACGCTGGAGGACTTTCCGGATATAATGGTAACGGCAGTGTTTATAGCTGTGGCACCAGGAGAAATCCAACTATCGCTCTTGCCGGTGGCGGCACTCAAATTTCTGGTGGTACAGCGATGACTTGTTCTGGTGGTTGCATGTATGGTACGGCAAATAGTGGTTCGTTTGGCACTGGTGCTAAGGATTATAATCATGCGTCTTATGATTCTGGAGGCGGTGGAGGAGGATGGTATGGGGGTGGTGGAGGTGTTACTACAGATTGTCATATTACTAGCTCTGCCGGTGGTTCCTCTTACATCTCCGGCCACACTGGCTGTGTCGCTGTCACATCACTAAGCGATACCACGCCCAAGTCTGGCTGCACTACCGGCACTACCAATAACGCTTGCTCACTTAGTCCTACAGGTTTAAGTTTTACCGATACTGTAATGATTGACGGTGCTGGTTATTCCTGGACAAACGTGAAAGGTGCGCTCAGGCAAATGCCCAATCCCGCTGGCGGTTACTATGCTGCCGGGGTGGGGCATACTGGCAATGGCGCCGCCCGCATCACTCGCCTCAACTAACTTCTCCCCTTTGGAGGGGAGACAGGCGCACCACAGGTGCAGCCAGAGGGGAGGGCATAAACGAACTCGACACTACT
>JAZQJV010000003.1:0-67709 GCA_045541795.1 Patescibacteria group bacterium | reverse complement strand
TGCCGCCAGTGGCATCGTCCTTCCAGATCTGCAAGCCTCTCCGGCCGCGCCCGCCACTCCAACTCCTACTCTGATGACCGGCAGCGTCCACCAACCCCCACCCACGCCTGCTACTGCCGCTGGCATTACCACGCCCGCCGCCCCAGACATTATTCTCCCCACGCTTTCCACCCCGCTAGACGCTACCGCTGCCACTCCCACTACTCTCGAATTACCAGGTACACCGATATTGAGCGCGCCGCCCATGCCGCCCTTGAAAGTTGCATAAAATTTTGTTATACTAAGGACATATGCCAGAAATTTCTTCATCAACTCAAAAATTCACTGACATTTTTGACATCACCAATAACCTCCTCATTCTCAATGATGGCTCGGTTTCGGAGATTATTGAGGTTGGTACTATTAACTTCGGCCTTCTTTCCGAAGAAGAGCAAGACGCCGCCATTTACGCCTACGCCGGCATCCTCAACTCTCTCAATTTCCCCATCCAAATCGTCATCAAATCCAAAGCCAAAGACATCACCAATTATCTCAATAGCTTGAGCGAGGCCGAAAACGCCACTACCAATCCCAATCACCGTGCTCAGATTGCCCGTTATCGTGAATTTGTACGTACTTGGGTCAAATCCAGCAATATTTTGGACAAAGATTTTTTTGTCGTCATTACTGCCTCTGCCCTTGATCTCGGCATCGGCACCGCCAAAAACGTCTTTAATGCCACTGCCAGCGTCAATCTTGATCGCTACGAACTTGCCCCCATCATCGAACGCGCCACCGGTATCCTCAATCCCATGCGCGATCATCTCATTTCTCAATTTGGCCGGATTGGGCTTTTTGCCAATCAAGTCACCACTCAAGAAATCATCAAACTCTTTTATCAAAGTTACAATCCTGGCGACTCTGAAGGTATCGGCGTCATGGAAAGTCAGGATTTTGCGGCGCCAATTATTTCGGCCAACGTCGTGGAAAGCAAGCTGGAGTAAAGGAATTTATGCCTGGACTTTTTTCTAACCTTTTCGGCAAAAAACAAGACTCGGACATGTTTGATACCAATGCCCAAAGGGAAAAACAAATCTTTGAAAAAATTCACCAATTTTCTCAAGGCCTCGTCACCATCCAAGACGTCATTTCTCCGGAAGCCATTGAAGTGGATTTTAGCGAACAAAAAATCAACTCTTCCTTTACTCGTTCGTTTTTTGTCGCCGGCTACCCGCGCTCTGTACTCGCCAACTGGCTTTCTCCACTCATCAACTTCCCCGCCACCATTGATATTTCCATGTTTATCTACCCAGTAGACTCTGCCGACATCCTCGAGCGACTCAAACGTAAAATCACCGAAATGGAAGCCGAACTCCAATCAGATCTGCGTGCCGGCAAAATCACCAATATCGACACTGAAGTCAAGCTCGAAGACGCCGTCTCTTTACGTGAAGAATTAGCCAAAGGTACTTATAAATTTTTCCAGTTTGGCTTATACTTCACCGTTTACGCCAACTCCATGGAAGAGCTTGACCGGATCTCCGCCGCCCTCAAATCATCACTCGGCTCACAGCTGATCATCGCCAAACAAGCCACCATGCAAATGAATGACGGCTTCAAAAATACCCTTCCTATGGGCATTGATCGCTTCAAAATCAATCGCAACATGGATACTACTTCCCTCGCTACCACTTTCCCCTTCACCTCTTCCGAACTCTCCATGGAGACCGGCATCATGTACGGTATTAATGAGCACAACGACTCACTCGTTATTTTTGACCGCTTCAAAATGGAAAACGCCAACATGGTCATTTTCGCCAAATCAGGTGCTGGTAAATCCTATACCACCAAACTTGAGGTCATCCGTCAGCTCATGTTTGGCGTCGACGTCATCATTCTCGATCCCGAGCACGAGTACGAAGATCTTAGCAAAAAAATGGACGGCACTTACATCGACTTTTCCTTTAATTCTCCCACCAAAATCAATCCTTTTGACCTTTCCAATCTTTATGAAGAAGGCGAAAACGAACTCGGCCAAAAAATCCTTTCTCTGCAGGGATTACTCCGCCTCATGCTTGGTGAAATGACCGCCGAGCAAGAATCACTCATGGATAAAGCGATCGTCGCCGCTTACAAAGCCAAAGGCATCACCCCAGATCCTGGCACCCAGACCAATGAACCGCCACTCATGGAAGACCTCTACAAAGCCTTGATCGGTATGGAAATTCCTCCCGCCCTCGATATTGCCGCTCGCTTAGAAAAGTACATTACCGGCTCTTTCCGGGGACTGTTTGACCAAAAATCCAATATCGACCTCACCAATCCGCTCATTATTTTCTCCGTCAAAGAAATTGAAGAAGAACTCCGTCCTATCGCCATGTACGTCATTCTCGACTTCATCTGGACGCGCGTCAAGCGCAACTTCAAAAAACGCATCCTCATTGTAGACGAGGCCTGGTATTTCATGAAAAATGCTGATTCAGCAAGCTTTTTATACTCTATGGCCAAACGCGCCCGCAAATACTATCTCGGCGTCACTACTATTTCTCAGGATGTGGAAGACTTCCTCCACAATGACTACGGCAAGGCCATCGTCTCCAACTCTTCCATCCAATTCCTAATGAAACAATCTTCCGTTTCCATCCCCCCGCTGGTAGAAACCTTCCACCTCTCCCAAGGTGAGCGCCAGCTGTTGCTTTCCGTAGACGTGGGCGAGGGCATCTTTTTTGCCGGGCAAAATCACGTGGCACTGCGGGTGATCGCCTCGCCAGAGGAGCACCGGGTGATCACCACCAATCCGGAAGAAGTGATGAAACGCCAGCAGCAAGAAGCTCTCGAACGTGACCGGCTGCTTTTAGAGGCTAGTGGTGCTAATCAAGCTACCGTCGCCGCCAACCAATCCAACCCGGAGCTGCAAAACATTTACTCCATGATCAGCAATCTTACCGGGCAACCAGCCGCGAACACCCCCACTTCCACTCCTCAGCCTGCCTCTCCAGCACCAGCACCGGCCGTCTCTCCAGTCATCCCCGCCGGCACTCCTATGGGTAATACTGCTCCTGCTGACACTTCTGCACCGCCCACCAGCCGCGTCCCCGCAGACAAAATCCCCGATCAACCCACCACCCGCCCTGGCGCCAATCAGCCCGCTGGCTTCATCGGCCATGACGAATACTCCATAGACGCCTACCGCCCGCCAGCGGGGACATAAAACTCCCCCTTGACATTGTGGAAAACACGGTGTAAAACTCACCATATGTCGCAAACATTAGACCTGGACGCTGGCTCACTGCAGACCCTCTGGCAAGAAACTTGCCAGGAACTTGCCGGATCTGTTTCTTCTCTCCTGATTGACGCCTGGGGCAAGACCTGTTCCCTCCATCAAATTGATGATTATGCCGACGGTACACAGTGGTTGTGTATTTTCTTGTGCCCGTCTTCCTTCAATGCCCTCCAGTTTGAAAAAAATCTCGGCCCTGCCGCCAAAACCGCTCTCACGACCAAGCTCGGCCGCCCCGTGGAACTCAAATTCATCTTCAATCCCCAACCCGCCCCCACCACTATATCTTCTCCCCTTACTCAGCCACCAGCGCCAGCCGCTCCCGCCACACCAGTACCCACTCCCAGCCATCTTCCCAATGTCTCCTCTCCCCAGGCAGAAAATCCCGTTTCTCACTCTGCACCAGCCGTCACCAGCAGCCCCGCCACTCCCTCTACGCCCGCCACTGTCAGCCCCGCTGCTTCTCCCGAATATCATGACGGCCTTTTTGCTCCATCTACTATCCAGCAAACTCTCATTTCTCGTGCCGCCACCATCGCCAAAAATATCGGTCTCCGGCCAGATTTCACCTTTGATACTTTTGCCGTCTCTGGCTCCAATGAAATGGCTCACGTAGCTGCCATGTCTGTCGCCAAAAACCCAGGCGTTAGCTACAATCCTCTTTTCCTTTATGGAGGCGTCGGCGTCGGTAAAACCCATCTCATGCAGTCTATCGGCAATTACATCCTCCGCTCTCGCCCCGAAACCAGCATTATTTACTGTACCGGCGAAGAATTTACCAATTCCATCATCCGTGCCATCCAAAACAAACAAGCTCTCAACTTCAAAGACAAATACCGCACCTGCGAAGTCCTTTTGATTGACGACATCCAGTTTATCGCCGGCAAAAACGCCGTCCAAGAGGAATTTTTTCATACTTTTAATGCCCTAGCCAAGCAAAACCATCAAATCGTCCTCACCTCAGATCGCCCGCCGCACGAGATTTCCCTCCTCGAGGATCGCTTACGTTCTCGTTTTGAGGCTGGTCTCAAAATTGACATCCAGCAGCCTTCCTTTGAGCTACGATCAGCCATCCTTTTGGCCAAAGCCAAAGCTGCCGGCCTTCAGCTCCCCATCGAGCTAGCTCAAATGATCGCCGCCCGCATCGATTCTGCCCGTAAGCTCGAAGGCATCGTCATGCGGCTCAAAAGTGAGCACGAGCTTACCGGTAAGCTCATTGATCAATCCCTAGTCTCCGGTATCCTTTCCGAGCAGCAGCAACAAGAATACTCTCATCGCCAAATCCATCCCAAAGAAATTCTTTCCGCCGTTTCCAATCATTACCACATCAAACAAGCGGTCATCACCGGCACTCGCCGCCAAAAAGAAATTGCCCTGGCGCGTCACGTGGCGATGTTTTTGCTCAAGTCTCTACTGTCTATGAGTTATGCCGAAATTGGCCGACTTTTTTCCAATCGTGATCACACCAGCGTCATGCACGCTGTCACCAAAATCAACGACGCCCTCACTCATGATCAACTCCTCTCCCAAGATGTCGCCGCCATTCGCACTTCCATTTTGGGCGGCAGTTACTGATATTATTTGAAATATGAGAATTTTCCCCACGCCTGGTGTACTCACACTGTGAGTACAAATCTTGTGAGTACGCTGTGAGTACAAATTTTGTGAGTACAGTGTGAGTACACCAGATAAAGAATGCGCGCACATTTACGAGCGAAGGCATCTTTTTACACCGGTCGAGCAGCGCCTAACCTTGTAAAAAGTGCGAGCGAGTAAATGTGCGCGCATTCTAGGCGTGGATGTACTCACCAGCACCTTATTATCCTCACCAAGCCTTCCCACACTCCCCGCCAGCCACGCTCACGCGCAGCCTCCAGCAAATAGTCACTACAAGTCGGGCGATGTTTACACTCGCTACAAAAACCAAAAACACTATAAAGTACCACCCTTTTTACAGGCATGAAAAACTTATGCACTCGCACTATCGCTAGTGCTACCCAGTAAGCCACATCAGACAATTACACTCCTTTGCGGACCACAGTCAATCTCGCCCGACCTTTATCTCGGCGGCGTTTTAATACCTGCCGACCTTTGGCCGTCATCATCCGTTTCAGGAAACCATGTTTCCGCATCCGTTTCTTTTTTTTAGGTTGCCACGTTCTTTTCATATGTCCTTCTAACTAAGACAGCCTATTATACCACACTTTTTTCTATTTTTTCGGCCTAAATGGCATAATTACACACAGCATTTCACTGTTATCTGGATCCTTGATCACCATTGGCGACAACTCTCCATTACAATTGAGTTCCACCGTCTCACCGCTGCAGGTGCTTAGATATTCCTGCAAAAAGTTGATTTTAAATGCAATATCCAGCGGTGCACCAGTAAATTTTAATACCTCTTGACTCCCTTGGAAGCTCCCATCACCAAGCGACGTAGCCGTATAACTAATTTGTGCTTCCTCCAAGTGCATCTTCACGCTATTACTGTCTGTACGAGTAAAGACACCCGCTTTAGCTAGATTTTTGGTAAAAGTTTCCCGGTCTATCGTCGCCTGCGTCGTAAACTCCAGCGGTACAATTTTTTCAAAAGGTGGGAATTTTGCATTAATTAGTTTGCTAAAAAAAGAAAAATTCTCCCCGGTAAAAATCACTTGTTCGCCATCCGTATGATGATAAAAGCCCACTTTTTCCTCATCCAAAATCCCCGCAATCGTCACCACGTCACTAATTGCTTTAGCATTGACAATAATCTCCAGTTCTTTGCCGCCTGCCAACGTTTCTTTAGTCTCCCAAATCGCCACCCGGTAGCCATCTGTGCCAACCACGTTCATTTTTTCAGCATTGGCTTTGATCAACACTCCGGTCAAAGCCGGACGGCTCTGATCGCGACTAGCCGCATAACTGACATTTTTACTGATAAATTCCCAAAAAGATACTTCTTTACTGACAGTTTCGGCGTCGTCAGTTTTATCATCAAAAAGTGGGAAATCTTCTGTCAAAATCGGGATTTTCACCAGATCACGGCCGTTTTTAACCAACACTTGTTTATCCATGAGTTCCAGATCAGTCCCTTCTTTATCAAAAAAAGTGACCGCCTCCACAAAATTCTTGCCGCTCACCGTGGTTTCCCCCGCTTGCGTGATTTCGGCGGGGATTTTTACCCGCAAGCCAGCGGTCATATCTGTGGTGGTCAACTCCAGTTTACCGTCATCGGCTTTTAGATGAATCCCACCTAAAATCGGCAAATGCGGTCGCCGACTCAAGCATTTATTGACGGCTTTTACACTGGCTAATAGTAAGTCTTGATTTACACTACACTTCATATCAGTGATTATACCACACCTATTTGTAGTTCCACATTAAATTTTTACCAAAAACAAGTTGTCCATACAAATCTATAAATATTTAGTAGTAAATAGTAGGGACGCCAAACTCGGTGGAAAACTCGCCGCCTCATTTTTATCCATACAATAAAATACCTATACATCGCTGCTATTTTCTCATTACGAAGTTTCGGGTGGTAATTTTCGCCTGTGTAAAACTCCGTTTCGGGTCGGGGAAAACTTTCCCTCATTTTGTGCATAAAAAACTACTCCTCGCATTTTCTCCACCTTCTCCATTACCTTTACACTTTCATCTCACCATTATTTCACCGCTTTACGCACGACCTTTCCCACTTACTTTTCCACCGTTTTGTGGAAAACTTTTATCATCCTTCCACTTGAAAACCGTTTTATTTTTTGCTAAAATATCCCTTATGGCAAGGTATATGGTCACTGCATACTCTCAGTCGCAGCCTACCGTCCTCATTCTCGGGGATACGGTGTCGTTATCTACAGCCCTTGCCCACATACTCGGCGAACGTGGCTTTGCCGCGCAGATCTGCCGTTTTGCCGATCTTACCAAGCCCTCTGTCCGCGATCATCTACTCCAAGACCGCTATTATAAAATCATCTGCCTGCGAGATCTCGCCGGCGCTCGTACCAGCGCGCGAGAACTAGACGCTATCCTCGCTACTCGCCGCGAACCGATCTTATTTATTGCCCGCTTTGACCAGACTCCGGATCAAGATAATGATCAGACGAGGCGCTGGTATCGCGCTTGCCGTAGTCAGTACCGCGAAATTTTGCGCTTGAGTGAAGAATACCCCAAAGCCAGCTTACTGGTGGTTCGTGACCTTTTACTGGCGGATGATCCTTATCATCCTGCTTTTTCTTACATTTTCCGCGATGCCGGCCGTGGACTGCTCACTGATCCCGGCCTAGATTATCACTTTGTCAGCGAGCAAAGCTTCCTCCGACAGGTGGAGTCTATCATTTTTGCGCCGTATTCTGGAGAAAAAAGCCTTTTTGTCGCCGAAAAAATCTCCTCTAGCCGTTTCTTTCATCACCTAGAAAAAATCACCGCCAGGCACTTCCAGACCGTATCCGAGCAGTACACACCAGTGGAGTTTTCTTTTCCTTTCCCCGTAGGCCTCGTTGGCGGTCACTCAGATCTGGAGCAGCTCACATCTGATTACATAAAGCCCTATTTATCAGGAAAAAATCAGCCTACATCTTCCAGTGATGCTCGTCCCCTCTTCCCGCCAAGCAAATCCATCAAAAATCTTACCAAGCCCACCAAAAACACTGTCGGCTCTTATGAACCCATTACCCTGCCGCCTCCCCGCCTGCCGCGCCAGCCTCAGCGTGATCCACGCTTAGATATTATCACTCTCCCACCCGCGCTGTTGCAAAAAGTCGCCAGTAGTAAGTCGTCTGCCAAAAAGAAAAAATCACGTTCTTCCCGCAGTATCCTCAAAGCTGTGCGCACTACTATTACCTCACAAGAAAACACCGTTCTTGAGCAATATCTGCAAGCAGAAAAAGCCCCAGCCACGCCCAAAGTAGTCTGCAAACGGATAAATGTCGACGGTATTAATTTCATTTCTTGCCGCCCTACAGAGGATAAAAAGCCTACCGTCACTATTTCTCCCAAGGTCAAACTCCAGCCAGTCATCCCTTTGCGCAAAGCCACGCCCGTCACGATACCACCCATCAATCCGATCAAAATTACCCCTTTTGCCCCCTCACTAACTAGCGCTTCTGCTTGTCCTGCGCTCAAGCCTCAAAAACCCGCCCGCGCCAAAGACAAAAAATACTCAAAACATCATATTATTACCTATAAAAAGGCAAAAATTAAAAATAACTTTTTCACCAAGCTTCTCAAATCTCGCCCTTTCTTTACCAGTCATCCTCTCATCCGCCGTTTTTACCTCACTCATCCCACCAATCGAGCCGTCATCAGTATTGCTATCGGCACGGCACTACTCGTGGTAGGCAGCTATTTCCTTGTCTTTCAACCTCGCCAAAATGAACGCTATGTCCGGGAAACGCTCACGCAGTATTTTGCCAGCTGTCAAGATTCCACTTCCTGTCTCCACTCCTCAGTTCTTCAAAATGCTTCTGCCTTTTCACTTGTCAAAAAAAACGCGCTCCCGGATCTGCTGGCGGCCTTGACTAGGCTTGTTTCCCGCCATGTTCGGCTCACTGCCCAAATGGACAATTACTACGCCACGGCCTGGCGGCGCGAAACCGGAGACGTTACCTCCGAATTACAAATCCTTGAGCAAGTACTCACTAGTAGTAAAGAACAACTTACCGCTGTCCGCACACAGCTGGAGCGCGCTCGAGCCGACCTCACTCCGCTGGCGGATGAACACTCTCTAGCGGCGCTCACCTCCACTTTAGATCAGCTTGAGGCTGACTACAAGCTCATTTCTGACTACTTACCACTTTTTGCAGCGCTTGCCGGTAAGCAGGATCTGCGCCTCACTCTTCTTTTCCTGGACGAAACCACTGCTCGCACTGGTGGCGGCACTATCTTGGGCGCAGCCAATATAGAGTTCCTCCGTGGTAGCTATCAGCAAGCCAGCTTTTATACCACCGAGCAGCTTGCAGCCGCTTCCAGCGTCCAAGTCCAACTCCCCGCCGTTCTTGCGTCTGAGGTTGATAATGCCAGCTCCAGTCGAGATGGGGACGAGAAAAACACTACCGCCGCCGAAGGCCTAGCTAATTTCACGTTTGACCGGGAATTTAGTGAAGTTGCCTCGCTCTTGAGTGGTGACTTCTCCTCTGCTCTCCAGACCACGCCAGACGTAGTTGTCGGCATCAATCTTTCCAGCCTCGCTCCTTTAGAAAAGCTCCTTTTGGGTGTCGATGATGCTCACACTCTTCAGCAGACTACTCTTACCAATTCCAGGCCAGAAAAAAGCCTCGCGCTCGCCGATCTCTTCTCCTCGCTTGACCTCGGGCTAGATCAGCTCGCGCCCGGCCGCGGCCATGAATTTTTCCGCTACCTGCTTGCTCACTTAGAAAATGAATCCTTCCAGCTTTATTCAGGTGATGACGCCATCAAAAACGCCATTTCTGCCGCTGGACTGCGTGCTGACGCCAGCAGTGTCCTTTGTCCTGGCGGATTTGGTTCCAGCGTCTGCTACCTGGATACTTTTGCCCTTCATCACAATTACCTCACCACGGCTAGCGACCTTACTTATACCTCCGCCCACCGTATTGAGCTTTCCAGCTCCAACACCACTCACACCCGGACAGTAGAATTTGTCAACCACTCCACCACAGACACTGTCAGCGACTACCTCACGCTCGCTCTGCCACACAGCGCTACTCTCGCCACCATCACTCTGGATGGCCGCGACGTCACCCTTGATGACGAAAACGGCTACAAACTCACGCTCGCGCCCGAAGCCAAAGCCACTCTCAGGCTCACCTTTAACATCGAACGCGCGATCGCCAGCAGTGATTTCACCTATAGTTACTATGACCAGCACCAAAACGGCAGCCTGGATGACCAGCTTGAAGTCACCATCGTCAGCCGCGTCCCCTACTCTATTAGCGTCATTGCTCCGCGCGCCGTTACCAAAGGCGAGACCATCACCTTTTTGCGCCCAGGAAAACGCAGCTTTTTTGGCGCTATCGACTACTGATCGCAACTGCCCGCCAAATCGTCAAAAAATGTGGTATAATATATCATCTGGTAAACAAAAAGCAGTAAATACATTAAGGAAATTATGGAAAAACACATACTTACGGCTCAAATCCGCGATCTGGCAGCCAAACCGCGCGCGCTGCGGGCACAGGGCTTACTTTTGGCCAATGTCTACGGCGCTGACGGCTCCCGTGCCCTCGCGCTTGACGCCAAACAAACCACCAAATTAATGACCCAAATCAGTGAGTCCACCGTTATTTATCTTGACGTTGACGGCAAACAGATCCCCACTCTTCTCTCGGAGGTCCAGTACGACCCGGTCGATGCGCACTTGATCCACATTTCCTTCCGTCAAGTCGATCTCAAGAGTAAAGTTACCACCATGATCCCGGTGGAAACCACTGGTACCTTTAGCGTCCCCGGCGCGATTTACAACCTCGTGCATGACGAAATTGAAGCCGAAGGTTTGCCTACCGACTTCCCAGAATCCTTTATCATTGATTTATCCACTCTCAAAGCCGTGGGCGATGAGATCACCTTTGCTGATCTCGACTATGACCGCAAAAAACTCACCCTCAAGACCACTGACGAAAAGCTCCCTGTACTCGTTGTCGATGCTGTCCAGGAGACGGCCGAGGAAGAAAAACCAGCGGAAACTGCAGATGCTGCCGCTCCGGCGCCAGAAAAAGCAGACGCGGCCAAATAATCATTTTTTGACTTATTGTTGTTGTTGCTCCCTCGTCAAAAGCGAGGGAGTTGCTTTTTAACTCAATAATTCAATCGTGGTGAGTCTTCAGCTCTCCTCTACTGCGCAATTAGTACTGTCAAATTACCACCGTGTAGACCTGCCAGTGTCGTCACGATTTGCTCCCCATCGCCATAAATATGCAGTACTTGCTTCGTCCGCGTCCCGCGAAAAACCGCCTCCACTCCCCCACTCAGCTGTTTTAGCTTCAAAATGTGATGACCCGTGGGCAGCCCCGTGCTGATCCGCCCTGGCGACACCTCTACCCCATCTAACCGTTCTAACTGCCGCAAAACCGGCTCCAAGCCTTCGATGATGGTCGTGTGTCTACCGCGTCTTTTCATCCCGGTATTATACCACACTCAAACAATAAAAGCTGACAAACTTGGCTATTCACCGCTATCATTTCGTCACTATTTTGTAGTCAAAAATGCATGATTTATTGCAGCAAACAATCAACGATTAGCTGCAGCAAAGATTTGTCAATTTCTTGCAGCAAACATTCTTCACTTGCTTGCAGCAAACTTTGCTGATTTTACTGCAGCGAAAAAATGTCACCATTTGCGCATCTCACCAGGCAAAACCTATAATGTTTCACGTGCAGCAATTTGCAACAAAAAATGATCTTAATTATGGCGAATTCGCCATAATTAACGCAGTAAAAATGTCACGTGGCAGTTACAATTTTACGTCCAAAAAACACACTAAAATGTGACATTTTCCCGCCCAAAACTACCACTTATTTTGCAAATATACGTTCGTTTGGATCCATTGCTCGCGCCGCTTCGAGTTTGTTTTGATACTGCATTTCATCACCAAAATAGTAATGCAAAAGCGCAAAATTAATCATCTCGGCTTGGCTTAGCTCGCTTACATCTTTGCTTGATAACTGCCCAAAGCTTGCTGCCAGCTCCATAAGTGCATCTTCATTGATACGGATAACCGCTTCATCGCTGGCAGCAAGCAGCTCCACCGGCCAGCTGTCATTGATAAATCTCATATCTGGTATCACGATGTTGTTTCCTGCGTGTGCTGCCGCCAATCGCTCCTGCTTGAGTTTGTATTCCAACATCACGTCGGAGATATTCCACGCCAGTACTAATGCTAACGCCGCCGTCGGCAGCCAAGCCACTGTCTCCATCAATACGTATTTCGTCCGCAGCGAGTAGGGGAGAGAGTCAATTTTTGCCGCTATATCCATGTTTATTTTATCTTTTAGCTCACGCGCACGGTTTAGCACGTATCGGCCCACATCTACCACTTGGCTAGCTGTCAAAAGCACCACAAAAAAAGGCAATAGCAACGCGCTCAAAACAGATACACGGCCAAAATCTTCAAATTCTGCCGTCCGGCCAGCTGGTGAGGGCCAATAGTCTTTCATCATTTTCCATTATACCAAATTCCTGCCAAATTTGCTCGGTCACAAATGGGATAAAAGGATGCCAGAGTTTCAAGTAAACCAGCAGAGCCTCGCGCAAAAGGGTAGGGGAGAGCGTCTCCTTCTTGCACGCTTCTATCGCCTCATCGCAAAAGTAATGCCAAAAGCTGTCATAAAGCAAGTCTGCCGCCAGCCCCGGCTTGTAATCATTCAGGCAGTCTGTTACTTGCTTGGTAATTTCGGCCACTTTTTGCTGTATCAGCTCATTGGTCTGCTCGCTACCCGTCACTTCCTTTTTCTCACGCGCCAGCATCGTCACGAAACGCGCCGCATTCCAGAGTTTATTGGTCAAATTGCGCGCTGCCTTGAAATCAGCCTCACCGATAGATTTATCCTGACCAGGAGTGGAGCGTACCACGAGAGCAAACCGGAGGGCGTCGGCACCGTATTTTTCCGCCACTTCTAGCGGATTGATCACGTTACCCTTAGACTTGCTCATTTTTTGGCCTTTGCTATCGCGCACCAGACCGTGTAAATAAACATGAGTAAACGGCAATTTTCCCGTCTGGAAATAGCCCATCATCAGCATCCGCATCACCCAAAATGGCAAAATGTCATAACCAGTTTCCATTACGGTGGTCGGGTAGAAACGGTCAAAATCACCTTCTCCAGAGTTTTGCAGCGTCACAAAAGGCCACTGGCTCGAGCTAAACCACGTGTCAAAGGTGTCTGTTTCCTGGATCTCGTTTTCGTGATCGTGCGTGCCCTCAATGTCAAGAGAGTAGGGGGTCCCCATTGGCGCGTCCACGCTTTGCAGTCCTTTTTTGACTTCATCCAAACTGTAATCGGCCAAAATTTGCCCCAAAGTGCCCGAAATCAGCCATTTATCGGTCGCTAGTTCCTTTACCCGATAAGATTTTTCTGTGGCGTTTTTGGGGCTGCTGGTGGTCAAAAACGCCACCTCTAGCGGCGAATCCGCTTCCACCTGATACCATACTGGCATCCGGATGCCCCACACTATCTGTCGGCTGATATTCCAGTCGCGAAGTCCTGTGAGCCAGTTACGCAAAATCTTATCGTAACCGGCCGCATGTACTTTGATTTCACCCGCATCTAATTTCTCGATTATAGGCTTGGTGAGCGGCTTGACGCGCACAAAAAACTGCGCCTTCGGCAGCGGTTCAAGCGTCCGTCCACACCGATAACACACACTTAGCTGATTTTGGTAATTTTCATCCACGTGATCAATGAGATTCATCTCAGTCATCGCCTTCACCACTTCTTCGCGGGCTTTGTTGACGCTCATCCCGGCAAATCTCCCGGCGGCTGCCGTCATTTTACCCTGGAAGTCAATCACTTGTACGGGCGCCGGCAGCTCATCTTTGTGTCGCTGCCACACAGCATAGTCATTATGATCGTGATACGGCGTGATTTTCACCACCCCCGTACCAAATTCTCGGTCTACGTACTCGTCAGCGATCACCTTTACCTGGAAAGGCCCGTTGACGCCTTCCACCGTGATCATTTTGCCTACCAGATCTCGGTAGCGCTCATCATCTGGGTGTACCGCCACCGCCGTGTCGCCAAATTTGGTCTCCGGCCGGGTGGTAGCCAGCACAAACGGCCCGTATTTAATGTAATAAAGTTTGGTTTTTGCCGTCTGGTGTTTGACTTCCAGATCGCTAAAAGCCGTGCCGCATTTCGTACAGTAATTTACCAGCTGTAAATCGCGGTAAAGCAGACCTTCCTGCTGTAAATGGGCAAAAGTGTGCAACACACTCCTCACAATTTTTTCATCCAGCGTATAACAAAACCGTGACCAGTCCACGCTAAAACCCAATCTCGTGAGCTGCTCGCGCGCCACACCGGTATTTTCTTGTACGTAGTCCCAGATCATCTGGTAAAGAGTCTCTCGGTCATACTGGAAACGCGACTCGCCCTTTTTTTGCAGCTTTTTTTCAAACACAAACTGTGTCTCGATACCGGCGTGATCCACTCCTGGCACCCAGAGGGTGTCATCGCCCCGCATCCGGTGGAAACGCACCAAAATATCCTCGATGCTCATCATTGCGTGGCCCACGTGCAGCGGATCATTGGCATTGGGCGGCGGCAGTACCAGAGAAAACACCGGCTTACCGGCATTTCCTGCGCGCGGCGTGCCGATGGCCGCCTCCAGCCACATTTCGTTGATTTTGCTCTCGTATAAACTGTGATTATATTTACTATCCATACGCTGTATTATACCACACGCTGCAAGCGGCAGCACTGAGTACTTATACTCCACAAAATCACAAAATCTTACATTTTTCATACTTATACTCCTAACTTTTTTTCATCTGGTACACTTGGAAAATTTTTCATACTTATACTCCCAACTTTTATCAAATTTTCATTTTTTAGTACTTATACTCTACAAAATACTTGACAACAAGCCTCAGTCGTGCTATAATCGCCCTCATGTCAGTCATGAGGCAAAAGCAACTACAAAAACTCCAAAAATGGCGCGACCGCGATGTCATCAAAGTGGTTACCGGCGTACGTCGTTGCGGTAAATCTACACTCCTTGAACTTTTTGCTCAAAAACTTGCCGCCTCTGGCGTCCCGTTTGATCGCATAATTCATCTCAACCTCGAGTCTCATGAATTTCGCGATTTTGACGATCGCCTGCTTTATCAATATCTTACTGATCGTCTTGTCCCCAGGCGTCGTACTTATCTTCTGCTTGATGAGATCCAAAATATTCCTCAGTGGGAAAGATGCATCAGTAGTCTCTATTTGGACAAAAATATTGATATTTATCTGACAGGCTCCAATGCGGTAATGCTTTCTGGTGAACTGGCCACTAAATTATCTGGCCGCTATATCGAGATTAAGCTTTTGCCGCTTTCATTTAGTGAGTTTGCTACCGCGCAAAAAGAACCGATCAATGATTACAAACTTTATCATCGCTATGTCACCTTTGGATCATTCCCTTATGTCATCAATCTTACCGAGCCAGACGAAGTTTCTGACTATATCTTTGGTATTTTGGATAGTATCGTACTCAAAGACATCGTCGCTCGGTATCAGTTCCGGGATATTCGCCTCCTTTTGCGAGTCATTGATTTTTTGATGGATAATGTCGGCAATCTCTGCTCGCTCAATAAAATCACCAGTATGCTCCGGCATGATGGGGTGGAAGTCTCCACAAAAACCCTTGATCGTTACTTGCATGCTCTCCAGGAAGCCTACATTTTTTATGCCGCGCCTCGCTATGACGTGGCTGGCCGTCAGCTACTTTGTACTGGCGAGAAGTATTACGTTGTCGATCCCGGCCTTCGTTACTTCAGTCAAGGCCGTCGTCTCGCTGATCGTGGCCGGATCCTCGAAAACATCGTCTACTTGGAACTGCGCCGGCGCTATCGACAAGTATATGTGGGTAAAACTTCCCACGCCGAGATTGATTTTGTCACCATTTCTGGCGCTGGAGATGTGGCGTATTTTCAAGTGGCTTACAGTTTGCAGGACGACGCTACACGTGAACGGGAATTTGCGCCACTCTTGTCGCTTCGTGACGGTTTCTCTCGTACTGTCCTCACACTTGATTTAGATATTTACGGTCAGCAAGACGGCATCAATGTAGAAAATGCTCTTGCTTGGTTGCGCCGGCCGTAAAACTGTTCACTGTCACTAGACACTTTCCCTCCATTGACAAATCCTCACATAACTCCTCCCCTTACAAAGGGGAGGAGGCACGCAGTACCAGAGAGGAGGGGGTGATTCCTGCCGCCCACGCCGCCACCTCCACCAAGGACTATAACTTCGGGTGGGGCGGGGAGAGGAATCGGCCAAAACGTGATTTTCACCCGCCTTCATTTTCCTACTCCACACGCCCCATTTCCATGTTATAATAAGGCGCATAGGAAAGGAGGCTTATGCCACAAGCCATACGAGAAGGTCTTACGTTTGACGACGTTTTATTGATCCCCTCATATTCAGAAATTTTGCCGCGCGATGCGCAGCTCACCACCAGGCTCACCCAGACAATTACTCTCAATATCCCCCTCATGTCTGCCAGCATGGATACAGTCACCGAGTCGCGCATGGCCATTGCTATGGCTCGCCAGGGCGGTATCGGTATCATCCACAAAAACATGAGTATCGCCGATCAGGCCGAGCAAGTCCGCCGGGTAAAACGTTCCGAGCACTCCGTCATCGCCGATCCGCTCAAACTCCATCAGCAGGCCACAGCCGCTGACGCCGCCGCCCTCATGGAACAAAACCAAGTCTCCGGTTTTCCCATCGTAGATGACGACGATAAACTGGTGGGCATCATCACCAGGCGTGACATCCGTTTTTTAGATGACCTTGACCAGCCCATTGTAGACGTGATGACCAAAGAAAATCTTGTCTGCGCGCCCATCGGCACCTCACTTGAGCAGGCCAGCGGCATCCTTGCTGCCCACAAAATCGAAAAACTCCCTCTGGTAGACGCCGATGGACATCTGCAAGGCCTTATCACCATCAAAGATATTTCCAAAGCGATCCGTTATCCGCACTCCGTCAAAGATGCTGCCGGCCGTCTGCTTGCCGGCGCCGCCGTGGGTGTCACGCCAGATGTACTTGAGCGTGTCGCCGCTTTGGTGAGTGCTGGCGTAGACGTCATCACTATTGACACCGCTCACGCTCACTCCAAAGGTGTGCTGGAGACGCTAACCCGCGTGCGTGCCGCCTACCCAGATCTGCAGATCATCGTAGGCAATGTAGTCACGCCCGAGGCCACCGTCGCTCTCATCGAAGCCGGCGCCAATTGTGTCAAGGTGGGCATCGGCCCAGGCTCTATCTGTACCACTAGGGTGGTGGCTGGCGTGGGCGTGCCTCAGATCACGGCTGTGGCGGATTGTGCCGCCGCTGCCGCCAAATATGACGTCCCCGTGATCGCTGATGGCGGTATCAAATACTCAGGTGACATCGTCAAAGCGATCGCCGCCGGTGCACACGTGTGTATGCTCGGCAGTATGCTCGCCGGCACCGAAGAAAGCCCTTCAGAAACAGAAATGTACCAAGGTCGCAAGTACAAAGTCTACCGCGGCATGGGTAGTCTCGCCGCCATGAAAAAAGGTTCTGGAGACCGCTATGGTCAAGCCGGCGCCAAAAAACTTGTCCCCGAAGGCATTGAAGGTCGAGTTCTTTACAAAGGTCCAGTGGAAGACGTCATTTTCCAGCTCGTGGGCGGACTGCGCGCTGGCATGGGTTATTGCGGCTGCCGCACGATCGAGGAGTTGCGCACCAAGGCTCAGTTTATCAAAATTTCGTCTGCGGGCTTGCGTGAAAGTCACCCTCATGACGTCCAAATCACCAAAGAAGCGCCCAACTACTCCGCTGGTCATTAAAAATGTGTATTATAGTAGACACTACTCCAGACAAACGTCAAAAGCAGACCTAGAAAACTGTATATTATAATAGAAAGTAAACATGCAAAATCCACATCAAAAAGTCCTCATTCTTGACTTTGGTGGGCAGACGGCGATGTTGATCGCCCGGCGCGTGCGTGAACAGCACGTTTATAGTGAAATCAAACCGTACACGATCTCCGCCGATCAAGTCAAAAATATCGCTCCTATAGGCATTATTTTATCTGGCGGCCCTAGCTTTGTGACGGATACTGACGCGCCCATGATCGATCCGGCGATTTATGAGCTGGGGATCCCGATCTTGGGGATTTGCTATGGTTGTCAGCTCTTGGCTCATCAGTTGGGCGGCCAGGTGATCAAGCAGAGCGTGCGTGAGTACGGCAAAGTGGAACTCATCCTGGACACATCAGGGGAGAGCAGTGCGCTTTTTGCTAATGTACCTGTCAAATCTACCTGCTGGATGAGTCACACTTCCACCGTCCACACTCTTCCGGCAGGCTTTAAGCTCCTAGCTGTCACGAATAGCTGCCCCGCAGCAGCCTTCGCCGACCCCGCCCGCCAGCTTTACGGCGTGCAGTTCCACCCGGAAGTGACGCATACTCACTATGGCGCTCAGATTTTGGCTAATTTCTTGGTGAAAATCTGTCAGGCTACTGGTGACTGGGAAATGTCACGAGTAAGTGAAGAAATTATTGCTGATTTACGGGAAAAAATTGGTGACAAAAAGGTTCTTTGTGCCATGTCTGGCGGCGTAGATTCCTCTGTCACTGCTGTCTTGCTCCATCGAGCTGTGGGCGCAGGGCTGACGGCTGTTTTCCTCGATCACGGCTTGCTGCGCCAAGGTGAAGCGGATGAAGTTATTGACACTTTTACTAATCATTTCCCCATTAACCTGCGTAGTGTCGATTATAGTAGACAGTTCCTCGCCGCTTTATCTGGTATCACTGATCCGGAGGAAAAAAGAAAAGTGATCGGCCGTGAGTTTATCCGCGCTTTTGAGGCAGAAGCGGCCCAAATCGGTCACGTGGATTTCCTGGCTCAAGGCACGATTTATCCGGATGTCATCGAATCAGGTACCAAGACCGCGGCCAAAATCAAATCTCATCACAATGTGGGCGGTTTGCCGGATGTGATTGACTTCCAGGAAATTGTCGAGCCGTTGCGGTCTCTTTTCAAAGACGAAGTCCGTGCGCTCGGCCTCCAGCTGGGCTTGCCGGAAAATCTTGTCTACCGCCAACCGTTCCCCGGTCCCGGCCTGGCGATCCGCATCATGGGCGCAGTCACTCCGGATAAATTAGCTATTTTGCGGCCCGCCGACGCGATTTTCCGGCAAGAAATTGCCGCCGCCGGTTTGCACCGGCAGATCAGTCAATATTTTGCGGTGCTTACAGATTTGCGCACCGTCGGTGTCATGGGCGACGAGCGCACGTATGAGTATCTGCTCGGCTTGCGCGCCGTGGAGACTACAGACTTCATGACCGCCGACTGGGCGCGCTTACCGGCAGACTTGCTCGATCGGGTTTCTCGCCGCATTGTCAATGAAGTGCCACACATCAACCGCGTCGTCTACGAGATCACCTCCAAGCCGCCGTCGACCATCGAGTGGGAATAACTTGACAAAAGCACTGATTAATGATATAATAAACACTATATTGCTACCGTTTTGAAAGCAAACGGCTGGCGGTACGGTCTGCGGACCGAGTTCTTTGACATTTTGTCTTTTTACTCGTGCTGCGGCCAAAAATCACTCACAAAGGAGTTGCGTTATAATGGTTTATTGTTTCAAAGGTTTAATGTGTCTGTTATCTCGGCTTACGTTGGCAGTTATCTGGTTTGTTGCGAGCTTGCTAGCGCTGGATGCCTGCGTGCAAGATGGTGAAATCTTCTTCATCGTCAATTTCTTCGCTGGCGTGCCGACGCTGCATTTACAGCTGACAGCGATCAGTTTGCTGGCACTCGGTATCATCACCTATGCGCTTTCCCGCCACCACGTGGAGCGGGTCTATCTCACGTCGCATATTTTTTGGTGCGATGTCCTGGATCTGGGCGCATTAGTTTTGAAGGTCTTGGCACACGGGATTTGGTTCTTCTTCCTACTCAACTGCAAAATCAAGCTGGGAGAAGACGGCAGTGTACTTGCTGTTATGATCCCAGACATCTCAATGCTGTCATTTTTTGTGATCGCTGGGCTGTTTCTTTTGGCGTGGATTATCCAGCCGCGCAGCTACTATATGGTAGAGCTGCCGCGCCGGCGAAGAACGCCCACTGCCCGAGCAAACGGCACTCACAGTGACGACAGCGTCGCTGAAAAGCCTGTCGCTCCCGAAATCACGCAGTAATTTGTAAGACGAAATGTTTTACCCCGCCTTGGCGGGGTTTTTGCCAGCAGAAAAACGATAAAACGTAATCCTATCCTCTCCTACATAGGAGAGGGGGACAGTCCGCTTGCGGACGGTGGAGAGGTACATTCAATCAACTGAATGTGTTTGTAGATATCATTAATGACGATGTCTATTTCGCTTAATATTTGCCAATTTTCATACCTGAGAGTACTTATATTATAATTACTGAGAAAATAAGCATCGCGTTTGCGATCCTGAATGTATTTTTCCTTAAAAAAGTGCGGAGCTCCATCAAGTTCAATAGCCAGTTTTAATTGTGGACAGTAAAAGTCAAATATGCAATTTTCTAAACTGTACTGCCTTCGAAATTTGTAACCATGTAATTGTCTTCCTTTTAATTTTCTCCACAATAAACATTCGCATACAGTTGAATGATGACGTAGTGCTTTCCTGTGATAGAGAAGGCTTGATTTATTTCGAGTATAGTCGTAAACAATCATTGGTACCTTTCCACCAACTCTCACGAGTTGGTCCCCCTTCCCTATATAGGGAAGGAAAAAGATTATTCCACCTTAGTAACTATATTTGTACAGCTTATCATTTCTCGCATCCCACACCACGCCGTTGCCGCTACACACAGCCACTTTACCCAGCCGTAGCTGACTTCAAAAAGCTCAAAGCGGAACCAAGCAAAACTTTGCAACCGCCAAAAGCTCGCCGTCAAAAATGGCGTCAGCTCCAAAATCGCCCACATGCTCAGCCAAAAAACAAATTGCCGCCGACATTTTTCTTCCCGCCAATCCAAAATGACGATCAGTGGCAGCATCCACAGACAAAAAGGATTAGAAAAAATCTTGGCCGTAAAAAAGCTCACCATAAAATAACTAAAATAACACCATGCTGCCAGCTGAACTTTATCAGCGTCACTCAGATGGCTCGCTCGCCACAGCCAGCTCCACATTTTACCCGGTTTATCCAGCCATTTTCCTGTCTCGCTGTGATAGATTATCAGCAGCTGCGCCAGCAAAATCACCAGTAAACTGATCGGGTAGAGCAGAGTTAAAACTTTTGCTGCCATGCTACTGGCCGGTCCTTGGAAAGAATAATCCGGCGCTTCCTGCGACTGCACTTCTGTGTGCGTGATATTGTTGAGCGTACGCAGTATTAAATGAGTGATGGTGTTGTATTTGATCGTGCGGCCACTATTATAAATGAAAGGCACACTCAAACTTGAGCGGTAATAGGCTAGTGGCCCGCCCCAAATGAGTAAAAAAGTAAGGGTAAAAGTGAGTAAACTTTCACGCCATTTTCCTCTGGTAATTAAGTAAAATGGCGCGATCAGCGGTAGCGTCAAAAATTTCACCGCTGTCGACGCCCACAACAAAATCCAACTAAAAATCTTCTTCCATTTATGTGTGCTCGCTAAAACTAAAATCCCGCCCACGGCCAAACTGCAAAAAATCATGTCGATACCTTCATACAACCAATTTTTGGCGCACGTCGTCAGCATCAAATAGAGCAAAAGCGGCCATGTCTCGGCATTTTTACGCTTGTCATTATACCAGGTGAGGCCCATAAACATCCCCAACTCAAAAAGAAAACTGAGTAATTTATAATTGACGTAGTAGGCTCCCGCCCCCATTAAATCCGCCAAAAGCGGCAGATAAATCACGAGTGCGGCCAACGGCCCGTATTCAAAAACCCAGTGCGTATACGGCGGATTGCCGTAATGCCAAATATTGGCATAGCGCTCATAGTAATGAGTGACATCACTGTAGTCGGGGCCAGGTAAAAAAATTACTGTAAGCCGCAAGAAAATAAAAAGCAGTAACCAAAATGAATAGTAGTGAGTGCGCGCGAAAATATCCAAACGAAGCCATAAAATTTTCGCGCGCAGTTGCAATTTAGTGCAGAAATTTGTCATACGCCCGATTATACCACAAGAAATTGTATTCGGAAACGGTGTGCACTAGTGAAGAATGATTTGGACAAAGTAGTACGGTAGCAAAAAAAACTTAAAATGTCACTCACATTGTAACTTACAATTTACTTGTAGGCCAGTTTGCCTACCAGGCGGAAATTGCCCCAAAATGGTGTTGCAAAATGGACGCTGACGTGTTAAAATGATTGCACGTATTAAAAGATACGCAGAAACTAAAAAGTATGAAAGCAAAAATTGGCAGACTAGCAGAATCACTATTTACACGTTTGGTAATCGCTTTGGCAATCCTGACGCTCAGTGTTTCCGGCACGAGACGTGCACAAGCAGTCCAATACAACTCTTCCGCAAGTTCTACGTGGTGCGGTTCTACGCTCCAGCAATCACTTAATAATAGTACTTCCACCGGTTATTTGCAGACCGCCCTCGGTTCTGACTACGCCAACTGGGTCAAAAAACTAGACAACTGTAGCACTTATCCCAGTTACATGCGCCTCGTCACTCAGTCAGAATGGAATGCTGGTAAAGAAAGTTATAAGACCGGTATCAATTCTGGCACTACAAGCTATGGCAATAACTACTTACCCAATACTACCAATGCGTGGACGGGAACTGCCAACGGCAATAATCTCTATCAGATCAACTATTCTAGCGGCGATGCGAGCACCGCCGTGGCCGCCACCAGCGATCTTGATGCTTATCCCGTCATCGAACTCAACTGTGTCGACGATGAATGTTCTAATTTATGCGTGGTCAACGGCGGTGACGGACTGGGTACTGTAGACAATCCTTACACACTCACCACAGACTGTAATACTGATCCGACTATCACCGTCAACAGCAGTGATTTGATTTTAAACAAAACTAGCGGTGCTACGTTTGCCGGTACCTATACCGACGGCGACACCAATCAGACCCTTACTATCACCGTCACCCTCACCGACAAAAATAATCACACCATCACCAAGACCCTCAGTAACCTTAGTAATGGCACAGCGGCTGCTTGGAGCCTAAATTTCACGTATGCGGAAGTGTTGGCCGCCGGCCTGGATGAAGGTATTTACAGCGTGCAACCAGAATCTGGCACTGACAGTCTTGCTGGTTATGTAGAAATAAAAATTGTTGATAACAATTTGTACTCAAATACACCTGGCTACGCTTCCTTCAATAATCAACTCATCATCGACTGGACAAATCCCAATTGCGGCACTGCCAGTCAGAGTCCGTGGACGGTCAACACCGTGGCTTACAAATCCAACGCCTCCAGCGATACCATTAGCACTAGCGGCGTCAGCGTACTTCCATGGAATCTCGGCGTCAGTTATCCCGCCACGATGACCCTCGACTCTACATATGATGTCGGTGAGTCGGGTCTCGCTAGTAATTCCTACGCCTGCTCCAGCAATATTGCTGGTGCTCACGGTTCGTCCTGTACCGTCACCATCTATGATAATGCTGGCAACTCCATCGAGTGTCGCTCGCCATTTAACCGTGTAGATACCACCGCGCCCACGCCTGTCTGCTATCTCTCGGCCAACACTAATACCGGCAGTAATGTCTACCTGCCGTCTGCCGCCGGTACCACCGGCTACTATAAGTCCGGTACAGCTGGTATCGTCGATGTCAAAGCACAGCTGGCAAGCTCGGTCACCAGCTTACCTTCATCTCTTGCGCAAGCTAGTTTTGCCGACGTAGACGGCAGTGCTAATGTCTGGACAAATACGCCATCAGTAATCTCCGCCACCAGCGACGATCAGCTCTTCACTTCGGCCTACAGCTGGACAAGCGGTGCCAGTACAGATGCTAATCCACAAGTCACCCTTACCAGCGGCAGCGGCCAAAATGCGGTCTGCTCTGATCTCACATTCTACGCTGACGCTGCCGCGCCCACTGGTTTCTCACTTGGCTATACCACCGCCTACCTCAATCAAGACTCCAGCTATACTGTCAATTTGTCACTCAATCGCTCCACTGCCACCGATGATCGCAGCGGTATAAACGAAAACAGCTGGGCTCTCTATGAAAGTGTCGGCACACTCAGTGACGGCAACTGTACCGCTATGGGCGCCTATACTCAAGTGACAGATACCTCGCGCGTGAGCTGGACCAACTCTGCCGGCCAAATTAATGGTGTCAGCGTCATCGTCCCCCAGACCACTGGTAAATGTTACCAATATCAAATCCGTGTCTCGGATAACGTCGGTAATGAAGGCTCAGTAGCGTCAGCCAATTTCATCAAAGTAGACACCACTGATCCGGTCTGTGGTACCTGGACGGTGAGTCTCAATAGCTGGAGTCAGACTTACGCTAGTAATAATACTAGCATCACCAGTCACACTCAATCGGGCGCCATCTCCTTACCATGGAATTCAGGTTATGCTTACAACGCTACGCTCGCCAGCAACACTGATCAAGGCGGCTCTGGCATCACCACGGCTACCAGCAGTCAGTCCACTACGATACCGACCACCACTGGCGGCGGCGATGGCTACGCTGACCTCACGATCGCTGATAACGCCGGTAATACCACTGTTTGTCGCTCTCCACTCAATACCGTAGACGCCAACAGCTACACCCTCAGCTGTACTATCGGCAGTCTCACGGGTGACAGTTACACTAGCGCCATTAGCGGCGTCACCTACTACAACTACTACCGCTCCAGCGACTCAGTGCTCTACTACAATCCTTATGTCGCCAGCACTTCTGGCAGCAGCACCGAATTTACCACTGGCGGCGGTTCATTTGTCCTCACCAATACGATCAGCGGCATGCCCGCCGGCGGTGTCGACCGTATCAGTTATCCACAGCTCGTCTCCAATGCCGCCTACATCGTGGATCGTCCCTCACCGCTTAGCCCCTCAGCACCACGCATCTTTGGCCGCACATACAACTGGAATACCTCTACCACTGGATCAGAAGTAGACGCTGCTAATAAGATCTATTGGAACATCAATGATCCTGTCGCCGAAACTCCTTCCGCTCAGTGCTTGGTGACGGTCTATGAAGATCACACCGCACCTACTGGTGTTGCTCCGGGTTATGCCGATAGCTACACCAGCACCACTGGTAGCCAATCAGTCAACCTCGGTGTGAATGTCGGTCAATTTAGTGATGACAAGGCTGGTATCAAGACCTTCACCATCCAGCGCCGCACTGCCACCTTGAGCAGCGGCAACTGTGACTACAGCTCCTCAGCTTGGACCACTCCGGCTCAGGATTATTCTGGCGCCGGCAATTGGGTTCGTGACTTCTCCAGCATGACCGGCAACATTAGTGTGACGGATACACTCGCAGACGGCACCTGCTATCAGTACCGCTTTGTGGTCACCGACCAGGTGGGCAATCAGTCCATCTTCACCACGAGCAATAGTATCAAGGTCTCCACCTCAGTGCCGAGCAACAATCTTTACTCAGTATCTGATGTCGACCAAGTCTACTGGGATAGTGTCAGCACCATCTACTACGGCCGCAATCCGTCTGCCGCCAACATCGACGTCACCGTGGAAGCGATTGATAATGTCGCCGGTATTAACTATGTCAACTTCCAAAACCTCGCAAAGACTGCCTACAATGTTGGCACCAATGCTGGCTCTAATCACTACTACTACACCTACGCGCTCCCGACAAATGGCTCCTCAGTCGCTGGTGTGAGTATTAATGCTGTCACCAACTCTAGCGTCACCGCGCCCACCTCATTTAATCTCACCTTTGACGGCGATGGTCCTACTGGCGTAGCCTTTACCACCTGTCCCGGTAGCGCTGGCAGTTACTTAGATGTCGCCGACTTCACAGTCATCGGTAGCTACGGCACAGATGCGCTCTCTACCGTGGACGATAGTCTCACTTATATCGAGCGCGCCGTGGGCCACCTCAATAATGCTGACGGCGGCTGCTACTACGACGCCGGCAATACCGTCAGTTCGGCTGACGCCGCCTACACCAAGATTGACGGCACTGGCGGCAGTGTAGATCGCTACACGCAAACAACCTCTGATGGCGCCTGTTATGCCTACCGCCTGGTATCTGAGGATCATGTCGGCAATGTCACCCGCTCCAGCGTGTGTGAAGTCGCTATCGACCGCACTGCGCCCACCTGTAGCAATGATCCCGCTGACTGGGAACCGGTAGAAATATATCCTTACAAGAGTACTGCCGCCCAGCAAGCCTTTAGACTCAAGACTTATGCTGACGCCTACTCAGGTGTGGATGACGCTGCTTCTTACGGCACACTGCCAGATGGTGGCACCACTCCCGGCTTCACTTGTACTGCTGATGCGGTAGACGGCGCCACTTGTACCGTCACTGTCACCGATCGCGCCGGCAAGACTGCCACCTGCACCTCTCCCGCAAATCACGTGGACGAGGAGAATCCTAGCCTTACTTGTATCATCAATGAGGGTACCAATCCCGGCTATCAGTACGCCACCACCATAGACGAAAAGCCAACACTCTATTACAACGCTAATAGCTTCGCCTCCGGCAGTAGTTTTGACTGGGAAATCCACGTGGACGAACCAATCTCCGGTATCCGTCACGACAGTGCTGGTAACATCACCGGTATCGGCTATGCTGATCTGGCAGGCTCAGATAGTGCCTGGTCACAAGCATCGTATACTGGCAGCAATGGTGTCTACCATCGTACCTACACCTGGTCTACTGGCGCTGGCAGCCGCAACCCTGCCACTACCACCTTCACCTACGGTAATGATTTGAGTAACTCTTGCCAGATCGCCCTCATCGCCGATAACCAAGCTCCTCAAGGTGGCTCGCTCGGCTACACTGGCCGCTATCTCAAGAAGGGTGACAGCCAAACTATTGATCTCCAGCTCACTAGAGCTACTGACGATGGCACCAATGACTCCGGCATTGATGAGTCTAGCTGGCAAGTGTGGCGCTACGCAGGTACGCTTGCTGATGGTGTCTGTTCCTACGGTGACAATCCTACTCCCACTCAGATCACTCCTACTCAGACCTTCACTGCTGGTGTCCTCACCAATCTCACCGCTACAGACATCCTCGCTTCTGGTCGCTGCTACAAGTACGAGTTACGCGTGAGTGACCTCGTAGGCAATCAAGCTGTCTTCCCAGCCAACATCGCTGACGCGGCCGAAATCAAGGTGGATACCACCGCTCCTGTCTGTGGTACAGACTGGGATCCGGCTGCCGGCACTGACTCTTGGGATGTTGCTCCAGAAGTCTTCAAGCTCTATTATAATGACGGTGCTGATCATGCCGCAGCTGGCAGCTATGATACCTACTCTGGTGTGGAATCAGTCGCCGGCTATGAAGTCTGTACCGCCGCGGCCGTCTACGGCGCCACCTGTGACGTCACGATCTCTGATCGCGCCGGCAATACCACCACTTGTACCTCACCCATCAATCGTGTGGATAACGGCGAACCGACCCTGGCTTGTACCATTACCCTGGATAGCGGCGCCAATGCCTTGCTCGTGGGTAACTCCACCGTCTACTACAATCCCAGCCGAGGTGTAGGTAACTTCTACCTCAATGCGGCCAACGTCTCTAGTTCCGAATCCGGTGTCGATAGTGTCGAGTTCCCAGCTCTGGCGGATACTGCGGCCGAGACCGTCACTCCTACCACTGCCGGCCAAAGCTCATTTACCAAGACCTACAACTGGACGACTACCAACAATACTCAGCTCTACAACCAACCGGTCACGATGAACTTCAACAATGACGTCGTCCTCACGTGTCAGGTCTCGGCCGTAGCTGATAGTCAGGCTCCCACCGGACCAGATCTTGGCTACCTCACTCAAGTCACCAATAAGGCCGGCAGCAATATTGAGGTCAGCCTCGGTACGGCCAAGTCGCAAATCACAGATGCTGGCGTGGGTATCAATAACTGGATCTTCCAGTATGAGCGCGTCGCCCTCGGCGAAAACGACTCCTGTCCGTTTGCTGGTGACTACACTGACGCGGCCGATACACACTTCACCAATATCTCCGATGCGATCGCTGACGCTGATCTGCCGGACGGCACGCTCACGGTAAACATGAATATCACTGACTCCAGCTGTTATCGTTACCGCGTGCTCGTCACCGATAAGCTCGGTAATGTGGGCGTCATTTCCACCGCCAACTACTACATCGTGGACTCTGGCCGACCCAGTATCGCCATCTCCAATGTCTCACAGCCGAGCGGTGTCTACTTTGACAACGTCGATACGATCTACTATGCCAAGCCCACTGTGTCCACGGCCTTGATCCTTACGGCCGACGCCAGCGCTGGTGAAGGTTACGCCATCTCCAATGTCGCCTTCCAGGATCTTACGGGCGAAGGTACCAGTTCTGATACAGACAGTCCTTATATGCGCACCTATACGCTCCCAGTGGGCAGTACCACTTCCTATGCGGATCGGGCTATCACTGCGTACACCAATTCTGAGCCGGTTAGCTCTGCCAACACTCATTTCAACGTCACCTATGACGGTGCCGGCCCGAGTGATGTCGCCTTTACCACTTGTCCTTCCACTACGAGTGAATACCTCACGGCCAATTCCTTCGCCATCAAGGGCAGCTATGGTAGTGACGCTCTCTCTGGTCTTGATCTTACTTCCAGCTTCATTGAAGGCCAATCTGGTACTTTCACCAATGGTGCCTGCTCCTACTCTGGTGATTACACCCGGGTAAGTGACTACGCAGCCACTGACTACTCAGTTGCTGGTGCTACAGACGGCTGCTATCGTTACCGGCTTGTGGCTGCGGATAACGTGGGTAATCTCACCCGCTCAGCTGTGTGCGAAGTGAAGGTAGATCTCACTGATCCTGTCTGCGGCACTTGGGAACCAGAAGAAGTGACTGTCTGGAACAGAGCCAACGTTGGTCAACGGTTTGTCCTTTCTGACTCCACTGACACCACCTCCGGTATCAATGTAGCTGGTGGCGAGTGTACCACGGGTGTGGCCAACGGTGATACCTGTACTATCACTATTTCTGATAACGCCGGCCGCACTAGCGTCTGCCGCTCACCGATCAATAAGGTGGACACCAATATCTACGACCTCACTTGTTCCTTGCCTGCAGACATCGCTGGTGACTACTGGTATCCCACCATGCGCGCCAGCAAGCCTACCTTATACTTCAATCCTAGCTCCGCTGCCTCGGGCACCTGGCGCTTGACGGCAAGCATGTCTCAGTCTCCGTCCTCTGGCTATCGCACTCCGCTCACCTTCTCGGCTATCGCCGGTGGCTGGACGAGCAGCAATTATACCGAGTCAGGTCTGGATATTTACCAAGACTACACCTGGACGACCGCCGGTGCCACTGGCAATGCCAACACCACCGTAGACATTACCTATGGCAACGGTCAAGCGGCTCAGTGTACAGTTGCTGTGCTGGCCGACTCCGCCAGCCCTGTAGGCTCATCCCTGGATTACGGCACTGTCTACGTCGGCCAAGATACCGCCAAGACGATTGACTTGAAGCTCACTCGCGGTCGCGACCTCGCTTCCGGCATTGATGAGACCTCATGGTCTGTCTACAAGAGTGTCGGCACCCTCGCTGGCGATACCTGCTCTGATTATTCCAGCTTTACGGCTGTGCCCGCCAGCGAGCTACAATATACCACTGTCAATGATCAGGTGACCGGCATTAGCATCGCTATTGATCAAGATGCGGATTACGCCTCTGGCCGCTGCTACAAGTTCCAACTACGCGTCTCAGATATGGTAGGCAATACCGCCAGCGTCACCAGTAGTGGTGAAGTCAAGATCGACTTGACTGCTCCCAATTGCGGCGCCACCTGGCAACCGGATCCTTCTCCCTGGAAGAATACCGCCGTCGGCCAGACCTTTGAGCTGCTTGACTCCATCGACGCCCTCACTACCATGTCTGCCAGCTATTATAGCTGTACCACTGAGGCTTCATCCTCGGCCACCTGCTGGGTAGACATCGCTGACGTTGCTGGCAACACTGCCCGCTGTCAGTCTCCTGCCAATCGCATCGACCTCGCCAATCCCGACGTCACCTGCGGTCTGGTCTCTGGTACCGGTACTCAGTATCTGATCAGCGATAAGAACTTGCTCTATTACAATCCGGCTAAGGGTAGCGGTACTTTCCGCGTCGTCGCCACCGCAGACGAGCAACCTCGCTCTGGCATCGCTTACGCTTACTTCCCAGCTCTGGCCGGCAGCAATGAGCACTACGCTACCCAGTCCGCCAGTGTCACCACGCCTACCGTCTTCACTCGTGACTATGCCTGGTCATCCACTAGTACTCGCTCCAGCGAAAACGAACTCGTCTGGGTTACTTATGGCAACTACAACTCTAATACCTGCTCTGTCTCGGTGATCGCCGATAGTACTGCTCCGGCCGGTAGCGCTCCCAAGTACAAGAACATCAAGTACGGTATCCCGGGTGCGCGCGACGTCAAGCTTGGTATCACGGCCGCTGACTTTGCTGATGACGGTGCTGGCCTCGCCACACTCGAAATCCAACGGATCAAGGGTACACTCGGCACGGATAATGTCTGTACTGACTGGCAAGATTGGGGCAGCAGCGATATGGTCTCCTTTGGCGCCAACGACTACACCTCCTATGGCTCTGGTATCATGAGTGTCAATGATGACCTGCAAGATATGAGCTGCTACCGCTACCGCGTCGTCGCGACTGACCGCGTGGATAATGTCTCCATCTTCACGGCGGAAAACGTGATCATGGTCAACTCCAATCTACCAGAAATCTACATCACCAGTGTGACGCCGACTGCAGACGACATCTACTACTTTGATGAGGCGTCTACCATCTACTACGGTCCCAATAGTAACGCTCGCGGCGCTCAGGTAACCACCACCGCTCGCACCAATTCCACGGCGGTCGGTGCTGGCATCACTCAGGTGCTTTATGAAAACTTTGACCGCACTTCCTCCACCCGTTACACCTATCCCACCCCCACCACCCCCACTTACCAGGATCACTTCTATGAGTTCACGGGTCTTACCAGTACCATGACTGATATGATCCTACAAGCGGTCAATACCACTGACGATACCAATGAAGCGTACTTTGACGTGATCTATGACAGCGAAGGACCGCAAGACGTTGCCTTCACCGCCTGTCCTTCTGGCTGGCAAGCCACGGATAACTTCACCATCGCTGGTAGCTATGGTACTGATCGTCTCTCTGGTAATGATAATACCAGCGAAAACGGCTCACATATCGAGCGTGCGGTCGTGCCACTCCTGGCCAATGGTACCTGCGATACCGCAAGCGCCGTCTTTGCTCCTGTGGGTAGCGTGGGTGATACCACTTACCAAGAAACTGACGCCAGCGAAGCTTGCTACATTTACCGTCTCGTCGCTCGCGATCACGTCCGCAATGAAACTTCCGCCACCTGCACGGTAAAGGTAGACCTGAATAATCCTACCTGCGGCAGCTGGACTCCAGCCGAAGTCAACCCCTGGAATACTTCTGGCGGTCAGACCTTCATCCTCGCGGGTTCCTCAGATTCCGGCTCCGGCATCAAGGTGAGTGGGGGAGAGTGTGCCACTGGTGATAAGACTGGTGATACCTGTACTGTCTCCATCTATGACCATGCCGGCCGCATGAGCGTGTGTACCTCACCTGTCAATAAGGTGGACGGCGATACGCCAGAACTCACCTGTACCATCACTGAAGGCACAGCGCCACAGTATCAGTATGCGACTACTGTCGGCACGCTGCCCACCCTCTACTACAATAACGGCGAAGCCAGCTCTGGTGCCAGCATCAATGGTTCCTTCCTCCTGGGTGTCAAGCTTGATGAACCGTCCTCACACATTACCTCCAAGCAGTTCCCAGTGTTGGCAGAAGGCTGGACGGCTGGTAGTCAGACCTCAGCCAGCGGTCACTACACTCAGGCTTACTCCTGGGTACAAGGGGCTGCCGGTAGTGAGCGTGCTAGCGTGAAGTTTGCCTACGGCAACGGCACTAGCGGTCAGTGCAACGTCGCTATCATTCCTGATCACACCGCTCCAGTAGACGGCTCTCTGGGCTACGCTACCGCCTACATCAACCAAGCCTCGACTCACACCGTCAACCTCGGCCTCACTCGTCCCACTGATAGCGGCTCTGGTATTGATGAAGACTCCTGGACTGTCTGGCGCAGCGAAGGGACCTTGAGCGGCGGCACTTGCTCTGCTTACGGCGCTTACAGCGAAGTCAGCGCTGGTCTTACCACTACTGACGGTAAGGTGACCGCTATCGCCACTACTGACACCCTTGAGAGTGGTAAGTGTTACCGCTTCCAGGTACGTGTGAGCGATAATGTGGGTAACATCGCTACGATCGCCAGCCCCAATGAGATCAAGGTGGATACCACCGCTCCTGTCTGCGGTACCACTTGGGATCCTGCTCAAGTACCTTGGAAGAATACTGCTGCCAATCAGACCTTCACCCTTTACGGTTCTACGGATACTGGTTCTGGCATCGGCGCGAGCAGCTTCACTTGCTCCACAGTCAATGCTATCGACGGTGAGACTTGCGACGTCACGATCTATGATCAGGCCGGCAATACTGCCACCTGTACTTCGCCCACCAATAATATCGACGACGAAGTGGCCGCTCTCACTTGTCAAGTGTCTCCGGTCTCCGGTACTAGCTACCTGCCAGATGACAGCACTATTTACTACAATCCGTCACTCTCGGCTGGTAATTTCACCGTCCGTACCACGGCCGCCAGCGTACCTTCCTCTGGCATCGCCAAGGTAAACTTCCCGGCTTTGGCTGCCAATACTGCCGCTGAGTCTAGCCGCTCGGCCACTGGTAATCCCCGCGTGTATGAGCGCAACTATACTTGGGATACCACTACCCGCCGTGATGACTCCAACTCCAGCGTCACTATGACCTTTGGTAACAATAATACCAGCTCTTGTCAGGTCAGCGCTATTGCTGATCCAGACAATCCTATCGCCCCGGCTAGCCTCACTTATGCCACTGGAGTGACCAATCGCGCCGGCTCTCGTGAGCTCGCGCTGGGACTGGGTAAGTCTAGCGTCACGGATTCTGGTTCCGGCATCAAGAGTTGGACCATCCAACGTGCTACCGGCGTGGCTACTTACACTGGTGACGGCACGGGAGATGTCAGTGTCGCTGACTACACCTGCAATTACGAGTGCAGCGAAGCTGAAGGTTGCTCTGACTATGCCACCATCAATACCTATGATGACGCCTACCTCACTGCGGATGCAATCGTGGCCAATGACACCTTGGTAGACGGCAAGTGCTATCGTTACCGCGTGCTCGTGACAGATAATGTCTCCAATACGGCCGTCATCACGTCCACCAATTCCTTCATCGTGGATACCAACGTGCCTGAAATCAGCATCGACTCCATCACCTCCACCAGTGAAAACTTCTACTATGATGGTGCCACCACGGCTTACTACGCACCCACCAGTGGTAGTAATGTCACCGTGCTGGCCACGGCTACTGGCGGCTCCAGCGGCACTATCTCGTCCACTGCCTTCCAAAACCTCAATGATGCCACCACTGTGGCCGGTATCCCGGGAGCAGACATCAATACCTACTACCGCGTCTACTACCTCAACGATTCCAATAAGACTGTCTATGCCGATCGTCTTGCCCTAGCCAATAATGGTCTGCGCGCGGCGAGCACTGACTTCACCCTCGTCTATGACGATCAGGCTCCAGCTGGCCGCATCACCACTTGCCCGGCCGGCGCCCAAAACTCCTCGTCCTTCTCCATCAAGGTGGATTATGGCGCCGATCCGGAGTCTACTGTCAGCGGCATCACGTACTCTGGCTCTGGCCTGGATACTGCCTCCAGCTATCTCGTCCAGCAAATCGGCACTCTCGCTGGCGGCGCTTGCTCTTACCCGGCAGACCTCACTGCGGACTGCGCAGACACTAGTGATAGCTGTAGCATTGTCGCTACGGGTGGCGTCACCAATCACGCTGTATCTGGCGCGGCTACCAATACCTGTTATCGTTATCTGCTGGTCAGCACGGATAAGGTCGGCAATCAAGCTACTACCACGTCTACGGCCAGCGGCGATACTTGCCAGATCGCCATTGACCTCGAAGCGCCCACCTGCGGTAGCTGGGATCCGGCCGAGGTGAATCCGTGGCGCACGAGCGGCGGTCAGCCTTTCACCCTCGTGGGTTCCAGCGATGCTGGCTCGGGCTTAAGCTCTGGACTGGTGACCACTTGTACTACGGCGGCTACCACCGGCAGCACTTGCTCCGTCACCCTGACTGATCGCGCTGGCAATACCAAGGTCTGTCAGTCACCAGAAAATAAGGTGGATCCGGCCACACCTGCGCTGACTTGTACCCTCACGCCAGTGACCAATACTGACTATCAGCATCAAGCGGGCAGCGATACGCTCTATTACTCCAGCTATGATTACGCTGCTAGCACGGGTCGCACTGGTTCCTTCCAATTGACCACTCAGCTTGCTGAGCCAGACTCCGGCATCACTAGTGTCTACTATCCGCCATTTAACGCCAACTGGAGCCTTACTCCAGCCGGCACTGGCACTCATGAAGGCGGCGCCGGTACTTACACCAAGACCTACGCCTGGGCGGAAGCAGCCGAATCCACTGGCTCTGGCACCATCGTCTACACTTATGGTAACGGTACTACCGCCAGCTGCCGGATCAATGTGATCAACGATCAGACGGCGCCCAGTTTCTCACTCGGCTACACGGATCAGTACGTCACCAATAACGGTGCTATCAACCTCCAGCTTACAGGTGTCAGCGATACGCAGTCTGGCATCAATGACTCCACCTGGAGAGTAGAGCGGATCATGGGTACTACCGTCACCACGGGTAACACTTCTAGCTGTGATCTCACCGGAGCAGCCTACGAGGATACTGCCTTCACGTACTCAGCCGGTACGCTCACCGCCACGGCCAATATGACCAATGGTCACTGCTACCGTTACCGTGTCTCCGTGGCAGATAATGTCGCCAACATCACTACGGTCACCAGTACTCAGACGGTTTACGCCAACTTTGAGGCTCCTGTCTGCGGCACTTGGACTCCGGCCGATCCGGTAGACTGGAAGAGTGTCTCCAACCAACAGCTTTTCGTCCTCACGGATTCTGACGGTGGTGTGTCTGGCATGGCTCAGGATAGCTACTCTTGTACCGCTGTGGCTGTCCACGGCGCCACCTGCCAGGTGACCATCACCAATAATGTGGGCGTGTCTACCACTTGTACCTCACCGGCCAATCGCATTGACCTCGCCGCGCCCACGCTCGAAGTCACCCCGGCAGTCCCCGGCTGGACTTCCACCCGTCAAAATATTGATGTCACGGCGGTGGATACTCTCTCGGGTCTCGCTCGCATTGCTTACGCCTGGAATGAAAACAGCCTGGGTGACAGTTGCACCGGCGGCACCACCATCGCCAGTGGTTCCAATATCGGTATCACCATCGACGAGGGACAGCATACTCTCTATGTCTGTGCGGTGGATAATGTGGGTCACGTGAGTACCTTCACTGATACTTACTACTACGCCAGTATGCCGAGCTACATTGATCTGATCGACAATGTGGCCGACGGTGAGCTCACCTGGAATGTGCGCCTGGTGCCCACCAATGATGACATTCTCATCGAAGGCTATATTCCCGCCATGAGCGTGCCCAAGAACTTCACCATTACCTTGGCGATCAACGGCACCTCCATCGTCAAGACGATCGATGTGAGCACCATTGCTGGCGAGCAGACTGGCTTTACCTTTGCCATCCCGGTGGAAGAATTTGGTCTCACGCTGACCAATTACACCTTCCCTGGTCCGCACACGGTTACTATCCGCGATAATGACTCCGGTATGAGCGTCACCAAGAATTACAATATCAGCTTCTACTTCCCGATCTACAACACGCTCCACCGCGCCAATAGCTCTGCCTACATGTACGCCGACAATCCTGACCTCAATCCATAGGGGAGGGGAGAGTGAAGATGAAACAGAAACCGGGTTTATCGCCCGGTTTTTTTGGCTTTCCGCCTACCTTTGGCGGCAACTTTATGTGTATGCTGTGGATGTGCTACGGTATTGCCCCTCATTTATCCTGCAGATAATTTTCCAAAATCAACGCTGCCGCAAAATGATCGATCGGCCCGCGCCGCTTGCGCGCGGGCGCATCCCGCAGCCATTCGTGTACCTGGTGGCTGGTAAGCGTCTCGTCGATAAAAGTGATGGGTAGGGGAGTGACCGCGCGCAAGCGGCGCACAAATTCCTGCGTTTTGGCTGCCATTTCATTTTCACTGATCCCCACTACAATTTCTTGCACGCGGTGTTCGGCCATCAGTTGGCCCAGCCGCCCAATTAAGTGTTCGTCATTTTCTAGCACCTCTAGCGGCTGGGCCAAACTGGCATAACTCACCGCCACACCCACTCTCTTTGTCCCGTAATCAATGCCTAGTATTTTCATCTCAACTTTTTAGCTCTGCCGTGATTACTCCGCGCCGCAGCCTCGTGCCTTCGGGCGTGCACGTCACCAATTTAATTTGTTTTTTGCTTACATCCTGACTCATGATATAATCATCGTCAGGCTTGACTTCCTTTTTTTCCGTCACCAAGAAAGTGTACGTCACGCCAGCAATGGTGATTTTGATCTCATCTCCCGTCTCCAGTGTCATGATAGTGGAGAAAATACCTTTGTATCGCTCTTTATTGGTTTCCTTGGGATTATAAAACTGCCGCAGCATGCTGTGACCAAAAATCACCGGCGCTCCATAATCGCCGATCGTCCGGTCGGTATTAAATTGTACCAAATTGTGATCAATATTTGTACCGCCCACCTTTACGAGGGCATTTTTTATACCGAGCTTTTCTATGTCAAGCGTATAGCTTTGCGACGTCTGCTTTTGCGCGTGGAATTTCCCGTCACTAAACCAGTTTTCGATGTTGCCGTAGTCGATCTCGTCCACGATTGTGGGCGCTTTCGCCGTCACGGCGTCAATGTCCGCGATGATTTTGGGGTTGGCTTCCACTCGCGCCCAAAACTCATTCATCTCTAGCGGGTAGACGATGTTTTCCGCCTGTGAATCCAGTATTTGTTGCCACCATCCCCGGGCAAAAGGTACGCCGGCTAGCAATATCAACCCCAGCCCTGCACTCATGAGTAAGTAAAGCGGCCAGTTTGCCCCGGGTTTTTTTGCCACCTCACTCACGCCCGCCTCCTTATTCGATGCTTTCCACCAGATTTACCTTAAGCTTGCTGGCCTTGCTCGGCATGGAGTGGGTGATCGTGGGGGTCAGCTGACTGTTCCAGTCCACCTTATAGCTGTCTATGCCCTCATACCGGTCTAAGATATTGGCCACCTTAGCCAAGTTCTGGCCCAAAAGCGCCGCTTTGATCTCGTCCACGTTGACGCTGCTGACGGTCTTTTGAGTAAGGTCTAGTTTTACGTAAATTTGGCCGTTGCCGCGGGCAGTTTTTTTGTCGTCTAGAGTTGACAGCAACTCTAGCTCGCCTTCTAGCTCATAACCTTCAGGCAACAGTTTTTCGATCGTGGCCTGCGCCAGCGGCTTGAAGTCGTCTTGAGTGAAGGAGATCACCGGCACCGTGCCTTTCATGGTCAAAAGAACTGTTTCTGTTTCCTCATCTACGTCCTTGTCAAATTCGCTAGAGGTAATTTCCATTTCATCCAGCTGCGGTACCTGGTAAACTTTACCCTTTTTCTCGTCTATCTGCTCGGCCGCCGATGCCGCCAGTTCTTCCTCGGCGAGCTTGAGGGCGGCTTCTTTGTCTTCTTTGGAAAAGACCTTGATTGTCTTGTCAGTACCGCCGGTAAAGTCTTCCTTAGCTTCGGCATATAATTCTTCTTTATTCGCAGAGCCTACACGCAACGATGTCTCTTTTTTAATGTTTCCGGCTGTTCCCACAGTTGATGCAATTACATCGACCTCAGCTTCACCTAACACATCCACTTTTTGACCATTTATTTCCTTACCTTTTTCGGCAGCCTTCACTGTAATTTCATCCTTTGTCACAAAACTTACCACGCCGTTTTCTAATTCAGTGCCTGCAGCAATTTTCTGCTCTTTTTCTGTCCTATTATAGATTTTCACCTTTCCCTGCGCCTTTTCGCCCACGTTTTTTGTGCCCGTGGTGGGGTACTCGATGCTAACCTCTAGGTTACCCACTTTGACCGTGCCTGGCAAGATGGACTTCTCATAGTCGGCTTCCTTGGCCTCAGGATCGATGCTGACTTCCAGCGTCTTGGTGAGGAAGTCGTGTTTGGCACTGACGCTTACGGTGGCTTCGCCAGCCTGTACCAGCCACCAAAAAATCAAACCAGTGGCCGCTATCATCACGATGATCAAAATCAACACCAAAAGTCCCATTTTGGCGCCGTGAGACATCGGTTTTTTTGGTTTTGGGGACTTCGTCTCGATCGCAAAATCTCCCGCATCTACTTGCGGCACGATCGCCTTGCTTGCGCCCTTTTGGCGCGAGAGTACCGGTATCGGCTCGGCCGCCACCGCTTCTGCCGGCGGTGTGCTCGCCGGAGGAGTTTCAGGCTCGCTCGCCGGCGGCTTGATCCAGCCGTAAGAAGTAGCAATGATTGTGGCGCTGGGCAACAATATAAAAGACAGCAAAATCTCACTCCCGAGCACTTCTGCCTTGAGCGGCAGATTGGCCGGCAGCATGTTTAATTTAGTCTGGATTTCTTCACTCGTGATCTGTCCAGAGACCAAATCCATTACCAAAGGCTCAGCAGGTGAAGTAGACGGAATTTGATCATTTACCTCAAAAAATGCCGTATAATCAGCACCAATTTTACCGGCCAATTGCACGAGAACACTCTTGGTCTGCTCGGCGAAATTCCCCTCCGCCGGCATACTCACCGTTTCGATCAGACTTTTCCCTTCAAAAAGAGCAAAATTTGTCTTGGACGGCGTGAATTCCACCACCAGCTGGCGGGTCAGCTCTGGCGTCATTTCTAGTTTGGCATTGACCACACTTTCGGTATTGGTCACAAATCCGAGCGACTCTAGCTGCAGCTGCTCCGTGATCCGCTGGAAAAGGTTTTTGGCGTCTGGCGTGAGGTCGTCGCCCAACAAAAACGAACTATCTAAGTGAAAAAGTGTCTGGTGCACGCTTTCGCCGTCAGGCCCTAGATCCTGCAAACACTGGTCAAGTTTTACGAGTAGGTCATTATCATTAAAATACGGCCGAGTAGGGGACTTGGCCAGCACTTTCACGATGTCTGCCGCTTCCCACATTGCCGCTTGCACTAGATTTGGCGCCATCAAGACACTAAAAAACCGTTTTGGTGCTTCTTGCTTGTTCTCTTCGTTTTTCTTAAATAATTTAAACATAGCTCATTTCTTCTTATTGACATTTTTCACCAATATGGTACAATGATACCACAAATTGTGAAAAAAACAAGTAACTAGAAAGGCAATATGAGTGAAAGACAAAGTGGATTTTGGCCAGCTCTTGCGGGTTTAGCTTTGGGTGGTATTGCCGGCGCTACAGCAATGTTTTTTCTTTCGCCGCGCTCTGGCCGGGCCAATCGCCGTCTGCTGAGTGACAAATGGGAAGAATTTAACGATTACCTCGATGCCGAGCGCGAAGCGATCGCTGACCGAGTGTATGATATTTTTGGTGAGGTTTCTGCTATTACCACGTCCCTTTATGAAGACGCTCGCAAGCTCTGGGAGCAACAAGTCCACACCTTTGAAAAATCTTTGGATAAAATCGACAAAAAAGCCTATCAAGAAATGGTAGACAACGTCGTAGAAAAACTCCAATCCTTCAACCGCTATGAGGATGATGATCTGGAAAAAATCAAGCGCTACCTCAATTCCCAATGGCGCAAGCTCGCCCAGTCCATCGATTAATTTTTCAAATTTGCTCGCATCCGCAGGGGGTCTTGTCCAAGCAAGACCCCCATTTTTGTAACCAAATTCCATTTCTATTTACAAAACTTACTATTTTTACCTACTTTTGTAAACAAAAATCGTCTTTGTTTACAATTTTAGCTCATCAAAGGCATGGGGATTGGCGAGTGTGCGCGCCAGATCGGCAATGATAATGCCGTCTCTCGTGCCAGCGTCTGCCCTCGTCCGGGCCAAAATGATCTTCGGGTGGTTATTCTTTACGGCTTGTAGCGAACTCAGTTCCCGATTTAGCGTCTCGTCTCGAGATATATCATCGCTTACTTGGATATAAAGCTCGCGGTCAGCCTTTCTGGCCACAAAATCTATTTCCAGATCTTTGCTGCTGACCACACCCACATATAACTCCCAGCCGCGCCGCAGAAGTTCTATCGCGACGATGTTTTCAAAAACCAATCCATAATCTGGGAAACGATTACCTAGACGCGCTGTGCGAAAACTTGGATCTACTAGGTAATATTTGTCTTGAGAGCGCAGATAATCCTTACCCTTGATGTCATACCGGCGCACCCGGTAAAAGGCAAAACTCCGGCACAAATAGTCTAGGTAGGCGTTGACGGTATTGTGATTGGTATCCACTCCAGAGGCATTCAAAACGTTGGCAATCTTATTGGCGGAGGTGATATTGCCGATATTGTCGGCTAAAAAGTCAATCAGTTGTTGCAACATTGCTTCATCTTTGATTTTATATTTTCCCACGATGTCACGGACAATTAACGTCCGGAAAACATCACGGACATAAGTACTTTTTTGCTCACTATTTGGATACTCATAGCTACCAGCAAAGCCGCCATCACGCAAATATCGATCCCAAGCATCATCAATATAAAGGCGAGGAAAATACCGGCAATATTCACGAAAAGAAAACGGGTACATCTGGAGAGAATAAATCCGCCCCACAAAAAGCGTGCCTAAATCAGTGTGTTCAAGAAAGGCATTTGAGCCTGTGATCACGATGTGACACCTGCCGCTAGCATGTAAGCTGTTAATCACCCACTCAAAGCCGTCACACATCTGTACTTCATCAATCAATACGTAATTTTCCAGGCTGGGCCGCAGACGCTCGCTGATATACGCATACGCTGACTCGTGGTCGCGCAAATGATAAAAATCGTGAAGATTATAGTTGATATGGATCAAGTTACTCTGAGGGATATTGTGGATAATGTGCTCAGTCAACTGTTGCAAAAGCGTGGATTTACCCGCCCGCCGCACGCCAGTAATCACTTTAATATCGGGAGTATGCAGTACCGCTAGTAGCTCACGCAAATAATGTCTTTCAATTATTTTCATATATGTAATTATAACACGGCCGCGGGAAAATGTCAAGTTTTTGTAACCAAATTCCATTTCTATTTACAAAACTTACTATTTTTACCTACTTTTGTAAACGGAAAACGGTTCTAGTTACAATTTTTGGTAAACCGGAGGTATTATGGGGTGCCGAAAGGGAGAAAAATGGGCTCTTGACAAGCTTCATCAGCCCTGGAATTTCTCCTGGCTCAAGATGGCGTTTGGTAAGTTTACCGGCAAGTGAAAGAAAACCTGGCCCGTCGGCAGTTGCTGCTAACGGGCCTTTTTTGCCAACAAAACCCCTCTTCCACTAGCAAAACTCCCCAATTTTTCCCACTTTTGCTAGCAAAAAGCCTTTTCACTGGCAATTATCGCCACTTTTATATCTCCAGCAACACCGGCGCGTGGTCGCTGCCCATCACTCCAGCCAAAATCTCACACGCTGTCACCCGGCTCATGAGCGCCTGGCTCGCCCAAAAATAATCTATCCGCCAGCCTACATCTCGCTCGCGCGCCTTCGTCTTGTAATCCCACCAGCTGTATGCAGCTTGCTCAGGATGGTACGCTCGCCAGACGTCTACCCAGCCTGCCGCCTCCACCTCATCTAGCCACGCACACTCCATTGGTAAAAACCCCGTGTGTGTGCGGTTTTCTTTTGGCCGCGCCAGATCAATCTCGCGGTGGGCGGTATTGACGTCGCCGGCAAAAATCACCGGCTTACTCACTGCTAGATCTTTTACATATTCCAGATACGCCGCGTAAAAATCCATCTTGTATTGCAGTCTTACCGGCCCCTGTCCGCCATTGGGGAAGTACGTGCCCAGCAAATAAAAATCATCCAGCTCTAAGCCGACTGTCCGCCCCTCAGCTTGCAGTAAGTCTGGCGGCTCGAGGCGCTTATACGCTATCCCGTCACGCACTAGTGCTAGCGTCCCCGAGTAGCCGGCGCGTTGCCCGCATTGCCACTGCTCCCGCACGCCGTCCAACCCCACGGGTAGCGGCACATTAGTCTTAGTTTCCTGGATCAACAAAATATCTGCGTCCAGCTCGTCATAAATCGCTGCAAAACCTTTGCGCAAAATCGCCCGCCAACCGTTTACGTTCCAAGTCACTATTTTCATGAAGCTATTATATCATGCTGCCTCGATAATTCCGCCCGCATTTCCGCTTGCATTTACCGGCTTTTTCTGGTAATATCACAATAGCAAATAATAAAGAAAGGCAAGATCATGTTGACAGAAGGCGCATTTACCATCCCTGAGCAAAATTTGCGTGAGTATCAAGCAAAACTGCTAGAACAAGAAACTAACAAACCCGGCCTCACCAGGGAAGTCGAGCGCGTGCCACTAGATACCGCCAATCTCACTATCATTGACAAAGGTGACGGCTACATCGAGCTTAGTGATGGCAAAAACTCTCAGGTACTCACCCGTAATCAAGCCCGCAAACAGTTTGGCGGCCAGGGCAATTTTGATCAAGCATATGGGGAGTACCTTTCGCCTGGGCAAGCAGAGCAACCAGAAACGGCTGGCACACCAGACAAAAATGATGCCGCTTACTGGGTAGACCGTCAGCAAGAACTATTCCGCCAGTACGGCCCGCAAAAAGGAGCCGAGGAACTCGCCAAGGAAGCCGCTCTCGTCGGCAATGTAGACGTCGTCATGCACGCCGGAGAAGAGGGTCTCACTGACGGGCTCAATCCAGATGATCCGCAATACTGGAGCAAGCGTGGCCAACACTTGATCGAAAAACTTGGTCCAGAAAAAGGCAGACAGCAACTCATCGCTGAAGCTGCTTTGACAGGCAACGTGGAAGTGATTTTGCAAACGGCCGGAGTGGATCCTGAGGCAAGCATTGAAGCTCCAGACGCTGCCACTACACAAGTCGAAGCTCCAGAAACCATCAATACTCCCGAGGCCGCACGCCTGGAAACTGACAACGTCGGCGGCTAAAAAAGTTCACCCTGTCGCCACGAACGTCTGCATTGACATTTCCTCTTGCTTTTTTGCGCTTATTCTGGTATCATACGATATATGTCAATTACCCAACTTTCCAGTCTCTCACTAGCCAACAAAACCGTCATCGTCCGCGTGGATTACAACGTCCCGCTTTCCGCCAACGGCGCCGGCTATGTGGTACGCGATCCCCGCCGTATCCAGGCTTCATTTCGTACCGTAGAATATTTACTCCGGCTCAACTGTAAGGTCATTCTCATCTCTCATCTTGGCCGCCCCGAAAGCCCCGATCAAAAAAAATTTTCCCTCAAACCAGTTTTTAATTACCTGCGCAAAGCCACTTCCTGGCCGCTTACTTTTGTCCCGGACTACTTAGACCCGGCACCCATTCGCGAGCAAATCACCGCCAGCCCCGCTGGCAGCGTTTTTTTGCTGGAAAACTTGCGTTTTTACCCTGGCGAAAAGAAAAATGACCCCGATTTTGTGAAAACGCTTGCCTCCCTGGCTGACGCTTACGTCAATGATGCTTTCTCCAGCTCTCACCGCGCTCACGCTTCGGTGTACGGCCTCCCGGGTGTCCTCCCGGCGGCCGCCGGCCTGGCTTTGGCAGACGAGGTGGATGCTTTTTCTCACTTACTGGCCACGCCGGCTCATCCTTTTGTGGTGGTGGTGGGCGGCGCCAAAATCTCAGACAAAATTGACCCCATCGTCAATCTGGCCAAAATCGCGGATGCTGTCCTCATCGGTGGCGGCGTGGCCAACAATTTCCTCAAGGCCGTGGGCTTGGCGGTGCAAAAATCCTACCTCCAAGATACGCCCGCCGATCTGCGCAAAGTCGGCCTCAATTACGTCGATCTCGCCGACCAGATCATCACTGATAACCGGTCTCGCCGCCTGCTCAAAGACGGCTATATCCCGCTGCCCAAAATTATTTATCCCGTGGATGTGGTGGCCGCTCCCGGCTTTGACAGCCGACAAACCGAAATTGTCGACCTCACTGACAATGACAAAATCGCCAAACGCGGTAAAAACATGTACCTGGATATCGGCCCGAAGACTACCAAACTCTACCGCGAACTCATCCTCCAGGCTGAAACCGTTTTTTGGAACGGCCCGATGGGGATTTTTGAGCGCAAGCCTTTTGCCACCGGCACCAGGGAAGTCGCCCGCGCGGTGGCCAAAACTGGCGCCGTCACCCTGGTGGGTGGGGGAGACACCCTGGCGGCTCTGGACAAACTCGGCTACACTGATCAAGTGGATTATGTGAGTATGGCCGGCTCTGCCGCCCTGGAATATCTAGCCGGCAAAAAATTACCAGGCTTGGAAGCCTTAGAAAAGCGTAAATCATGATCGAATACCAAATTGCCCAAAAACAGCAAAACGCTCGCGAAGCGGTGATGTATCATGTCAGCCACACGCTGTCGTGGTTCCTCAATTTCGTGGCGAAGTTCGCCGCGTCCTTCATCAAAGACATGTTCCAGGCGGTCAAAATGCTGATCCATATTTAAATCGCGAAAACTTCACGCAGCTAGCTTTGTACTCACACTGTCAGTACGAAAAAAACACGAAACTTTACGGATAGGCGGCTGTCAGCCACGCTTTCGGCGCTTAACTCGTCAATTCTCACGATAAAATACCGTTCTAATTTTTCATGATTTATACATAAAATTACGTTATTTCGTTGCCAAAAAATCCCGTAAATCTATCATAAATTTGAAAGAATTTGAAAGAATTGTGTAGATAATATGAGGAATGCAAGAAAAGGAAATTAGATTAAAGCAATGGTATGAGCTAAAAACTCGGCTGGCGACACGCGACCCGCATTATCCCACAATCCATGAAGGTGAAGTCTGGTGGTGTGCCCTGGGTGAAAACATCGGCGTGGAAATGAACGGCAAAAGTAATAAGTTCTCGCGCCCCGTACTAATTTATAAAAAGCATAACAACTTGAGCTGTACCGTAATCCCGCTGACGACACAGGAGAAAACTACTTGCTCTTACGTGAAGTTTAATTTTCATGGTCGGGCCAGCTGGGCAGCATTATTACAAGTGAGGACTATAAGCACTCTCCGTTTGTATAGCTGTCTGGGACGGATAGACGACACTGACCTACATACTGTGCAGGATAAATTCATGTCGTATTACCAGACAAAATTTGACCCCTGACTCGCATCAGGGGGAATTGGGAGAAAATCTCCAAAATACAACCTTATTATACCACAAAACCGCAATCCGTCAAGACCCACTTTCCACACCCGCATTCTCCCTTTGTACTCACACTGTCAGTACGAAAAAACCAGAAACTTCCCTCAATCTTCCACCCGGCCGGCATTAATTTTGCGCTCAATTGCCCGCAAGACGTGTTCCCGCAGGTTTTCCTCACTCAGCCCATACTGCTCCCATAGCTGTGCTCTGCTGCCAGACTGACCAAATTTCCCCTCTATGCCCACCATTTCCATCACACAGGGCGTGCGGCGCGCCAGCTGCCCGGCCACCATCTGCCCCAAACCGCCAATTACTTGATGTTCTTCCACACTTACTATACTGCCGCATTTAGCCGCTTGCTCGGCCAAAAGCTCAGCGTCGAGCGGTACGAGTGTAGACATATTGATCACGCCTACGTGCAGATCAGCATCCTTTTGTAAGTTTTCTGCCACCTGCAGTGCTAGCGCCACTGTCAATCCGCACGCCACGATCACACAGTCATCACCCTCGCGGATCAGCTGGCCTTTACCAGGTACGATGGGTGCCTTGCCTCGCGCGATTTCCTCGCTCGGCTCGCGCGACAAGCGCAAATATCCCGGGCCTGCTTCATTGACCATTGCTGCCGTCAATGCCTTGGCCTCGCTGCTGTCTGCCGGCACGTACACGCGCATGTGCGGCAAGCAACTCATTAAGGCAATATCTTCTAAAGCTTGATGCGTGGCGCCATCTGGCCCGGTAGCCAAACCCGCGTGGCTGCCCACGATTTTCACATCCAGGTTTTGCTCACATACACTTACCCGGATCTGATCCCAGTCTCGCCCAGGATGGAAGGCGGCAAAGCCGGCAGTGACCACTTTTTTGCCGGTCATTGCGATCCCGGCGGCGACACTCACCATATTTTGCTCGCAAATCCCGCATTCTACGAATTGGTCAGGAAAATCCTTTTTGACTTTTCCTAGCCCAAGGCTGGCGGCCAGATCCGCCGTCATCACCACGAGATCCTTATCGGCCGCCACCAGTTCATAAATTGCCTCGCCAAACCCATCTCTTGTCGCTTGCATACATCTTCCTATAAACTCACTCCCGCCGCCTCCAGTTTACCGGCCAACTCGCCAAAAATCGCTCGCCACCCCTCCTCACTCGGCTGGCCGGCGTGCCAGTGGGCGTCAGCCTCTAGCAGTGAAATTCCTTTGCCGGGAATGGTGCGGCAAAGCAAGGCCCGCGGCCGATCACTTATTTTGTTCAACTTACTATATTTTACCTCTATATCACTAAAATCATGACCGTCACATTTTTCCACCGCCCAGCCAAAGGCGCGCAGTTTCCCGCTCAGATCGCCCAAATCCAGCACCTCGCACGTGGCGCCTGACTGCTGGATCCCGTTGACGTCAATAATTACCGTGAGGTTACCAAGGTGATAATGACTGGCAAATAGGTACGCTTCCCACACCATACCCTCATCTTGTTCGCCGTCACTACTATAGACAAAAACTCGCTGGCTGCCGCCACCGCGCTGGAGTGCCAGCGCTATCCCGGCCGCCAGCGACACGCCCTGCCCCAGTGAGCCGGCACTATTTTCTATGCCCAGGCCGACGTCCCGGCGCGGGTGGCCTTGCAGGGGAGAGCCGAGCTGGCGCAAGGTCAAAAGCTGCTCTGGATTGATGAAACCGCGCTCACTTAGCACTGCATACCAGGCTGGGCACACGTGTCCAGCCGAGAGCAAAAACCGGTCTCGGCCGTCCCAGGTAGGTTCATCCGGTTTTACATTTAGCACCCGCCGATAAAAATACGTCATCACGTCGATGCCGCTCAAGCTCCCCGCTAGGTGTCCGGATCGCGCCACCCGGATCATCCGCAATACTTGCGCCCGTGCCCGCAGGGCACTTTTTTCTAAATCGTCTTTCTCTTTCATGCTGTCATCATTATAACATGTGCGCGTGCGGTTGACAAATCGGGGGAAATCATTTATAATAGCACAATCTATGTCAGGAGAAGCAATACTTACGAGCGACAGCACCTATACCTCCTTTATCTATGATGGGCGGCGGATCCGTTTCATGACCTCGCCACATCTACAACGCTACACCAAAGTGATTAGTTGGGATCGCGACGGCTACATTGTGGTTCGGGCACGCTATGATAATTCTCAGGCAGATGAAGAGGAATACATTGACCTCGAGCCGATTTTGCGCCGCTTATACATTGACCCGCAGACATACTTGAAAGATTTGCAGAAAGTGAGCATCGTTTATGAAAAATGAAATTGCCGCAATTGCTGAAGGCGCCGACATGATTGTAGACGGTTATGCCTTTACCAAAGATGACCAACTCGTCCGGGTGATAAATCTGCATGATATTAATCAAGCGCTGGTTTATGACAGGCAAGACAAAATCATTGAAACATCCATGGACGACATCGCCGCTGCTATCGTCGGCGATATTTACGCCAAAAACAAACGATTCCTAGGATAATAAAATGCCAAAATATTACGAATTCATGATCCGCGGCTATTACTTATATTTTACTTCACACTGCATTGTGGAAGCGATGCATGTGCACGCTAGTGATAAGCATTTGCGCGAACAAGGTTCTGCCAAATTTTTCGTCAAAAGCAACGGTGATACGGTCTTACAGCATGCCGGCCAGCTCAGCGAGCAAGACATTAAAGCCATCGAAGACTTTATCAAACAAAACTACCGTGACATGTACAAAAAGTGGGCCGCTAAAAGCGATCACGGTTTCTACGCAGTGTGAAATTGCCGACTTCTTGATCCATCCATCATTTCCCTAGCAATTGCATCTTGCATTTTTGCAAAACTGAGGTATAATACAGCTATGGGCTATGCAACCAAAACGTAAAACACTGCCTTGGGCACGATACATCTCAATCTCCCTCTTTCTGGTAGGCCTCGTGGCCGTGATGACCCAGCTTTTTGCCCGCCCGCGCGCGGCCGACACCACCACCTCAGAAAACAAAATCGAGGTCGAGTTTTTCACGAACGGAAGTTCTGGTGACAAAACAGGTGGCGACAGCGCAGGCAACGATCAGAGATTTCCCACTTCCACCAAAGATGACAACAAAAACCTCAATATCACCAAGGAAGGCCGCACTTGTAAAGAAGCCAATATCGACTGCCTCAAAGAAACAGAATTTAACTCCAGCAAGGGCATCCTCTGGGTAGACCTCACTGGCGACGAAAGCACTGGCAGTGCCAAGGGTAGTAAAACCGGCGGCGTCATCGGTGGCGTCACCAACCTCATTGCCCAGACGTACAATCCTCCCGCCAGTGGCGTCTATTACGTAGCTGACGCCATGCAGTCGATGGGGCTGGCCTCACCCACTTACGCTCAAGGTTATGGCTACTATGCCCTCTCGCCCTTCCTGCGGATCTGGCGCGTCTTTCGCAATATTGTCTACATGATTTTTGCTATCCTCATCATCATTATCGCCATTATGATCCTTTTCCGCCAGCAAATCGGCTCGCAGGCGGCCATTACCGCCCAGCAAGCTTTGCCGCGCATTGTCATTGCCCTCATCCTAGTTACTTTTTCCTATGCTATTGCCGGCTTCATGATTGATGTGATGTACTGGATCATGCTGTTGATTGGGTCATTTGTGGACATAAAGTCTGGCAGCTCAGGTGGTAGTGGCGCATTTACAAAAAACAGCCTGATGTTTGGCAGTTTTGGCGATTTAGCGTCAGTGGTTCTGTCTGGTAAATATGACACAGTTTTCACAAATGTATCTGGAATGATCCAATCCTTCATGGGAAAAGAGAGTGTCTGGAGCACGATTGCTGGCAATCTCGCTGGAGCCACGGTCGCACTTATATTCATGATCGCACTTGTCTTTAGTCTCTTCCGCCTGCTTTTCATCCTGATGAAAGCCTATGCCTCAGTACTCCTGTATACGATGTTTTCGCCGTTTTTCCTGATGATGCATGCCATCCCTGGCACTAATAGTTTCTCCAGCTGGATTAAAAAGATGGCGGCCAACCTCGCTCCGTCTATTATTGTCTTCGTCATTATCGTGATGACCGGTGTGATCAATAAGTACAGTACTGGCACTGATGCCGGCTTTGTACCACCTTATATTACAGGTAATAAAGGCGAAGGCGCAACTGCCGGTGCTGCCGGCACAATTATTACCATGGCCATGCTCCTCGCTCTCCCCGAGATCGTCAACGGCATCAAGCAAAAACTCTCCGGTGGACCGGGCTTTTTCGAGCAGATGGCCAGCGCGGCCGGCGGCCGCATGATGAATGCCGGCGGCGCGTACGCACTCGGGCAGATGCGGCGGGGAGCGATGGGGTTGGGGAGGTTTGCGGGGAGAGAAGCGATGGCATGGGGCGCAGGATCAGTAATTGGTGCGGCAGACTATGCTAGAAGACGTATTGAAGCGAGTAGGAACGTAGATGAACAACAAGGAGACACTATTAGTGGACAGATGTACTCTGATCTTAATAATGCCCTAAGTGCCCGTGATACCGCCAAAGAAAAGCTAGATCGTATGCAGTCGGATGCTGGACGTAGGGCGCTAATTGGTAAATATGAAGAAGCAGGATATGACACTGATGAAGCCATCGAGCGTGCAAATGCAGAAGTGGAAGCTGCGAAGACAGCCTTACAGGAAAAGAGAAAAGCGTTTCAAGAACAGCTTGAACGCTACGAAATTGATAATAAAACAGATGTCAGTAACCAAGCTGCAATCCGTAAAGCTGCTATCAGAAAAGAGATGGAATATGGAGAAGGATCGCGTCAACACTGGCGCTCGTCAGTCCGTAATGGTGGCATCTGGAAAAGCGTTACCGAAGCTGCAGGACTTCTTCCAGCACCTACGAGATGGTATGCTCGTGAACAGGCTTACATGCAAAGAAGAAATGTTGCGTCTCGAAATGCTGTTAATGAAAGGCTCGGTTTTGATAAGGTCGATCTCAAAGACGTGCAAAACATGTCACACATTGAAATGGTACTCAATAGCATTGCTAATGGCAGAGGCTAATCAGCATCACCACATTTGCGCCATTAATATAATAGCTTAAAGCTCAATTAGAGTTGTCAGATGATACGTGTGTAATACACCAATAAGTACCCGGTTAAGGTAAACAAGTAATAAGTCATGTGTATACAACCTGCTGATTAGCCATCAGAATCTGTAAGTGGTTCTCTCAGTACCTGTAAGATTTCATCTGGCATTCTCATACCTGGTATCAATTCCATCCTCTTACTTTGTTCATTCCATTTCGCAAACAAAGTACCATGAGAGTCAGCATAACCAACTTTTTTACCGACGTCCATTACTAGATATTGCAATAAATTACCATCCACAAAATCCTTATATCTGAATGCGTACGCAGCTTCCCCATAAGGATCTGGCTCATATATATCTTGTTCTGGACCCATATAATATTTAGAGTTCAGATCTAGGATTGCATGAATTTTCTCGTTATAAATTGATTTATTCCTCGAATTGCTACCCAAGTCGCCTAAAGAACTCCTTACAGCGGCTAGGATCGAATTAAAATCTCTGACGTACTTTTTATTGCTATCGGTTGGCATCCCTTCATCATCAATTAAACGCCTGGGATGCGCCCCACCAACTGTGTGCAACACATTCTCTATCCAGCCGCAATATGCTGCCTCCGCCATTTCGCGCATGTAGTTATATTTTACGTCCGATCCAGGCAAACCTGCAATATTAGCATCACTATTATCTAGGGCGATCGAGGCAATCCGTGAGAAATTGGTATTGATCTTATTGATCGCTTCCACCAGTTTTTCCGGGTCTTCTATCAAGCCTTTGTCTATCGGACTGCTGCACATAGCGATGATCTCGCCAAAAGCGTCATGAGCATCGAGCCAATCGGCGGCTGCTTGCCTGCCTTCTGGAGGTTGATTGAGGTAAGCATCCATTGTAGGGGCATCATCACTAAATTTCCTCGGTTTAAATGAATAATCAGCTTTAAGATTGAGTTTAATTGGTTTAAATTCAACTGTTTGCGAGCCAACTACTTCAGTTTTCGTTGTCCCATTTGAGTCAGTGGATGATCTGGTAGTTTGGCCGTCAACTATATCCCCACGTTCTCTGGCTCGCTGTACCAATTCGCGAATTTGCTGATCAGTAAGTTCCACGTCCCCAGATTTCAGGAAAGTATTTATATAATCCTCTTCCGAAAAGGTATACTGATATTTTACAGTTTCTTCCCGTACAGATGGCTGATTCTCGCTGCCAACAAACACCCGCCATATCCTCCTCATTAAGCCAGGCTTGTTTTCTTGAGATTTTTCTAGTTCTCTACGTATAATTGCGTCATTTTCGCGTTTCGTATCGACGGCTTGCTGGCGTATTTGAGCACGTTCATCTAAAGTTCCATGGGGGAAGGCAGCATCTAAATAAAGTTTGTGTCTCTGTACTCTCGCCTTCAATAGATCCAGTGATGACATCTGATCGTACCGTTTTCCTAAGTCTCCGACACTCCGGCGCAACTTACTAATTCTTTCTTCCGCCTGCAAGCGGCCGGCTTCATTATTCTTGCGCATTTCTTCGCGCATAATCAACTCTTCCGTCTCGATTTTTTCTTGAAGCCCGCGATATTGCCTTTCTTCTTCTGGATCGCCCTCCGGATAATACTTATCTATTTGCGCCTGTATTTTAGCCGTGATCTCATCCAGATCTATAAAATCCAACATCGCCCGCATGCTGCCATTTTTCCCCCTCACCAGTCCATACGTCAGTGCCATCAGCACGCCGCTATGCGTCAGCTTGTCCCACTGCTTGTTTTTCAGGGCGGTAAACCACACGCCGTAAGCCTCCACGGCGTATTTACGCACCAAGTCATCACGTGCAATTTTTATCAGTACCAGCTGCTTATCAAACTCTCGCTGCTCCTTACTCATCTTGCCGATCGTCTCCCGGCCCTCAGTATTGCAGTACGTGTCAAACATCTCATCCACCAGCTTGCGCACGCCGTCACTCTGACTCAGGTCACTATTGCCCGCCCAGTATTTACTCCGCGGGTTGCGCAGCTCCTGTACACACATTGCTACTATCCGCTGTAAGTCCCCATTTTCTCCCAAGTAACGCTGCGCCTCAGCGTCAAACTTCCCCGTGCCAAAGTTTTTATTCCACAGATCATTTGCCTCCATCACCTCTGGATTAGACACGCCGTCTGGCCGTAAGTGGCTCGTCTGATCTAGCCGGCCAAAAAAGCCACCCATTTCATTGGTACCCGCCGTCAAGCTCATCTTGCTGTTGTTAAAAGACCCCACCACGGTAAAAAGCCACGTGGATTTCACTTGAGACACAAATTTCCGCTGCGTCTGGAATGCTCGGTTGGCCTCGGCCATCTTGTCTAAGTACGGCTGCAAAATTTCCAGTTCTTCGGCATCAAGTTGCATTCCTTTTTCTGCCAACCAATCCTGGAAACTGACATCACTTTCCAGTTTTTCCGGCTGTAGAGCGGTCAACTCTTGGTACGTTGTCGCCAGTTTTTCGTTTATTTCCTCTAGTCCGCCGGAGTACTCGGTGATCACTTCTGCCCGGTCATCCTGTATCTCGCGCAAACTTTCACCACTGGCAGCGGCTGCCCGTTGATCCAGCTGGAAAAGCCGACGTCTCCGCTCATCCTCCAGTGCTTGCTTTTGCTTGAGTAGACCCTGGATTTCTGTCTGCTTGGCGTCTACCTGTGCTTTCAGTGCCTTCTTTTCCGTCTCCCACTCGCTCATCAACCGGTCATACTTGGCGAAAACATCTTCCCGGTATCTATCGACTTCTGCCCGGTATGGCTGCAAGTCCTCCAGCCGGCTCGCCACCGTGTCGTCTAGCTGTCCCTTGGCCTGCCCTACTGCTTCCCGTCGGCGCTGTTGACCACGCTGGGCATTCTCATCTCTGGCGATCGCTTGGTCTATGGACTCATAACCCACCGGTATCTCAGCCGTGATCTTATATCCCGCCGGATGTTTCCTGTCTTGCTCAGCAAGATTATCCTCGGCGGCCATCACTCTGGGCATCAAGCCAGCGTCTTTCGCTGCCCAATTTTCCTCGGCCGCTCTCAATTTTTGCCAGCGCGCATTTTCTTGATCGTCTATGCTGGTGCTACCATAATCTCCCGCCCGGTAGCGCACGGCTTCTAGCGCCTTGCGCTTGGCTTGCAGCAGCTGCGCGCCAGACATCATGAGCATCTCACTAGTGAGTTTATTGGAAAAAACGCCATCGTTGCCTGCGATCCCGTAGTAAGCCTTATCAATGAAAGTACTAGACAAACTCAGCATCCGCAAAGAGTTTACCGCCCGAGCGATACCGCTGCCACGGGAGGATTCTCGCTCGGCGTCGTCATGAATTTGTGTCATCCGGCCGATCAAAATGTCTGCCAGGCCGTCTGCATTGAGCGTAGAGTCTTTTAACTGCTCCTGGATACCGCTGCTGCCTAAAGCCACCGTGAGTGCATAGCTAAAAAACTCATTATTGCCGTTGGTCACGTCATAAGCGATACCCATCTCACTGCGAGCGGCATCTTCTTCTTCCACCCGACCGTGCGCTTGTAGGTAAAAGACCTGACGCAAAGTCATCAAATTCCTGGCTTTTTCTTCCAGCTGGCGCATTACTTCACGGATTTGCTCAGCTTGCTTGTTTTTGGCTTTGATCAGTTCTCGTTTTTCTTTTACCTCTGCCACCGTCTGCTTGTCATAACGGGCATTAGGGTTTTGCTCTATCCGAGTGATGAAATCTTGCGCCGCCGCGATCTGGTCACCCAGCTCGGCAAGTTTGCCCTGCAAAGATAAAATCTCTCCGTTTTTGCTCTTTTCGTCTGAGCGCAAATCCACCGTCACGTCTTTATTATCACTACCTTTGTAAGTGATCGTCGCCTCGCTGATAGCATTTATCCGCGCCTGGTAACTATCATACTCGGCTATGGCTTCATATTCTAGCTGTACGGCGATCGCCTCATCCAGAGCCTTGCGTGCTTCCTCAAAAGCGTACCTCTCATGCGGTTTGAGGCCATCTTTTTTGTTGGCGCGCTCGGCGTAACGCTCTAGTTGGGTAGATCTGGCCTTGATTTCCCCTTTGAGCGCTTCACGGTAATTTTGGTACTCGCGTGCCTTCAGGATCAATTTCCCGTTTTTATCTTTGATTTCACCAAATTCTAGCGCCGTCCCGGCAGCATTGAGTTTACTTAACTCTTCACGGATTGCCGCCTGCTCGGCTACCAGCTCCCGCCGCTCGTCCTCGCTCGCGCCACCTTCTAGCATGGCTGTCACTGTCTCCAGACGCCTGGTGAGTACGCTCCGGCGGATTTCTCGGTGGAGACTGTCAAAACTGTTCTCATCCAGCCGGTTGCTGCCGTCGTCACGCAGGCCGATAGTGGCCGCCTCGCTGATCTGGTGTAGATCTTCCTTGATCCCCAAAAGCTCCGCCATCGCCAGCTCTTTTTCGTGGCCTTCGATAGCTTTAGTCCGCTCTTCTTCTCGCGCCTGGGCGGCCTGACGCTGCTCCTGTTGCTCTTGCTCATAAGCCACTCGCGCTTGCTCACGTGACATCTCGCTGTCTGTACTCACAAAACGGTATTCCCGTCCGTCTTTTGTCCGGACTAGCACTTCATACTCATTTCGCCGTGCGGCCTCGTCTTGCTTGGTCTGGCTCCACTCGCTCGTGAGTACCTGTATTTCTTTTATCTCTCCCAATCGCCGCGGGCGGAAACGCTCATCCACCACGCTATCATTGTCTGTAGGTGGCACGTCTGCCGTGCGCAGTATCAGCTGTCCTGTCCCGCTATCTAGTCGGAACATATGACTGCCGTTATCTATTCCGCCGTCGGCCACACTGCCGATTTTATCCCAGCCACTGATACATTCTACTGTCTTGCCGGGTTGCCACCAAGCCAACTCTTCAGGTTTGAGCAGTCTTTCTTTGCCGTCTGCACCTTTTACCTTCACTTGCTCTGGCTGGAAAGGTAGCTTTTCTTCCGGTTTTTCCTCTTGTTTTTCTTGCGGCCGTTCTTCCTTCTCGGCCGGTTTGCTCTCTTGCTGAGTCTCGGTTTTGGCGGTATCATTGTCGGCCGGCTTTTCTTCTGGCGTTGATTCTGCCGCCGGTTTTACTTCCGGCTCTGCCTGCTCTGTCTTGGTCGGCTCGCCAGCGGCCCTCGTTTCCGATCCCAGTGGCGCTTTTTGCGCTGTTGCCTCGCCGCTGACGGTGTCCACGATCCCGTTGATTTTATCCGTGAGGTCATGTACATCCTTTATCGCTGTGAAAGCTAAATGAGCAGAAGCAAGTGAAACTTCATCCGGGTCTTTTTCAGTGCTCTTCAAAATTGCCATGCGCTGCTCACGGTACTTTTTAGTTAATTTCTCTGCTGAGGCAGATAGGACCTTTAGCTCTGATAGCAAAAGCTCGGTATCGCCATCCTGCTGATACTCATGAGTGATACGCTCGTACGTACTTCGTAGTTTATTTATTTCGTCATGGCGCTCATTGTCATCATATGCCTCAGTCAATTCGGTATCCGTTAAAACATCATGTCTAGACAGCTCGGGATCGTAATTCCAACCTGGTAATCCTAGATCCTGTGCTGATAATCTGGCTCCTTCTGTTGTCATCTTGTCGTTACTTTTTCTATCATATCCTATATTATTATATCACACTATCCCCGTTTTGTCAAGTCCACGCCGTCCACCACTAGTTTTTCGCCCGGTTTACCGGCCAAAATATTTGGTATCCAGGCTAAAAGTATTGCGCGCCGTTTTTCATCCAGCTCTCCGATATACGGCATCAGCCGGTCTATAAGCTTAGCGGCGTAAGCCAACTCACCGATCAGCGAGTAATCACACGCCAGATCCAGGTAACTTTGGGCCACCTGGAAGACGTTGCCACTCACTACAAAATCCGTCATGCTTTTGGCCTCGTCCAGATTGCCTGTAAAAATCAAACTCTCGATAAACTGGAAGTAAAAAGCGTCTACAAAGTCCATTTGATCCATGTAAAAATGAATGCCGTCACTCAATTCTTCGTTTTTGCGGATACCTTCCAAAGCCAGCCGCGAGTAGGCGAGTGTACCATCAAAATCTCCCATATGATAGCGCGCCGAGGCCAAACAAAAATGATAAAAATAATTTGGCGCCAGTATCACGCACAAAGAAAACAGATCGCTGGCAGCCGCGTAGTCAGCAAAACTCATCCGTACGGCCGCATCATCCAGCAGGTCTAGCGCGTGCTCACTGTTGCCGGCCGCCCCGCGAAGACTAGGATCTACATATTTATCATCCGTATAATGTATATCATAAGCCCGCTCCACCCGGCCTACAAAGTCCAGCAGATCCACGCCTGGCGGCAGGGTCAAAATCGGCGGGACGGGGGGGAGGTCATCTAGCGTCAGTTCTGCCTCGCGCTCCCGCTCGCCAGGCGCGCGGTAGCGCGGCTGCTCCGGTTGGATGGCGGAGTAATCAGCGGGTGCGCCCCCTGGCGTGGTGCGCGCCGCCGGCGCGGGCACACGAGCGGGCGCGCCAGCGCCGCCCGCAATGGATTGACGCAAAAAGTCGTAAGCGTTGTTACTCGGCATACCGTATATTATGCCATATTTCCCGCAAAATGCAAGTGGGGAATGGATGGTCACTTTTCCAACTTGAGCAGTTGTCTATCTTTGGTAATAACCATGAGCTGTTTCGCGTGGTGAAACTTCTTTATGCACCATTGCAATATCCTAACTGCTTGCTCCGCTTCGTCAGTTTTGAGGTTGCGCAAGTCATATATCAAGTTTGGTGCTTGCTTGAGTCCGTGCCCAAAGCTTCTTTCGATTGTCTTTGTGTTTGACTTAGTAATGGATTTCATCTCCCATGGGATACCAGAGATCAAAAGGTCGGGAGTTTTGACTCCTGTCACGTTACTGGGAGGTATCACTTTCAAATTGAAACCCTTTTCCTGCAAAAACTCTACCGTTGACTGCTCATGTTTCCTCAACACTAAACCACCAGATTTTTTACCTCTCTTTTCTCGCTGCATAATCCTGTTTTTCTTACAAATGGCGGCACCATCCTGGACAACCCCAAGATGACACCGCCAGCATCAATTGAAGCTTGATGTTACTATTATATCACAAAACTGCCATTTTGTCAAGATATTAAAAATTCCAGTTGAGTTCCTTTTCCAGTCTCAAATGTGTTTGGCGTTATTCAGGCACCATCCTGGACAACCCCAAGATGACACCGCCAATCTTCCCCTTTCCCCGCCGCCAACATTGTGCTATAATACCCCCATGACCACATCTATCACGCCAGCAGGCGCCGCCCACTCACTCAAAAAAATCGCTCTCGAGGCGCTCGCCTCTTTGGCGATCGCCGCCGTCTCCACGGGCGCCATCATTGAGATCTTCACGCCGGAGTGGTCACGCCTACTGGTAGAAATTTCCAGCCTCGCCGACCAGCAAGACCTCACCTCCGCCAGTGCAACTTCCACCCGTCAGCCTGCCGCCCAGACGGTGGTCATTGATTCACCCCGCCTAGAAACCACCCAGGTGGCCACCATTTCCGCCAGCTTCCTCAAAGACCTCGTCTCCGCCATCATGGAGGCCACCAGTCCCGCCCAGCTCGCCTCGGCGGAGGCACAGCTCACCCAGGCGCTAGAAGACTAGAGGGGGGGGCGGGGCATTTCTCCGTCAAAATGCCATCAAACCATGATATAATACATCATCTTTACCTTATCGGGTGGACTCACGGAGGCGTTGTCATTGGAAAGACACACGATCCGATAAGTCGTCGCCCTAGCAGGGCTTGTGGGTTCGAAGCCCATCGCCTCCGCTGGCGTAATTGGGTTCACCCGGTGGGGTCAAAGATATCCAAACGCAAAAATCGACCAATTCCAGGAGGCGTTGTCAGCCGACACCAGCAATTTTCACCTTTTAACGAGAAACGCAATCCGATAACTTGCATTTCTACAGAAAATTGCCGCCTAGCAGGACTTAATTTTCCCAGAATTGATCGATTTTTATAAGAACCGTCCTCAAATCTCTAAGGACTTACCCCATTATACCACAAAACTACCATTTTGTCAAGAGGCAATATCCAGCCTCTAATCACCCAAACGCCCGCCATCTCATCTTAGCTCCGCGATCCCCTTGACAAATCCCGCCACCCGTGCTAATATCATCTCACATCTAAAATAGTTACAAAGTAGGAAGAGCCGCCTCGCATATTGCGGTAAAACATATGAAAAAGATGAAAAACAAAAACAACATACACTCACACCGGGCAATAGCCACCGGTACTTGTCTGGTGCTTGCCGCCATCCTTGGGGTGGCCCAAAATGCGTTGGGGGGGGGCGAGCCCTCATAGCCCCCACTTCTTATAACTCCTCCCCTTACGGAGGGGAGGTGGCACGCAGTGCCAGAGGGGAGGGGTTGATTCCCACCGCCCACGCTGCCTCTTCTACCACTACCACCCGCAAACTCATTGATACCGACCTCGCCTCTGTGATCGCCACTGGCGGCCAACTAAAACTCATCCGCACGGCCGATAACACCTGGACGTCTGCCGCCACCACCGCTTGCCCCGACGGCGTCACCTATCCCAATGCCTACGCCAAATGCTTCACCTCTGCCAATGCCTACACCCAACAGTGTACCGGCTCCAATTACTGTGGCGACAATAGCACCTGGGACGCCACCACTAGTAAATGCATCGGCAATGGTGTGGGCTGTGACTGCTCGGATGCCTATATCTATAATAGTGCCACCGAGCAGTGTACTTGTATCGGTTCCACCATGCAATCTTTTACCAAGGCAGCCTGTGCTCAATTTGCCACGCCCACATCGCGCACTGGCTACACCACCGTGGGCACGCTCACCGATGCCCGTGACAATAAGCAATACATCATCCGCAAATTTATAGATGGTCACTGCTGGATGGCTCAAAACCTCCAATTTGGCAATTGTGCCAGCCTCACGGGTAATGATTTCAATGCTAGCTACCAAGGCTCCGTCCAAAACAAAGTCGCCTCCGGCTACTACGGTATCTGCCGTAATGCTGCCGACGGCGGTAACTATGACGGTTTCCTTTATAACTGGCAGGCGGCGATGAATAATTCCACTGCCAATTACAATGGTACATATAATAACCGTACCAATGGGACTACTGAAGCCACCCATGATATTTGTCCCATTGGTTGGCATGTACCCACCAAAGAAGAATTCCAAGCATTGGCCGACGCGGTCCAAGGAAGTAGTGTGAGTCATGGTTGTACGAGTAGCGATTGTGCTACGTCATGGAATTGGTTTAGGACTAGCGGCGCCAATGCTTGGAATGCCTCGGGGAAGTCTGCTATCTCAGGCAACGCCCATGGTTCCTCGCTGTACTATCAAGGCTCGGGCGCCTTCTGGTGGTCTAGCTCTCTTAACTCAACGACGGGCGCGTACAACCTGGGCTTGGGTTCTAGTAATATCTACCCGCAGAACAACAACGCTAAGTACTACGGGTTTTCGGTGCGCTGCCTCCAAGACTATTAATTTATGGCAAACTATATCAAACAGATCACTAAGAAAGTAAATATGAAAGAACAAAAAACTTTACCACCAAACACTTTAGATCAGGTAACTCCTGGCGGCAGGCCAGATAGGAGCTCTCCGGCGGCCGCACGCATTGCGGCCCGCCCCAGCGACGTCCATCTGGCGCCAGCCCCAGACACCCGAGGGTTCCCGGTAGGGCACCTGAAGGAACTACTACTAGCCAACGCTAAACTTTCTACTCTCTAAGATGCAGGGCAATGGCCTGCGGCGCTAAGCGCCGCAGGCCGCGCCCAAAAAAGGACAAATGATACAAACTATATCAAAAACCAGCTCCTCCCAATTCACTCTTGACAAGAGCCAGCATGTCTGCTATACTGGAGCGGTTATGAGACGGCACCCAGCCGAGCTGGCGGGTGGTCTATCCGATCCGCTGGCTGCGCCAGCTGGGTGGCTCTTTAAGTTAGAGGTACAACTAGGTAAGGAGCGGGTAGTCGGGCCCGGGCTCGCTGGTCGGCTTGGCCGACTGCGACCTTTTGGCGGTTATCTGACGCCGGCTCATGAAGGATTGAGTCTATTGATCTACTTGCGCTACAAGTTCGGGTGGATGCCATCCGCGCGTAAGTCCACACCAGTGTGTACACGGGCTGTTGGTCTGTGTACTTGTCACTGCCTCTTTTCTTCTTTTTCTTCTTTTGCTTCCCCGTGGGTGAGCGATCAACTGCAGCATAGCCGTGTACCCGGCTGGCACCAGGTTGTTGGGATTTCGGCTGGCTGGGCCGTGCGGCTCGCCCAGGTTTCCCGGAGTCTGTCTGCTATCTCAGGCAACGCCAATGGTTCCTCGCTGAACAATCAAGGCTCGAACGCCAACTGGTGGTCTAGCTCTCTTAACTCAACGACGAACGCGTACAACCTGAACTTGAATTCTAGTAATATCTACCCGCAGAACAACAACAATAAGTACAACGGGTTTTCGGTGCGCTGCCTCCAAGACACATTTAATTCTGCCCGCACTCCTTATCTAGTTGCCGTCTCGCATCTGGCGGCTATCAATTCTTCTAGTAAACAAATTAGGCATAAGAATTATTATAGAAAGGATAGTCATGCCAGATAAAGCCTCTAAGGCTTCCACTTTTCCCTCCTCGCCGGATCCCAAATCCCCCAAAATCCCAGTGAATAAAACCGCCCGCGATGCGTACGAGCGTCTGATCGCTAAGGGCGTGACCCTCCCGGTGCTCGACGTCAAAGTCATCCCGGCCGACCTCCAATACATCTACAAAGCAGAATCCATGAACAAAAACGAAGTCTACCTCTGGACGACTGGTGATTTTCTCAATGCGTATAATGTCAGCGCTTACCGGATGCTGACGCTGCTGCGCCCGGGGCTTACCGTACGCGGCGACAAGCCGCCACAAAAAGACGAGCGCCTGCTGCGTGTAGGTATTCCTGTCGCCTCGCTGCCTGCCGTTTTTGAGCGTGCGCTTGATAATAACGCCACCTGGGAGCTGATCGAAGGTAAAAAAGGAGACTGCTATGGCCTCGTCCTCAAAGGCCTGCCGCCCATAGACAATAAAGCTTACCAGCGCTGGTACGCCCAAGAATGTATCGCTCAAGACTCCAACGTCGCCAAGCTCCGGCCTATCTATGCCAACGTGGAGACGTATAATTACCTCTTCCAATTTCTCAAAGAAGCCTTCATCCGTACCAATCATTTCCAGCATGCTTACAAAGCCTCGCTCCAACCCACTATCTTACAGCTCATCATAGATATGGAAAACAATTTCCGCTGTCTGTATGACGCTGATCAAGATCACACTTGGTACGTCTCCAGGCGGCATCTCTCCAACCTCCAGGATGATATGGCCACCGTCTCTTTCCTCCTACGCCTGGCGTATGAATGCGGCGCTTTCCGGGCAGAAAACCTGGCGACGCTCATGAAATACAAAGTACTGGTGGATGAGAGCCTCGCCGCTTGGCAAAATAAAACCGATCATCAATTCGAATCAGATAGCGAAAACCAATGATTGTTCACCATCCCGTAGGATTAGAACAGGAGTGGATTTTTGACCGTCTTTTTACTGCTTATTTTGAGGCTCGCCGCCATAAGCGCTCCACCGCCAATCAGCTCCTTTTTGAGCTTGACCTCGAGCGCAATCTCTACACTCTCTACCGCGATCTGGCTGCGCGTACTTACGAGCTGGGGCCCAGTATTGCCTTTATCGTCACCGAGCCCAAAAAGCGCGAAGTTTTTGCTGCCACCTTCCGTGATCGCGTGGTCCATCACTTAGTTTTTGACGCCATCAATCCCTACTGGGAGCGGCATTTCATTTTTGATTCTTACTCTTGCCGCCATGGCAAAGGCACGCATTTTGCTATGGAGCGCGCCATGGAGTTCCAGCGGCGAGTGACGCACAATTTCACCCGCCCCGCCTGGATGCTCAAGCTCGACATCCAGAGCTATTTCACTAGCATCCATCACGGCAAAATGCTCCAGATCATCGAGCGGATGTACACCGATCCCAAATCTAGGATCAAACCAGAAATGATGGATTTGCTCCGCTACCTCCTGCCCATTATCATCCTCGCTCGACCTACCTACCGTGTCTGTATGCGCGGCGACCTCCACGGCTGGGATGATTTGCCTGCCTACAAGACACTTTTTGGCGTCCCAGACGACCGCGGCTTCCCCATCGGCAATCTCACCAGTCAACTTTTTTCCAATATCTATCTGGGAGAACTCGATCATTTCGTCAAAGATGTGCTCGGCATCAAGTATTACGGCCGCTATGTGGATGACATGATCCTGCTTGATCCAGACAAAGACCGGCTTTTGGCCGCCCGAGACGCCATCGACGAGTTTTTGCGGCTCCACTTGTGCCTCCAGCTCAATCACAAAAAGACCATCTTGCAGCCCGCCGCCTACGGCATTCCTTTTGTGGGCGGTATCGCCACCCGTTACGGCCTCAAGGCCGGCAAACGGGTCGGGCAAAATTACCGCTCCAGTGTGCACGCTGGCCGGCAGGCCCTACATGACACCGAATATTACGTCCAATCTGGTTCCTGGGCCGGCCAGCTCGACCGTTTTGTGGATGGCCGCTACCTGCAGCGTGGTGACTACGCCCGCCTCCAGCGGCTCTACAGCGAACTTTGTGTGGCCACCTCCGGCGACAGCCTGCTGAGCCTATAACGTTTTTTATCTGGAAATTACCTCTTGACAAAAGGGCCGTTTTGTGGTATAATTAATACATTATGGATATTTTTGCCCGCGCCCAGAGGGACCTTACGGCCGTCATCGCCAATTTTGCTGGCGACGACTTCCAGTCGGTCGCCAGCAAGCTCCGCTTTTCGCTGCCACCCGCACACCTAGACGCTGACTACGCCACCAATGCCGCTATGGTTTTGGCCGGCGCTTTGCACCGGCCGCCACAGGCGATCGCTGCCGACTTAGCGGAGAAATTTACCGCGCTCCCTTTTGTCCAGTCGGCCGCGCCCGCCGGCGCTTACGTCAATATTTCCTTCACGCCTGCCGCTTGGGCTGATTTCTTTGCCGGCGTCATCACTGCTGGTCGCCGTTTTGGTGCGCCGGCCGTCCCACCGCCAGATGCTGACCCGGCCGCCCCAGCAGACATTTTACTAGAATTCATCTCTGCCAACCCCACCGGCCCCTTGCATATCGGCCACACGCGTGGCGCCGTCTTGGGTCTCGCGCTCGCGCGCTTGCTCACCAAAGCCGGCTACCGCGTCACCACGGAGTATTATGTCAATGACTACGGCGTGCAGATCCGCACGCTGCTGCGCTCGCTGCAATTCCGCTACCAGCAAGCTTGCGGCCGCCACCAGGGCCAAAATGTCCCTGAGGGCTGCTATCCGGGCGACTACTTGCTGCCGCTGGCCGCCGCCTGGCACGATCAGTATGGCGACCAGTTTGCAGATCTGGATGAAGACAGTTTTTTTGCCCGTTTCAAGGATGAAGCTGTCGCCTCTATGCTCGATCAGATCCGCGCCGACCTTACCCTGCTCGGCCTAGAATTTGACCGTTTTACGTCTGAGACAGCACTCGTGGAGCAGGGGAGCGTGCGCCAGGCCTTGGCTCAGCTGGCCAGCCAGACGTGTCCCGTCACGGATGAAGACGGCATCACCAGGCAGTTACCCTGTTTGTATCAGGGTGAGCTACAAGCGCCGCTAGGTGGTCCCGCCAATGAAGCTGAGGAAGAAAAATCACGCCATGATGACGGCCTTCAGACCATTTTCCGCTCCACCGCTTACGGCGATGACCGTGACCGCGTGGTGGCGCGCTCAGACGGCACTACCACTTATTTTGCCAGTGACATCGCTTACCACTTTGACAAAATCCACCGTGGCTACCCCGTCCTCCTTAATCTTTTTGGCGCCGACCACGGCGGCTATGTCGCCCGCCTACAGGCGGCCGTGAGTGCGCTCTCGTCCGGCCGCACTCATCTAGAAGTCCAGTTGATGCAACTCGTCAGTCTCGAGCGCGATGGTCAGCCGTACAAAATGTCCAAAAGAGCCGGCAACTTTTTACTTTTGCGCGATGTCCTCGCCCAGGTAGACGTAGACGAACTCAAACTTTTCATCCTCACGAAGTCTGCCAACACACCGATGACCTTTGATCTGGTGCGTGTGCGTGAGCGCTCCCGTGACAATCCGGTCTATTACATCCAGTATGCCGCCACGCGCACGTATTCATTGTCTCGCCAGTACCGCAAACTCTTTGGTGAGGATTACCAGTTTCAGGCCGCCGATACGGCACTCCTGATCACTGATAGTGATGAACTCACTGTACTGCGGCCGCTGGCTCGCGCGCTCGCCCGGTATCCGGGTGTCATCGCTCTGAGTGCGCGCGAGCGCGCGCCGTATATCTTAGTCACTTACCTGTATGAGCTGGCCGCCGCTTTCCACGCTCTCTGGAGCCAGCCGCGCAAGCTCTTGGATACGGCCGATCCTGCTCACTCTCGCTTGATGATGGCGGCGGCCACCGCCACGCAGACGGTACTCGTAGATGCGCTTGCCTGCCTGGGTGTGGCGGCGAAAAGGGAGATGTGAGTATTCACTCCCGCAAACAGCCCACCGGCACCACATAAATCCCGTCCTCGCGCCGATAGGCGTACGGCCCGTTACCCACCAAAATCATCAGGAATGACGGCTTGCTCATCACCTCGTCATCAATCACCTTTTCCATATCGTGCAATGTTTTCACAGCCTGATTAATTGACTCGTCATCAGAGCCGAGTTTTATTTCTATAAGCCCGTACTCGCCGTCTTGAGAATGAATCACGCTGTCACACTCGAGTCCGTTGCTGTCGCGGTAATGACTTACACTTTTACCCTTTACATCGGCATAAACTCGCAAATCACGGATGCAAAGTGTCTCAAACAAAAATCCAAAAGTCCGTAAATCTTGGATCAGGTCACGGGGGCTTACGCCTAGAGCCTGTGTGGCGATGGACGGATCAACAAAATACCTAGTGTCGGAAGTCCGGATTGCTGCCTTTGAGCGTAAGTTAGGGTTCCATGCCGGTGAGTCCTCGATGATAAAAAGTTTACGCAATGCTTCCACGTAATCGTAAACTGTATCAATACCTAAGCTTGTACCGTCTCCGGCAGCAGTGTCTTTTCTGATGTTTTCCAGCGATACTTGCTGCGCCTGGAAACGGGCATAAGATCGCAAGATCCGATTGGCGATATTGCGGCTACGCCGTATGCCGTCTACACGCATAATATCGTTTTCTATCAAACCCTCATAGTAGGTTTTCGCTAAAGTGAGTGCCTTGTTGCTGTTATAATCCACCGCTTTTGGCCAGCCACCACGGCACGTGAGAAAAGCCAGTCTTTCCAGATTTAGGTCGCTCGTGCCAGTTATTTGTTCTGGTTGTGCAAATAGTCCAGATAGACTCACGCTGCCGCTAGAATCTCCAGATTCAAAAAGGCTCATTGGCCGCATCAATAATGATGCAATCCTCCCTGTGCCTGAGTGATCTACCGCTGTCATATCAAAAGGTACGGCTGAGCCAGTCAGGATAAATTGTGACGGCAGTCCACGCTGATCTACCTCAAAACGTACCGCATCCCACAACTTTGGCGCCAACTGCCACTCGTCTATCAGTCGTGGTGTCGCTCCGGCCAGCGCTGTCTTGGGACTATTATTGGCTAGTGCAATATTTTGCTGCTTGTACTCTGGATCATCCATCAGTAAAAAACTATTGGCTCGCTGCTTTGCCGTCCACGTCTTGCCGCACCATTTCGGCCCTTTGATCAACACGGCACCAGCAATCAGCCGCAAATCTAGCTCCTCATCCGCCATTCTTGCCCGATATTTTTGTGACATATTTAATTCCTTTTACTACGCAGACATTATACCACATTTTCCAGAGAAAGTAAAGACTCTAACCCAGAACTTATAGCATTTTTAACCAAGAACTTATGGCATTTTTAACCCAGAACTTATGGTTTCTCACCTGTTGCCCGCCGCCCGTAATCCCTCTCTTCCTCCCACAGCTGGAAAATCTGCAGCGCCGATAAGCTCGCCATGCCCAATTCTGTCCGCTCTAGGCACGCCCGCGTGGCTGACTGCCGCCAGGCTACGCCTAGCACTTCTCCAAATTTCTCACCGATCAGCTTCGCGACTGCTTCATCCAGTGCCATTATTGCCGTCTCCTGCTGCTCGGCTGTCACCACTGACTCGTCCATCGACATTTCTGCCCGCTCGCGCAGCTCCACACTATTTTGGTAATGCATACTGGCGATCGCTCGCGGCGTACACAAAGCGATTTGCGCCGCCCCCACCGGCAACTGAGCCAGCAGTCTCCCGGCCGCCTCCGCTTTCAGTTTGCCGGCCTCAAGTAAATTGATGATCACGCCCGCATCGCCATCGCTTACTGGTCCACGCACTAGGTCAAAATCATGATGCAACCCGGCTTGCTTTCGGCCGGCCGTCACCATTGTCAGCCACTCTCTATCTCGCGCCGGGAAATCCTTTGCCGTGAGACCCTCAGGGCCAGGCCACCGGTGGACGTTGATGATGGCTTTCGTCAGCCCTCCAGTCTGTGCCGCCAAGATGTCAGCCTGCCGCCACGCCCAGCGTCTCGCCAGCGCCAGGTCTGTCGTCACATAAAAACCAAATCCAAAATCCCGGCCCGCTTCTCCCCGGAAAATTCTTGGTTTGGCGACGATGGTGGTGCTGGCGTGGTAGAGTAACATTTTGCCTTTCTGGTGCGCCCCCAAGGACTCGAACCTTGAACCGCCAAGGTATAAGCTTGGTGCTCTAACCAATTGCGCTAGGGGCGCTCGCTCATATTATATCACAAAAATGCCCACTCTCTGCCCCCAGTTTATGATATAATGCACGAATATGCCAAAAAAACCGCCGTCAACTACTAGCCGCCCTCGTCTTGACTGGATCGACGTCGCCAAGGGCTACGGTATCATCATGGTGATCATGGGGCATTTATATTTTCCAGCGATTTATCCGTATTTTTACACCTTTCATCTCCCGCTTTTTTTCTTTTTGTCGGGCTACGTCTTCCGCCTGTACGCTAGCTGGCGTGAGCTTACCCGCCGCAAAGTCCGCTCCTTGCTCGTCCCGTATTTTGTCTCCGGTCTGCTCATGATCGGCTTTTATTTTGTCTATACGGTGGGCGGGAAAAATTTCACCTGGGATTCTCTTAGCTGGCATTTGCAAAATTTATTGATACAAAGGCGTTTTTGGACGATCTGGTTTTTGCCGTGCTTATTTTTGGTAGAAATGATTTTTTACCTGCTCGCGCGGCTTTTGCCGCGCGAGCGCCCGCGGGTGGCCCGCGTGGTCCTGCTTACTGCTCTCGGTT
>JAZQJV010000002.1:0-13161 GCA_045541795.1 Patescibacteria group bacterium | reverse complement strand
GGTTGGTACGGGTGCGCTAGTGCGCAAAAGCAGGAAGATGATTAGGGCCAAAAGGACGGCGAGGGTACCGCCCAGGGCGATGAGAAGTTTGGTAGTGCGTCCGTTAAACATAATAAGTGTTATTATACCACACAGTAGGGCGGGATGGCGGGGGAATTTGGTGCGAGTTCACTAATTTATTTTACTTTGTGTCATTTTTCTTTTTACCTATATTTCCATAAAATACAGCAGTATTGTTTTAAAAAAATCCGGTAAAATTGCCGAGAATTTGAAAGAATTTGAAAGAATTGTGTGGATAATATGCAGTATGATACAAAAAGAATTAAAAATTCAAAAATTGTGCGCCTGGCATGTTCAGAAATTTGATCTGGCTACAAATAGAGAGCATCAGATTTGGGCGAAAGAGAAGGAAGTCTGGTGGTGTGCCATGGGTGAGAATATCGGAGTAGAAATAAATGGGAAGAGTTCTCGTTTCTCTCGTCCAGCAATCATAGTGCGGAAATTAAGTCAATATAATTATATAGTTGTTCCTTTAACATCGCAGAAAAAGAGTGGTTCCTGGTATGTGGCTTTTGTTTTTCGTGGTAAGATGGCTTATGCAGCATTATCTCAGATCAGAATGATTGATAAAAGGCGTTTATATGAGCGTGTGGGAACCTTGAGTGATAATGATTTTGCATTGATAAAAGATGGTTTGCAAGAATTACTATTTTAAAAATTTGCCTCACTCGTGAGAGTGAGGATAGTGGGTAACCCCAAAAAACATATTTTTATTATACTACAGTAGACGTTTTTTGTCAACTGTTAATTTTTGGCTATAAATCAATAATTATTTTGTACTCACCGTGTGAGTACAAAATTTGTGAGTACAGTGTGAGTACAAGATCTGTACTCACACTGTCAGTACGAAAAAAAGGCGAAAGTTACCATCTCTGATGACTCTGCACTCTTGCCTGGCTGACAAAATTGCCGCCCAATTTGCTCACTTTTCTGGTATAATCAGGGAAGAAGGGACTTTATGGAAATTACTTATTTAGGCCACTCGTGCTTTAAACTCAAAAACAAACTGGGGACGGTAGTGATGGATCCTTATGACGAAAATACCGGCTGGACGCTACCCAAGCAAACCGCCGACATCGTGACGGTGTCTCATGATCACGGCGATCACAATGCTGTCTCCCGGGTGCGCACCAGTGACGGCGGTGTGCCAATGATTTTTAATGTGCCTGGTGAGTACGAGACGAGGGGCATTTCTGTTTTTGGTGTGGAAAGTTGGCATGACGATAAGGAAGGCGTGCTGCGTGGGCCAAATATTATTTTCACGGTGTTGATGGATGGCGTGAGTGTGTGTCATCTGGGAGATTTGGGTCACAAACTCACAGAAGAACAAATCGGCCGGATTGGCGAGGTGGATGTGCTTTTGGCGCCGGTGGGCGGGCATTTTACGCTGGATGCGAAATTAGCGGTGGAAGTGATGAATCAGCTGGAGCCGAAATACTTCATCCCAATGCATTACAAGACTCCACTGCATAACGAAGACAGTTTCGCGGAAATAAAACCGATAGAAAGCTTTTTTAATGAATATGGTATCGCGCCGGCACCGGTGAAAAAACTTGAAGTACAAAAAGCGCGCTTGCCGGAGGAGACGGAAGTAGTGGTGTTAGACCCAGGACTGTAATATGCCGGAATACTCGGTGAAACTGCCGCCCCAAGACCTAGAAGCGGAAAACTCGCTTTTGGGCGCGATTTTGATTGATACTGACGCCATTTATAAAGTGGCAGACATCGTGGGGGAGGAGCAGTTTTATGCGGCGGAGCACCAGCTGATTTACAAGGCGATGCGCGAGCTTTACGAGCAAAATAAGCCCATAGATGTGGTGACCCTTTCTGATCAGCTCAAAAAAAACAAGCAATTGCGGGAGGTGGGCGGTTCGGCAAAACTGGCGGAACTGGCCAACGGGGCGCTTTCAAGCGCCAATATCGTCACTTATGCCAATATTGTCAAGGAAATGGCGACCCGCCGCCGGCTGATCAGCTTGGGAGCGCAGATGAGTGAGATGGGTTTTGATGACGGCAAGGCAGTACAAGAACTGATGGATCAGGCAGAACAAGAGATTTTTGCGGTGTCAATGGCGCGGGAAGGGCAAAAATTTGTCCACATCAAAGACACCTTGGAGGAGAGCTTTAACCGGATCGAGCAAATCCAGCGATCAGGAGCGGCTTTCCAGGGATTGCCCACAGGTTTGACAGGTGTCGATAATATTTTATCGGGGATGTTGCCTTCAAATTTGATCATTTTGGCAGCACGCCCGGCTACCGGTAAGACGGCTTTTGCCCTCAATATCGCTAGTAATTTGGCGATCAAGCACAAAAAGAAAGTAGCGTTTTTTTCGCTGGAAATGAGTAAGGAGGAATTGGTGGATCGTCTGATCGTCAATCAAGCAGACGTAGATGCTTTCAAACTCAAAACCGGTCGGCTGACTACAGATTTTGACATCCCAAAGATCTCGGAAGCGATGGGAGTGCTGGCAGAGGCGGATATTTTTATCGACGATAGCCCGGGATTGTCTATTTTTGATATGCGCACGCAGGCGAGACGTCTCATGATGATGCAGCATATAGACCTTTTAATCGTGGATTATTTGCAGTTAGCGCACGGGCGGACAAAAGATAACCGTGTCCAGGAAGTGTCGGAGATCTCTCAGGGGCTAAAAAATATCGCGCGCGAGCTTAAGATCCCGGTAATTGCGCTGTCGCAGTTGAGCCGCCAGGTAGAAAATCGGGGCGGAGACAAGGTACCACAGCTTTCGGATCTGCGTGAGTCGGGGAGCATCGAACAGGATGCGGACGTGGTGATTTTTCTATACCGCAAAAATGATGACGTCCGGGATATTGTGGACGTGAAAATTGCCAAACACCGTAATGGCCCGGTGGGAAATGTGTCGGTGGCGTTTATTGGTAATAAGATGCGGTTTGCTGATCTGGACGTGACGAGAAATGATCAGCTGTGATTTGGAGTATGCCCGGAATGTGTGGAATTTGATGAAAGTGGGGCGAAGTTTTTGGGTGTGACACAGCACGATTGGGGAGATGCCCCCCAGGGGCGGTAAATTGGTGGCGAAAATGGAATTTTTTATGGTATAATATACCCGTCAAGCATGTGCCCCGATGGCGGAATCGGTAGACGCGCTAGACTCAAAATCTGGTGAGCTTTACGCTCATGAGGGTTCGATTCCCTCTTGGGGCACAAGGAAAGCGCAATGCTAAAAAACAGAAACAATTACATCTGGTATGTGTGCTTAAACCTTTTTTTTGGGCTGAGCGTGTTTACGGCGTCGCTGGCGGCGGCAATTGCTGGACCTCGAGAGGTGGTGGGCGAACGGCAGTTATATTTTGGCCGAGAAATCTTGCCAGATCATGTGTTTTACCCGATGGTGGCGCTGGGTGATCGGATGGAGTTGTGGGCCGCGCCCGTGCCGGATAGAGTGACTATCCAGACAGAGCTGGCGCGCAAACGATTATCGGCGGCACATCAGCTCTATACTCAAGGCAAGATTGATCTAGCCTGGGTGACATTGCGCAAAGCTCATCAATACGCGCTAGAAGCGCGCTCGAGTCTGCAGGGTCAAGAAAATAGTGACGGACAGGCGTTAGTCACGCAGTTAAATCAAGATATGATCTCAGAGTATACTATAATACACAAATATATGCCTGACAGCCAGTGGGCGAGCGTCACCAGGATGATTGACGAGCTCAAAATGCCTGCAGAGGGGCAGTCATGAAGTGCCCTTTTTGTGAATGTTTGCAGGGAGTAGTGCTTGATTCGCGTGAAACACCGGATAATGAGGCGGTGCGCCGGCGGCGGCGCTGTGAGCAGTGTGGGCGGCGGTTTACCACATACGAGCGGGTGGAGGACGTGAGCGTGAAAATTATCAAAAAAGACGGCCGGCGGGAGGATTTTGACCGGGATAAGCTGCGGCGCGGCATCGTGAAAGCCACATGGAAAAGGCCGGTATCACGGGAACAAATAGAGGATTTGCTCACACAAGTAGAACGAGAGCTGCGTTTGGGCGGCAAAGAGGAAATGCTGAGCCTGGATGTAGGCAATCTGGCGATGGAAAAGCTCAAACGGCTGGATCCGGTTTCGTATTTACTTTTTGCGACGATTTATCATGATTTTGATTCTCTGGATGACTTCCAAAAAGAGCTTGATGAATTAAAGCTGATACATCAAGAAAAAAGTTAAGACCAGTTTTGCAGAGACAGTCCGGGCTGACGATCAAATTCGGCGGCGATAGTTGTCTGGCCGGCGCGCAATTTGAGCATCGCGACTAGAGCAATCATAGCGGCATTGTCACCGCAAAGCCTTTTGGAAGCTGGAGTATGGAGCCTGAAGTGATGCCTTTGCCCGAGGCGGCGCAGCTGGGCGCGCAGATAGATGTTGGCGGCCACGCCGCCGCCCAAGAAGACGTGCTCGGCATAGTCACCGTCAAAAATGTTGGCTGTTTTAATTAATTTTTCAAATTTGTACAAAAGATGTCTAAAAACTCCGGCTTGAGCAGCGGCAGCGAAATTGCTCAGGTCTTTTTTACTCATCATGCCGTCTTTTTCCAGAGCTTGGATCGTGTGAAGGGCGTGAGTCTTGAGGCCAGAAAAGCTCATCATGAAATCGTGGCGCGTGGTGAGAGGTAGGGGAAAGGGGAAACGGGCGGGATCGCCGATCTTGGCGAGTTCTTCGATGATGGGAGCGGCGGGATAACCCAAGCCCAGCATCCGGCCGATTTTGTCTAAGGCCTCGCCGGCGGCATCGTCTAATGTGTCTCCAAGAAGGGTATAGCGGCCAAAATCTTCAATTCGTACAAATTGCGTATGGCCTCCGGAAACGATGATACCTAAGGTATGTGGATATGGGAATTTTTCGGGTAGCGGCGTGTGGGCCGATTTGGTATTGGGTGCGAGCAGTGGTGAGAGAAGATGACCCTCGATGTGATTGACGGCGATTAGAGGAAGGTGATGGGTGGCAGCAAAATTTTTGGCATAGTTGATGCCGACTTCAAGCGCTGGCGCCAGCCCTGGGCCTTGAGTGACGCCAATGGCGTCGAGGTCGGCTGGTTGCAGCCGGGCGCGTTTGAGGGCAAGAGTGACTACCGGAGCGATGTTGTCTTGATGAGCGAGTTTGGCGACGGTGGGGAAGACACCGCCGTATGGTTGATGGAGACTGATCTGGGATGAGACGATGTTGGAGAGAATATAGTGGTCATCAAGGACGCTCGCGGAGGTATCATCACAGCTGGTATCAAGAGCGAGAATTTTAGTCATTATAAATTATTCCTTTTTATCAATATTTTTAGTCATATCGGTCACGATGAGTGTACGTTCGGTTTCTTTTTGGCCGTGGTGAATAGCCACGTCTAGCCGTGGCAGTTGACAAGAGCAAAAAGCAGCGATTTGCGGCCACCATTCAATGATCACTAAGTGATGAGGCGTAAAGAGAGTGTCAATTTGTAAGGCTTGCAGGAGCTCAGGACGATCTATTGTCCAGGCGTCAAGGTGGCAGAGTTCACCTTTTTGGTCAAACTTGGTAAATGGGTACTGCTTGAGGTAGGTGTACGTGGGCGAGTTGACGGTTTCGTTAATGCCAAGGAAAGCGGCCAGGCCTTGGGTGAAAGTGGTTTTGCCGGCACCCAGATCGCCGTCAAGAGTAATCAGCAGACCAGATGAACTTATAAGTGGCAAAAACGGCAAAATAAGTTTGCCAGCTAAACCTTGAGTCTCGGCAGCGTCATGACTTATAAGTTTTTGCCGATCAAAAGACGAAAATTGTTGAAATTTATCAGATGGACGCATGACAATGGGGGTGGAAGGCGTGGTGTCGATGACCAGAGACGGCGGATTGGGCGGGAGGCTGCCAGCATCAATCACTAGATCAATCAAGTTTTTTTGCTTGCTAGATAGATGTGTCATGATGTCGTTGATGGTATATGGAGTTTTGCGGCCGGCGCTATTGGCAGAAGTGGCAGTGACGCCGTGACCAAATTTTGCCAGTAAATCAAGTAAAAATGGATAATCTGGGATACGGATACCTAATGTGCCAAATTCGCTTTCTAGCCGGGTATCAGCCTGATGAGTACTGGCAGAAACCACCGTGACAGCACCCGGTAAGAGGGTCTGATAAAGCCGGTGGGCTTGATCATTGATGGTGACATAGCGGCTGGCTATTTCTTGACTACTTACGGCGATCGAGACGGCTTTGCCGGCGGGGCGGCGCTTATAGGTGAGCAATTTGCTGATAGCAGCGGCGTTTTCACAGTCGGCCAGCACGCCGTAGACTGTTTCTGTAGGGCAAATGACCAGACCTCCCGCCTGGAGGACGGCCAGGGCGGCACTAATGGCGGATGGATCAGTGATTTGTAGTGTGCGCATGGCGTGTATTATACCACAAACTTGCAAATCTGGGGAGTTTATAGTATAATAGGCCGGCAAATATGGGAAAGTGAGCGCAAAGATGGAAACAGAATTTCGCCAAGATACGAGTGAGCTAGACGTGAAGCGCAAACCGACTTCTTTGAGCCAGAGGCTTTTAGAGCGGGTACGTTATGGTCGGGAGAAAGCTCACCGGTTGGAAGTGGTGCGGGACGCCAAAGCCCGGAGACAAGCTCGTGAGGCGGCCGAAGCCGCCAAGCTGCGTGCTCAGGCAGAGCAGCGGCAGGCGGACTACGCAGAAAAAATTCAAGCCAATAGCGCGCAAGAAGCTCAATTTACCCAGTTGCGGGCAGATCTGGAAGCGGCAGTGGCGGCTAATGCCGAAATGACGGAGCTAATACCGCAGGTGGTGGCGCTGTGGCGCCAGGCGATGGAAACCACGCGCCGGTTGCAGACTTTATCAGCGATGAAAGGCGAAGCCTGGCCGATGCCAGACTGGGTGCGCACACTCAATATCTGGGTGAGCGGGCTGGAGCGCGGGCGGAGCGTGGCAGAACTTTTGGCGCCGCCAATGGAGGAAATGCCTGAAGACGTGAAACTGAGTGAACTGGTGGATGCTAGTGGGGAGAAGATTTTCCCAGAAGAAGAAATAAAGCCTGTAGATACGGCCAAACAAGCGGATGAAAAACGCCTGGAAACAGGCGCGGCGCAGGCGGCTGATTATGAAGATTTGATGACGGGTGACAATATGCCGGATGTGTTGCAACCTTTCTCGATTTTGGGGCGAGTGGTGGCGCGGCGAGAAGAAGAGCAGGAGGGGGAGCAAAAGGCAGATGATAGTGTCTATTATAATACACAAACAGAGAGCCTCACATCTGGAGAGCCAGTAGAATCAAGTGACACAGATAAGGAACAGGAAACAGAAATCGTCTATTATAATACACAAGAAGACGAATATAATACTCAAATTGATGAAAGTGACGACAAAAATGAACCCGAAAGTGTCTATTATAATAGACAAGAGGAAGACATTACCTCTGGTGATGAAAAAAATGAAGATGTCACGAATAACGAGCAGCAGCCGGTAGCTCGTCCAGAATGGCTGCGGGCAGAGTCGGAAACAATGCTAACAGATGAGCAAGTGTGGGATCTGGTGAGCTGTGACCCAGAACTGGCCGAGATCTGGCGACGGGGGACAGAATATGACCAGAGAAACCCGCGACCGATCGCGGCGCTCAATGCAGAGCTGGTGACTTATGCTCGGGGTAAGGCACGCTGGCTGGTGACTGGACATAAGGGATTGGAGATAAACAGCGAGATCCAGCCGCTGGCAGAGCAGATCGCACGCTTGTTGCGGGTAAATGAGCGCGCCGAGCGGGAGCGTTTACAAACAGCGCTAGCGAGTGGTAAGAGTGATAATAGTTATGATTGGCAGGGGCAGTCTGCGGCCATAAATGAGCAGTTTTTGGCCGAGCAGCGAGCGCTGGATGATTTAAATCAGTGGCTGGCGCCCGACAGGCAGGCATTTAGTGCTCAGGCGAAGCAATTGCGCCAGATCTGGAGAGCGACGCGAGCAGAGGCGAGAGAGTAACGGCAAAAATTTAGTGCCCGTTTTGATCTGCTTGCCTGGCGATACTGAGTTGTATCAGCCGCAACATGAAAGCAATGAAATCACTGGAGTCACCGCGCTGATTGCTTTGATTGATGACGGTATAGTACTCGTTTTGATGTTGCTTGATTAGCGTTTCTACTGGTAAGATGGCAAAAAAAGGATGCCAGCGTAGCAAGAGTAAACTCTGCCAAGCGCGGGCGACGCGACCGTTACCATCAGTGAAGGGATGGATGAAGACAAATTCGCGGTGGAAGATACTGGAAGTAATAAGCGGATGGACGGTGGTATTTTTGGCGGCAAGCCATGTAAAAAGATCAGTCATGAGAGTGGGCACGCGTGTGGCTGGTGGTGCCATGAAAATCAACTGCTGACCACGGTAGACACCCTCGCCATGATCACGGTAGCGACCGGCATCTGGTACGAGGTTGGCCATCATGATCTGATGTAAGGCAAGCAAATCTTTTTGATTATAGGCATCGAGGATGGGTAGTTTTTCGTATGCTTGGAGGGCGTTTTGGAGTTCACGCTCACTATTGCTGGAGGCAATGGGGCCGTCAGTGGCAAGCAGAACACTTGCTTGCTCGAGAGTGAGCGGATTACCTTCGATGGCGAGTGAAGAGTGGATGGCCTGAATGATGTTTTCACGGCGCAGGCGCAGATCTGGAGAGGAGGGAGTGACGGTGAGTTCGCCTAAGCATTGGCTGATGGCCGCAACTAAATTGAGAATTTCATCGGTGATAGTGTATGGCGGTATGTACATATCCATGTGAGCGGGAAACGGGACTCGAACCCGCGACCTCCTCCTTGGCAAGGAGACGCTCTAGCCAACTGAGCTATTCCCGCATGGTAAAGATATTATACCACGGTTTTGGCGGTTTTTGGTGGGCAGTTTGGAGCAATTTGCGCGACGGGGCGTTTTTGTCTATTATAATAGACACTTGGCTCTTTTTATGCGGGAAGAATATATATAAAAAGCCCCCTCGCGAGAGGGGGAAAGGCCTTTTAATCAAGATGTTTTGTGTGCGGCATGATGCAGTCGAGCGCAAAGAAAAAAAGCGCCAGGCTGACGATGCTGACAAAAACGCGAGGCGTCGTCTCGGGTTGTAGGGCCGCAATGACACTGGTGGTAGTGAGGAATAGTGCCAGCAAATGACTCAGATCACCGATAGCGCGGGTAAGTACAGGGTGGTGATGGTAAAAACGTTTCAACAAAACAAATACCTCCATGAAATGATGAAATTTTAAAGGCCATCTGGCGACAATTCGCCAGATTGTCGGAGTGACAGGACTTGAACCTGCGACCTCACGCCCCCCAGGCGCGCGCGCTAGCCAACTGCGCCACACTCCGTTTCTCATATTATACCACACAAATTGGTAAAATTGCCCCTTGACAAATTTTAGCAGTGTTGTATAATAAGTGCTAAGACTGCTAATGAAGGAGGGATTCAAGAGAGCAGTATAGATAAAAAGTGATCATTAAGTAATTTTTTGCCCGTGAATAGGCAAAAAGAAAGGAGAATGATGAAACTAGACGTCAAAAAACTGCAACCAATGGCTGGCTACGTATTGGTGGAACCGGCCGAAAAAGAGACGGTAACTTCATCGGGGATCGTGTTGCCCACGGATACCAATGCCGAAAAACCGCAATACGGTAAAGTGTTGGCCATTGGCGCGGCTTGCCCGTGTGAAGACTGCGACTGCAAAGATTGCAAATGTCACGCCAACCTGGAGGCGAAAGTCGGTGATACCGTCATTTACAAGAAATGGGGCGGTAACGATGTGAAAATTGACGATGTAACTTATCAATTTTTGAAGTTTGAAGACATTTTGGCTAAAGTAGCATAATTGTCTATTATAATAGACAATCTAGAAAGGAATTATGGCAAAAAGAGTAATTTATGGTGATGAAGCCCGGCAGAAAATGCTGGCAGGTGTAAATAAACTGGCCGCCGCCGTGACGACGACGCTCGGGCCCAAGGGTCGCAATGTCGCCTTGGATAAGAGTTGGGGTGCACCCAACGTCACTCATGACGGGGTGACGATCGCTAAGGAAATTTCCTTGGAAGACAAATTTGAAAATATGGGCGCCGAAATGGTCAAGCAAGCTGCTGCCAAAACAAATGACGCGGCTGGTGACGGTACCACCACGGCCACTTTGCTTGCCTGGAAAATTGCGAGCAAAGGGATGACTTTGGTCACGTCTGGCGTGAACCCGATGATCATGAAAAAAGGCATCGAGAAAGCGACTGATAAAGTGGTAGGCGAAATCGAGAAATTGGCCACGCCGGTGAAAGAAGAAGACTGGAAGAAAGTGGCGACTGTATCCGCCCAAAGTGAGGAAATTGGAGACAAAATTGCTAAAGCTCTCAAAATGGTGGGTAAAGATGGCGTGGTGGAAGTGCAGGAAGGCAAGACCACCGAGATCACCATTGACCATAAAGAGGGAATGGAATTTGATAAAGGTTTCGTCTCGAGCTACTTCATGACAGACGCCGACAGCATGGAAGCGGTGATCGAGAATCCGCTTATCCTGGTGACTGACCAGAAGATTTCCAACGTGCAAAATGATTTACTCCCATATGTAGAGAAAATCATGACGCAAGGTAAAAATTTTGTGATCATTGCGGATGATATTGAGGGCGAAGCGCTTACCACCCTGGTGGTCAATAAACTGCGCGGCACTTTCAATGCTTTGGCCGTGAAAGCACCAGGTTTTGGTGATCGGCGCAAAGAAATGCTCAAAGATATTGCGGCTTTGACGGGCGCAAAATTTATCTCCAGCGAGACAGGCATGGCTCTCAAAGACGTAGAACTTGAGGACTTAGGCCAGGCTGAGACGGTGCGCGCCAATAAAGACAGCACACGGATCGTGGGCGGCAAAGGCAGCAAAGATGCGATCAAAGAGAGAATTACCTTGATTGATCGGGAAATTGAGCACACCACTTCTGATTTTGACAAGGAAAAGCTTTTGGAGCGCAAGGCAAAACTTACTGGCGGTGTGGCGGTGATCCGCGTGGGCGCTACCACTGAGCTAGAGATGAAAAACCTCCAAGAACGAGTGAAAGATGCCAAGGAAGCCACGAGAGCGGCCATCGAGACGGGGATCATCCCTGGCGGTGGAGTGACTTTCATCCAGGCCAGCAAACAGCTTGATAAGATGAAAGCCGAAAGCCGTGATGAACAGGCAGGTATTGACCTGATCAAATCAGTGCTGGATGAACCAGTGCGGATGCTGGCTGTCAATGCCGGTGTGGATAGCGGCTGGGTAGTGCAAAAGATCAAAGAAAAAGGTGATGCGCACTACGGCTTCAATGCCATGACGGGTGAATTTAGTGATCTGGTAGCTGACGGCGTGATCGAGCCGGCGAAGGTGGAGATGTCTGCCCTCAAGAATGCGGCCAGTGTCGCCTCGATGATCCTGACCACGGAAGCCTTGGTGACGGACGCTCCTGAGGAGAAAAAAGACGTCCCAGCGATGAATCCTGGCATGGGCGGGATGATGTAAACGTCTACCTACTAGGAACTGGTAAATGGAATGAACCCTGGAAACAGGGTTCATTTTGTCTACTATAGTAGACAAAATGTCTATTATAATAGACAAAAGCGTCAGCTTTTATTTACCGCTGTTGTGTGCTATAATGTTTTCCATGTTGATAAAATTGCATAAACATGACGAAATCAAGAATGAAGGGAACTGGATGAGACAGCAAAAATATTTTGGTTTATCGGGAATTTTTTTGGTGATGAGCTTGATTTTGGTAGCTATAGGTACGATGGGCGAGAGTATTTTTGGCAGCAATCGGCACTTTCTCGTGACGAGCGTGCAGGCGGAAGAACCGACACCAGCGACGGCGGTGTATCCAGATCTGGAGGCGCTGATGAGTGCGCTAGACAGCGACATCGGCGTTTTGGATCAGATAAGTTATATCGGCGCCGATATGGAGTCGGCAGGGATGGTGGTGAGTTTTGACGTGGAGAATGCACTCAGCGTGGTCCAGTTCCGCTTGGAGGAGGGAGAAAGTGTTTACGATCAGGCGGATGCGGCGGCGGCAGCTTTTGACAATGCTTGGAGTGAATTGGCTTGGCATAATATTTGTTATACGACCGCTCCGGATACTGTTGGCTGTAGCGAGTATATCGCCCTGAATGAAGGGGAAGGGACGATCGAGAACATTGACGGCCGGCCGCTGCTTTTTACAGATTTTGCCAGCACCAAACACTATATTACGCCAGATATCACGGATATAGACCCGATGTTCCAGTATTTTGTTACTCATCGCCATGCTTTTCTTGATACTGAAGTCAACTTTTTCCAGCTAGATGAAAATGACCAGGTGGCGTATTACTTGGAGTTTTATTATGAGCCAGACGATGACGTATTGATGGTGTCGGCGCAAAGAGGGGAGGCGACGCCAGAAAGCATCATCCCAGCGCCAGAATTGGCAGTGCGGCTGTATTTGTACCTGGATGATGAGTGGCGGCAGAAGTTTTATTTTGACGCTGACGAATGGATTTTCCAGATGCCAGACAATGATAGCTATTTTTACTTTTATTCCCTCCAGAGTTATAAGGGCAAGATGACGGTGCAATTTGATGATGAACAAACTCCGGCTGAGGTAAAAGAGTATATGGAAGAGATCATGGGTAGCGCCGGGGCGACTGATTACATGATGGTCGTGCCGATCAATGGCAGCAGCGATGATGATCTGGAAGATTATTATATCCTTACGGTGGCGGATGGCCAGATCGTGAGTATAGGAGCACCAGTGCTGGATGAACAAATCCGGGAGATCGCACAGGTTTACATGACGATGACGGGTAAAAAAGAACTGGGTTTTGAGTATCTCCTCGAGGAGGCAAATCTGTACGAAGATGGTGAATTGCGGTCTTATAAGATAGAAAGAGGGGAGACAGTGACCCTTTATCTTGATGAAGATGATAAACCAGAAGAGCCGGATGAGGATAAAAAGGAGGGTGATGAGAACGCTCCAGCGCCTGCCGGTACTAATGACCCGGCCGACCGGCATGCCAGCGGTGACAACGTGCCCAATGACGCCAAGCCGCAAGGCTGTAGTGCCAATGTGCCGGTAGGCACGCCAGACGTCTTCCAGATCGACCGGCAGGGA
>JAZQJV010000001.1:0-12902 GCA_045541795.1 Patescibacteria group bacterium | reverse complement strand
CTTCTCCCACGGCGATGTTCTTGATTTTCTTGGTAGTGGTGGTAGAGGTGGCCGCTAGTACCTCTCCACCAGCTCTCACGAGCTGGTCCCCCTCTCCTAAGTAGGAGAGGACAATAAAGAAAATATGTGCCAAAAAGACCCACCCCGATCGGCTCAGCATACGTACCTTTCTTGTCACTTCTGCCGGGAAGGAATAGATCCGAGAGCGATCCCGGTTGTTATTCAGCCTGATAAACCTAGTAACGATTTACGAAATCGCTCTCACGCAGGTTACTAGTTTTTGACCTACTCACTATCATAACGTGGGCAGGTGAAGCTTATCAGGCCGGGTATATTATAACAGATATCGTCGTGCTGTCAAGTGCAGATTTGTACACATTTTGTACTCAAAATGCCACACGCAACTGTGCGAATGCCACACAAAAGATGCAAAATGCCACACAGTTTATGATATATTTACCAGGCGAAAATCGCAAAGTAATGCCACACGTGTAGCATTTCGTGCCACACAAAATCGCAGATTAACTAATTTGCGCCCAAAAAGTGACAGCTCAAATGGTACGTCAATCGGCCTAGATTTTAGGCAAATTTGGTCTCCACGTCATTACTCATGATGGTACCCACCGGTTCGCCTTGCACTGCTTGCATCAAGTAGTTGCCTTCAAAAAGCTGGAACACTTGCGTAGTAAGATTGTTATCCATTGACATCGAGAGGGCAGCAGCGTCCATGACTTCTAGCCGATCATGAAGGATGTCGCGATAATTGAGTGTCTGGTAGCGGCGAGCATCTGGATGATTCATAGGATCTTTATCATAGACACCGTCCACTTTGGTGGCTTTCATTAAAACTTCACAGTGAAGCTCGAGTGCATGGAGTGAAGCGCCGGTATCCGTGGTGACATAAGGATTGCCAGTGCCGGCCGAAAGGATGACCACTCTCCCCTTTTCCAAGTGATGGATGGCACGTTTGCGCAGGAATGGCTCAGCGACACTGGTCATGGTGAGCGCCGACTGGAGACGCACGGGGACGCCAGCTTTGATGAGAGCATCTTCCAGTGCCATGCCGTTCATCACGGTGGCCAGCATACCCATGTAGTCGGCGGTGGCCCGATCAATGCCGTTTTTGGAGCCAGAAAGGCCGCGGAAAATATTACCGCCGCCGATGACGATGGCCACTTGCACTCCCAGATCAGCCACCGCCTTGATTTTTTCAGCCAGCTCCCGGGCGGCAGCCGGATCAATGCCGTATTCACGATTGCCGAGTAATGACTCGCCCGTTACCTTGAGCATAATCCGTTTGTATTTTGTTTGCATTGATCCTTTCACGCTTATTTTTTCTTGCGCTTGAGCCATTTTTGACGAACTTTATCTGCCATGATAAATGGGTAATAAAGACTTTGATTGTATACAAAATCGTACGTGGGGAAATTCTCCACGAGCGTCGCCCCATAGCCTTCCTTGAAATGATGGAAACCGTACCAGGGATCGGCTTTGTTGGGGTTGGGGCCTAAAGCACCCCACATGTCAAATGACGTGGCACCGTGTTCTTTACCGTACTGGATGACTTCCCACATCATGAGGTTGGAGGCCATCACCTCGCGGTGGAGGACTGATGAGGCGCCGTAAGGATAGTAGAGTTTGTTGTTAAAAAGGAAAACAATCCAAGAAACGATGACGGTATCCTGATAGACGGCGTGGAAGATTTTCATCATGCCACTGCGGCCAAGCGTCTGCCACATCTGGCGATAATAGTCAGCGTTGTGGGCGTGGAAATTTTTGCGGTTGGTGGTCTCCTCTAGGAGGCGGATAAAACTTTCCAGCCCGTCTGTGCTGGTGTCATCAATAATTTGGACGCCCTTTTTGATGGCGAGGCGGACGTTGTAACGGGTTTTGGAGTGGAGGGCGGCAAAAAGTTCATCCTGTGAGCGGGTGAGATCGAGCAAAAAAGTGTAATGAGTAAAAATATTACGGGCTTTTTTACCGCCACGCTGGCTGATGAAAGTATTAATGGAGTCAAAAGCAGAATTTTTGGAGTCAACTGGCGAGAGGATATTGGGTTCGATTTTGATAAAAAGAGCGTTGTTTTTTTTGGCGATTTCACGCATAGCGTAGATTTGTTCTTCGTCAGGCATAGGGCCTTTGGGCAGATAGCCCACTGTGTAGCCGCCGGGAATATCATGGAAGGAAACTTGGATGGCGTTCATGAGTTTGTTGCCCTCAAAAAAACCGATCCGCTCCACCTTTTGGCCGGTAACTTTTTTGAATTCGCCCCACTCCCAAGATTGGAGAGGATGAGTGACGATCCGGTTGTAAATGTCTTTTTCTTCAAAGGCAATTGGTCGAACTATCATAGGTTACCGTATTATACACCATAATTTGCGCTTTTGCGACCCAATTGTGGCTTTTAGAAATTTTTGCGAATCATCCCCATAATGTGACCAAGCACTTTGACTTTGCCGGCATAAATCGGCATAGCGTCTTGATCATACATTTTTTCCAGCCGGATACGGGTAGCTTCCCGGAAATAGCGGCAGACAGTAGCGGCGCCGTTTTCGAGCACGGCCACCACCGGCGTGCCATTATCCACATCTGGGTCTTCTTCAAGCACGAGGTAATCACCATCCGTGAGGAGATCGCCGCTCCAGCCCTCGCCTTGGATCTGGAGAATGAAGGCACGTTTTTTGCCGGTGATCAGTTCTGGCGAGACGCGGAAGGTCTGATCGGTACGGACATTGGTGGTGATCGGCTCGCTAAAACGCAGGAATCCGGTCACTGGTAAGTCAACACCTTCAGTGATTTTGAGCAAGGTGCGATTGGTCAGTTCGATAGAACGATTTTTGCCTTTGGAGCGGCGGATCAAGTTTTTGTCTTCCAGTGCTTTGAGATGTTCGTGGATAGTGGCGACAGAGTTGACATGCATGGCGTCGGCAATTTCCTTGAGCGTAGGCGCAAAATCGTTCTTTTGGATATACTGACATAAATAGTCATAAATTTGTTTTTGCTTTTTATACAGTGTCACTGCCATCATTACTTTCTGTTTATTACTGTCGTGATCTCAAATTTTATATATCAAAATGAGGACTTTGTCAAGGGTGGGTTTTGCTTGACCAATCGCAGCTCACGCCTGGCCGCAAACCGAAAAACCAGACGAAAATTATAAATGTAAAAATAATACTGGTACACAGTTATTTTTATGGTAATATATCAGCAAATGATGTTTTTGAGGATATTTTCCGCCTGGAAGAAAATGAAGTGAGCAATTTTGTGATAGATTGAATTTGCTTTTTTGATTGATATGGAGTGAATAATTGCCAGCCTGCGGTAATAAAGCGGTAATTATATGAAAGAATTTGAAAGAATCTCGTAGATAATATAGCAAGCCACCCGGGATTCCGTTTTCAATGAGGAACCTCACCGGGCTGTCCCCAGAAGGGTTCGTCTCCGGGTGGCCACAAAATGTGAAAGGTAAAATGAAAAAATGGCGGCAACTATTAGTAATGATCGGCCTAGCGCTGGCCAGCTGTAAAATGACTCACGCTTGGCAGGCGCCGACGATGATGATCAGTAATAATCGCTTGATCTATGAAGACGTGTGGCCAGAGCACATCACAAGTATTGATGATTACTACGCCAAAGTCTTGCTGGCTGGTCAGTGGCGCCGGACAAATATCCACGAAAAAAATTACGTGAGCATGATCGAGGGCAGTGATCCTCGTTTTAAATTGATTAGTGCCAGCAAAGTCGTCATGACTGCCGACCAAGCCCGTTCTTATATCCACTTTAATACCACCGCTAGTAATTATTTACCCTCAATTACCTATACTATTCCCGAGGAGGATTTGGATTTTGCGACATTTTCGGTTACTTATCGGGTGACAAATTATGGGACGTATAAAAAAATGAAACCGCCACTTTTTTCTCTGGAGGTATGCGGTAGCCAGCCATTGGCTTTTGGCGGCGATACGGGTAGCAGTATGGACGGGAAGATTAGCGTCCCGAATCCTGGCTGTAGTAGTGACAATCGGGAGATTAAAATCACGGCATTGCGGGCAAGCAGCGTTGTCTCCGGGAGTAATTATGCACGAGTACAGTTTTATAGTTTTAATTTTAACCTCTTGCCACAACTTTTAGATGCGCCGATAGTGCTCAAGCGGCACGACGGCCAGGAATTTGCTTATGTACGAGACGACGACATCTACTGCCAGGATACCAGCTGTCCAGTGCCGATAGATAGTGAGATCTGGGTGGGCGACGTGGTAGACGGTGAGATGATGTCTATGCGCCTGATGCCAATAGACCGGTATGAACGTAATTACCGCTCCACGGCCGAGATCTTGGTGAGTGCAGATCAGCTGATCAAAGAAACAGACGACAGCCTGACGGCAGTGCTGACCAATAGTAAGTTCAAAAATGCTAACCGCTTGGTGAGGGCGGTTTTGGGCATCAGCCAAAACGGCGAGCAATTACTAAGTCAGTGGGCAGATGTGCACCAGATTACAGAAACCGCTCGTGAGGATCTTGGCGGTATCGCTTACCAGTCGCCGACCCAAGGATGGCAGGTAGCTAATTTCCCTGTAGATGAGAGTGCGTGGGAGACGGGATTTTATGCGGCCGTGCGTTTCCAAGACAGCTGGGGACATTTCACGCCGGCGACAGACGTGTATCACTGCCAAAAGAATAAATGTACGCCGACGACAATAAAACTAGAAAAACCGGTATATTTTAGTCAGGTTGATTTTGGTGAGGCTAGTGGAGAGGCACAGGTCGTGGTAAATTTGAGCAACCCCACACTCGATCTGGACAGATTTGTCATTTATGAGCGTCAAGACGAAGGCTGGCAGCTGTCTGCATGTCCTGATGATTATCTTTATTATGGCGAGATCTACAAAGGGGAATATTTTGTGCGCTGTACACTGCCCGAGATGTCGCGTGAGGGCGGACACTATTATTTATATGATCGCGACCAAGATCAAATTATTGATGAACTAGAATACACACAGGTGACAGGCGATTATGATTTGATACGAGATACGGCCGTGTGGGAATGGAAAGAGAATTATGTCAGTAGATAAGACAATTACTTGTAGCGGCGAGAGCTGCATCCTGGATGATCACACGAGTACTGATCACCATTTTAGCCGAGAAAATTTACTGGAGTCGCAAGCCGTACAGCTGATCAATCAGACTGCATACCCGGTAGACGTCAGTTTCCAGCTGTCTACCAGTATCGCGCACCCGCAGGTTTTGGATGAAATCTTAGACCTCTCACTCACAGCGCGCGCTGGCAGTGATCCGGAGGCGAGCCCTACGGCCGTGATCAGCAATTGGAATTTATCTCGGCTGACTCAAGAACCTTTCACCTATACGCTCACGAGCGAGCAGACGGCAGTGCTTAATTTTGTCTGGGCACACCGGCGGTATAATTATTTCCAAGCGCAAAAACTCAGAAACGTGATCGTCAATTACAGCTGGGCGATTAACGCTAGCAGCGATGTGCCAGAGCCAGTACCCTCCCCCACTCCTACGCCAGCACCAACTCCCGAGCCAACCCCCATACCTTCTCCCGATCCAATTCCCGAGCCAACGCCACCACCAACACCGTCACCAGAACCCGCACCATCACCCAGCCCAGAGGCCACGGATGAGCCGGCGCCTGTACCCTCACCAATGCCAGAGCCGGATCCCGAGGCGACCAGTGAACCGCTGCCCGCACCCAGCGAAACCGGAGACCAGCAAGCAAGTGGCGGCGGACAGACGGATGTAAATACAGTAGACAGCGATCAAACTCGTGACGCCGACAATACAGTCAACGCAGATGCAGGCGCGAGTGCAAATACGCAGACGACTTCACCAATTAATACACTAGACAGTACTCAGGAGACAACGGCAACTGACAGTAACAACAGCAATAATGCCAGCAGCATCACGCAAACAAGCACCACCAATGTCGTCAATAATTATTACACCAATAATGACACCGCCAGTGATAATGCTAATAATAATAGTAGTGATAATAAGACTGTGCCGACGGCTAGTTACCACAAGGAGACTAAAACCAGTATAAAGAGCGATCAACAAACGGGAAGAAACACCACGACTGCAAAGGTAGACAGGCAGATAGATGGCGACAACAAAAGTAGCGAGCGCCGGGTGGCACAAAGTAGCAAACAAACAAGTAACACCGCTTCACCATTGCCGCAAGTATTGGGTGCGAGTACCCGCGCTGACGCTTATAGTTTTTGGCCGTGGTGGTGTATTCTTGCCGGGATGGTAGTACTGGTGATGATTTGGTGGTGGCTGATCTTTGGTAAAAGAAAAAATGATGAGAAAGGTGAAAATGAAAAAAATAATTGAGTATTTATTGTATACAATAAATAGTTTTTATATTGATACATAGTTATTTTTAAAAATCCATATTTTGAGGTATTTTAAAACTTAAATTTTTACTTTGATATGTTATAATACAAAACATGACAAATAGCAAAGACACTACCAACGGCAAAAATGAAACCACCAATAATTTTTTGGCTGCAAAAAAAGCGCGGCCGTGGTGGATGTATGCCGGCGCAGCGATATTAATAGGTGCAGTTTTAATATTGTGGCTGCGCGCTGCAGGAGTCGGCAGTCAAAAATGGCAAAAAGCCAAACGCGACAGTGTGGCGATGCCAAACACACCAACTAGCGCAGACAAAGCCAGTACTGACAGCGGTGAAATCCGCGCTCCCATCACTACTGTCCCGGCGGGCACGTATGTGGCTGTAGAAATTAATGACGCTGCCAGTAATTATGACTTGGCCACACTGATCGCGCTCGTGAAAATGACGGGCACAAGCGAGACGCGCATGGAGCTTGCGCTTGACGGCAGCGGAGTGGCGACTTTTAATGCTTTTGGCGACCAAGAGGCATGGACGTATGACGATGAGTACATTTATGCGCCGGGTGGCGGCAAAAGTAAGTATGATTGGGACGGGGAAAAGTTAACCGCCAATCAGGACGGGACAGTGGTGATTTTTGTACCGGAAGCAGCGTACGTGGAGCCACAAATGAGTGAGGAAGCACGCCTGAGGCTCAACGATTTACTAACCAATGGCATAGTCGAAGAGTAACGCGCTCGCCACGCACAGCAGCAATTAATCTCAGATCCGTTTTATTCAGCCTCGTAAGTGACAATGTCGACTACTGGGGCCGGTGTTTCGGGAGTGGGAGAAGTAGTAATAGTATCTTCGATAAAGGTGGTAGTCTCAATCGGTGTCATCGGGACGACGGGAGCATCGTCTGCAGGCGCTGGCGTGGGTGTAGCAGCAACCGGTTGACTGGGGACATTGGTGACGACAACTTTTTTGGTGGGACGCTTGCCGGTGAGCACGAGCAAGTAAACTAAAATGATCACGGCCAAAACCGTCACTAAGATCAGGATGGAATCTCTTTTTTGTGTATTTTTCATAATAAATAATTATAACATATTGCCGACAGAATGCAAGCAGAATTTGATAGGAGTTGTGATATAATATGGGAGATGAAAAATTGGCATGAATATGTGATTGTAATTGTCTTGGGGATCGTCGTGTCGCTGATCGCTACGACGGTGATTTTTTGGCGCAGCAGCGGTAAACAGATTACTATTCCCACCCCTCCTCCAAAGCCGGCCTCGCCGCCGCCAGTAACCCAGCTACCTGATATGCGCTCAAAGGCTTTGCGGATCATCACACCTGAGGCAGAAGCCGTGTTTGACAATAAAGCGCTCACGATCACGGGCGAGGCGACACCGGGCGCGCAGGTGGTAGTTTTTGTCAATCAAAAGAATTTTGTGATCACAACTGATCAAAATGGTAATTTTTCACTAGACGTAAATCTAGAATCCGGTAGTAATGAGATCGTGGCGGCGTCAGTAAGTAGTGATGGACTGACGCATTGGGATCGACGCTTGGTAGTCTACACGAATAAATCACTGGAAGAAATATTATTGACTGATGATGAACTACAGCAAGAGCTGGCAGTCGAGGAAGGTGGCGAGCAGACAAATGACGACAGTTAGCCAGTAAAAACCCCGCACGTGGCGGGGTAAGTAAAGCAAGTGACGATTTTTAATCGGCGTAGTAAACGCGAATAAGCCCTTTGGTGTTTTTGGTGATGGGCATACTGCGGTCATAATTTTCGCCGTCCACATCGACGGCAAATACGGTCGAGAAAAGGAAAAAGTAGTTTTCCGGAACTTCAGCCTTAGTACTGACAATCCAGCCGGCACCCGAAGGCGTGCAATTAAAATACTGGCGCAACATGTCCTCGTCCTCGATGACGTAATAGTACGCCGGGAGGGTGCGAGGGCGGCGAGCGGCGGGCTTGTCGGCACTAACCGGCGCCGATGCCGATACCAGCTCGGGATTACTGGCCGGGTCGGAATTGTGGGTAATAATGGTATCGTCGTGAACGTCTGGCTCGGACTCAGGCTGCGGCTTGGTAACTGTTGGTGTGGGCGTGACGGGCGTATCTGTACTAGTTGTCTTCACCACAGGTGCTAAGTCATGGCCGTCGGCCGGTGAGACAGGATCAGGTTTTTCTTCCACCTGAGCCTGCCGGGCAAACTGGTGCAGATCGGGCAGCTTGACTGCGTGCTCGTCCTGACTGATTGGTGCGGTTATAAGGCCAAAAAGCGGCAATACCTTTTCTCGCAGCCACGGATGAAGTGGTAAGTCACGACAATACTGTACGGCCGTCATGGTACAATCATGGACGGTGTCCAGCGTGGGCTTCAGGCCAAACATGGCCACTGCCGCACCGGCTATCAAAGCTACCAGACACAAAAAACGTAAGAATTTGGACATTTTGTCCACCTCCTGATTAATTTTCCCTCGAGTCGCTTGCTTTTTTTAAAGAACTCCCGATTGGGAGCGCCAGCTCCCGGGGAATCAAGCCGTGATTATACCACAAATATGCGGAAAAATCAAGTGTTTTTGTGTTTTCCTCTTGACATTGAGCGGAAAAATTATATAATAGCCGTATGTGGGGCCGAAAAAAGCGACCAGACCGGATTAAAATACTCAAGCGTTGGCGGGCGTGGTGGGTGTTTTTGCTTGTACTTACCTGGGTGGCTTTGGGTGGCTTTACTTATTTTTTTTGGTACATCGCAAAAGATTTGCCGGCGCCAAATCAAGTTGTCCGGGATAGCGGCTACTCCACCAAAATTTACGACCGGCACGGTGAACTTTTGTATGATTTTTATCAAGATCAGCGTCGTGAACCCTTTTCACTGGATCAAGTCAGCCAGCACTTGATTGACGCTACCATCGCGATCGAGGATAAGGAATTTTATGAGCATCACGGTTTTGATTTTTTGACGATCGTGAGAATTCCTTACTATTACTTCACGCAAGGACGGGTGGTGGGCGGCTCGACGCTGACCCAGCAGTTGACGAAAATGATGCTTTTGACCAGCGAACGTAAGGTCATCCGTAAATTTCGCGAACTCATTCTTTCCATGCAGATTGAAAAGATGTTTACCAAAGAACAAATACTAGAAATGTACCTCAACGAAGCTCCTTACGGCGGCAATATCAACGGTGCAAATTTGGCGGCGCGCACTTATTTTCACAAGGCAGTGACTGATCTGGATATTGCCGAGTCAGCAGTGATCGCCGGATTGCCGCAGTCGCCAAATCGTTATTCACCTTTTGCCGGACGTACAGATGACAAAGGGAATTATCTGTGGCAGCTGCGGGCTCAAGGTGTGCTGCGGCGGATGCTAGAAGACGGATACATCGTGCAAAAAGAATATGATGCCGCACTAGAAGAAATGAAATCTTTCAAATTTGAGCGGGTCAGTGGTCAAATCAAAGCGCCGCATTTTGTTTTTTGGGTGGAAGATTTATTGCGGGAAGAATTTGGCGATGAGATGGTGGATGAAGGAGGGCTAGAGGTATACACCACACTGGATTATCAACTGCAAGCTACTGCTGAGGCGATCGTCAAGCAAGAAATAGCTAAAGTGACTAATATGGGGATCAGTAATGGTGCGGCTTTGGTTTTAGACCCGCAAACCGGACAAATTTTAGCGATGGTGGGCTCACGTGACTACTTTGACACGGAAATTGACGGACAGTTTAATGTGACCGCCAATGAGCAAGCACTCCGGCAGCCCGGCTCTTCAATCAAACCGCTAGTATACTTGGCTTATCTGATGCAGCAAGGCGGCACGGCCGCGAGCGTGTTTGCCGATGTACCGACCACTTTCCAAGCCAACGACAAACTTGAGCCTTACACCCCCAAAAATTATGATGGGAAATTCCGCGGACCGATCACTCTGCGCGAGTCGCTGGGGAATTCTTACAATATCCCGGCGGTGAAGGCTCTGGCCTACGTAGGCGTGCCAAACTTCTTGGAATTTGCGGATAAAGCCGGTATTTCTACGCTTGCGCCCACTCCAGAAAACTTACAAAAACTCGGTCTCGCTTTGTCTTTGGGCGGTGGCGAAGTCCACATGATCGAGATGGCCGGCGCTTACTGTAGTTTTGGCAATGGCGGCTATAAGGTAGAGCCAACAGCGTTTTTGGAAGTCAAAAATATTCACGGCCAAACTCTGAAAAAATATCAAGCGGTACGCGGTGAGCGGATTTTTGGTGAGGGGGAAACTTTTATCATCAATGACGTGTTGAGCGATAATGGGGCACGGACAGCCGCTTTTGGTGCCAACTCGCAGCTAAATACTGGCCGGCCGATTGCCGTGAAAACAGGTACCACCAACAGCATGAAAGATAACTGGACGATCGGCTGGGGGCAAAACTTTTTGGTGCACGTATGGGTAGGAAATAATGACGGCTCACCAATGAAAAGTGTGGCGTCTGGTATCACGGGAGCATCACCAATTTGGCGGGGGATCGTGGACCATCTGATCGCGCTTGGTTACGAGACACCGGAGTGGGAAGTGCCGGCAAATGTGCAAAAAGTGACGGTGGATGCGCTTTCGGGTTACCCGGCTCATGATGGCTTCCCCACCAAAGAAGAATATTTTGTCAAAACTACGCTCGGCAGTCTGCCCGATCCGATTCACCAAAAAATCAAGACCTGCCGCGGACAAAATAAAATTGCCACTACCAGTCAGGAAGTATCGGGAGATTATGACGAAAATGAATACATTGTCTTGCAGGAAAGTGATCCTTTTAGTGAGGACGGCCGTAACCGTTTCCAGGAAGGCATAGATGCTTGGATCGCGGGTCAAGAAGACGGCCGTTACCGGTATCCTACCGAAATGTGTGGTGATGAGGGTAGTGACGGTGTGGTGGTAGGTTTCCGGGACATCCGCGACGGTGAAAATACGGAGTTGGATCACATTAAATTCCGGGTGGAGGGCTCTAGCGGCGCGGGCATTGAAAAAATCGAGTTGTACCGCAATGATGAAAAAGTCGAAGAAAAAAGTGAGCATTCATTTGAGGTGGAATGGAGGCTCAATCGGGGCGTGTACACGCTGCGAGCCAAGGCTTACAGCCGTGACGGACAGACAGCGGAAAAATCCATCCGCGTGGGCGTGGGCGGCGATAAGGTGTAGTGTCTTTAATTTGCATGGCACTTGGAGTTAATTTTCCTCATTGTGTTTGCCGTGCGAATGGTAATTTGATCGCGAATGGGCGACATTGCAGTTTGTTGCCACCAGCGCGCGCGACGGTAATTTTTTAAATCAAAAGACCAAAAAATTGCTTCCCCGTACGATTGAGCTTTTTCCAGACTAGCGCTGGGCTCGCCTAAGGCAGCACGCACTTGAGCGACTGTGATAGGCGGGATCATAAAAATCAAATTGTGGTAAATCATTTCGTCATTGGTGCCCCACCATACAGGTGCATGCTGCAAAATGTCGTCTAGTGACGCTGGCGTGAGCACGCAAACGGGAATACTTAAGCCAAAGCGAGTTTCAATTAACCGCGTCACTTTTTGCGAGATGACGTTTGTATCATTTTCTTGACTATCAAAAATCACGTTGCCACTATTTAGAAGCGTGACAACATTGGCAAAACTCTTTTCCATTTCTTGTTGTAATTCCTTCATGGAAATCTTGTTTTTGCCGCTAATATTAATCCCACGTAACAAAACAATGTAGCGGTTGCTTGGTGAGAAAAGCTTTTTATTTGCTGGCACAGTTTTTGGCATGTGCTTTGAGCTTTTTGCTCGCCCAATCATAATGACTACTAGTGGCGCTGATGAAATATGCGCCTAAGTGACTCGTGCCCGTCCACGAAAAAAGTTTTTTGGTAAAAAGTTGCTCGTCACTAAATTTTTCTAGGAGCTTCATGACTTCGGCGTGCGATTTTTCTAACATCGCACGAGCTTTTGGCTCAGAAGTATTGTGGTGCTTTTCCCAAAACTTTTGATTCATGTCGCCGTAAGTTTTCCAATTATAAGGTGCCGGTAAAAACGGGCAGGCCTTACCGGCTTGATTGCTAGCCACCCAGTGCAAAAGTAGTTGGTGCCACTCGTACAAATGCACGTACACATCGCGCACATTTTTGTCACGTCCCCAATGGCGCTCCTTTTTTGATAGATCAGCAGAGAAATCAAACGGTGTGGTTTTTTGCACCGTGTCCATGTGATCGGCTAAATTTAGGAATGCTTGAAAATGGGCGGCCGCAAGTTTTTGTAATTCACTTTTGCTTTTGGGTCGAGGCATGTTTCCTTTCTGTAGTTTTTTGTGATGATGACATAAGTGACACAGATTATATCATGAAGGCAGATCTTTGTCAAGAATTGAGTATTTATTGTATACAATAAATAAATTATTATTGATATATCAATATATTTTAAAGTAGTTAAAATTGTTAGCAGAGTAACTCTGAGACTGCTAAAAATATATCATATAATTTCTGCAAAAAGCTGCGCCCGCTTTCGCGGGCGCAGCACATCTAAAAAGTAGAAAGAGT